>NZ_CP021138.1:1598337-1918004 GCF_002162035.1 Sulfuriferula sp. AH1
CTTCGTGCTGACTCTTACCGCAAAAAGAGCAGTACAACAGTTTTTCGCCGCTATTTTTGTCAGACATGGCAAACTCTCCGTTAAGATTTAACTTAATTATGCCGCAGCTTCAGCGCGACTTGTTATCACTTTATCAATCAAACCATAATTCACGGCCTCTTCGGCGCTCATGAAATTATCGCGGTCGGTATCCTTCTCCAGCGTCGCCATATCCTGACCGGTATGGAATGCCATCATGGAATTTAAACGCTCACGCAGATAAAGAATTTCCTTGGCATGAATCGCAATATCGGATGCCTGACCCTGAAAACCGCCTAACGGTTGATGAATCATGACTCGCGCATTCGGCAAGGCAAAACGCTTGCCCTTGGCGCCCGCCGTCAGCAGAAACGCGCCCATACTGGCAGCCTGCCCCATGCATAAGGTACTGACATCCGGCTTGATGAATTGCATGGTATCGTAAATCGACATGCCTGCTGAAACCGAACCACCTGGCGAATTGATATAGAAATAGATATCTTTGTCAGGATTTTCGGATTCCAGAAACAACAACTGGGCAACCACGAGATTAGCCGAAGTCTCATTAACCGGCCCCACCAGAAACACTACCCGCTCTTTAAGCAAGCGCGAATAAATATCATAGGAACGTTCGCCACGCCCGCTTTGCTCAACTACCATCGGGATGTAACCCAATGCCTGTGGATCCCAGTTGCTATTGGTCATCATTACGTTATGCCTTCCCCATCAATTCGTCAAAAGCGAGCACCTGATCTGTCACTTTGGCTTGCCCCAATACCCATTCTACAACATTGTTCTCCAATGCCAAGGATTCGATTTCCTGCATCTTTTCAGGATTTTTCCGATACCAGCTCACCACATCCTTCGGTTCTTCGTAGCTTTGTGCAATTTCCTCGATCATTTCCCGGATTTGTTCGGGTTTCGCTGCCAGCGCATTAGTTTGTACGACTTCCGACAAAATTAGGCCTAATGCTACACGCCGTTGTGCACGTTCTTCAAACAAATCCGTAGGCATGGGGATATCAGCAACATTCATGCCACGCGCCTGCAAATCGTTGCGAGCCTGTTCCATCAAACGCTGGGCTTCATTTTGAACCAGCGATTTTGGCGTATCTACTGAGGTTGCTGCCAGTAATGCCTGCATTACCTGATCCTTGACCTGCGCCTGCACGCGATTTTTCACTTCGCGCTCCAGATTCGCCTTGATCTCGGCACGCATTTTAACCACATCGCCATCGGCAACGCCCAGACTCTTGGCAAACTCGGCATCGACTTCAGGCAGCTTTGGTGCGGCCACATCGGTTATCTCAACGCTAAACTGTGCGGTCTTGCCGGCCAGTTCCGCTGCCTGATAATCAGCAGGGAATGCCACATCAAAAGTCTTCTTGTCACCGGCTTTGACATCCAGCAAGGCTGTTTCAAAATCCGGCAAGGTGCGTCCTTCACCGATCACTACGCGAAACCCCTTCGCCTCGCCGCCTGCAAATACTTCACCGTCAACCTTGCCGATGTAATCCAGCGTAACCAGGTCATTGGTTTGCGCTGCACGATCCGCACTTTCGTACTGCACGCGCTGTTTGCGCAATACGTCCAGTGTTTTATCAATTTCGGTATCACCCACGGTTACCACCGGGCGGGAAATCTCGGCCGTGCTGATATCACCCAAGGTAATTTCAGGATAGACCTCGAACACGGCATAAAATTCGAACAAGGACTGGTCTGCCGCATCGGTTTTAGGTTCGATGCGCGGGAAGCCGGCCACCTTCAGTTTGTTTTCCTGCACTGCATTCGAAAATGCTCGCTCCACCGCATTACCGAGCACTTCCTGACGCACTTCATCACCATACTGTTTGGCAACAATCGACATAGGCACTTTGCCATGGCGGAAGCCGTCCACACGAGCTGTACGCGCGATATGCTTCAAGCGCTTAGCCACTTCGGACTCGATTGCCTGCATTTCCACAGAAAGGTTAATACGACGTTCTAATGCGCTGAGTTGTTCGATATTAGCGTGTTGCATGAATTATCCTTGATTGAGTTGGATAGGTAATGTGAAAAATGCGCCGCAATCGGCGCATAAAAGTCCTAGAAAAAAGATGGTGCGAAAGGGGGGACTCGAACCCCCACACCTTGCGGCGCTGGAACCTAAATCCAGTGCGTCTACCAATTCCGCCACTTTCGCAAGCCGCTTAGTGTAATATAATTGGGTACGCGCTGCCAGTATCAATTCTCTAAAACAGCAAATTTTTCCAATTTTCCAATAGCCTGCATGTCAATAAACCATTACGAAAACTTCCCGGTCGCATCCGTGTTACTGCCGCGTCGTTTACGCCATGCAGTAGAGGTTATTTATCACTTTGCCCGCAGCGCCGACGACATTGCCGATGAAGGCGATGCCAGCGCCACCGCACGACTGGCTGCCCTCAATGATTACCGTGCCGAATTAACACGTATCGCGAACAACACAGAACCGCAAGCGCCGCTATTTCGCAACTTGGCCGCAGTCATCGCCCGTCATCAGCTGCCGATGCAGCCGTTTTACGACCTGCTGGATGCCTTTTCGCAAGATGTCGTTAAAACACGCTATGCCAATTTTGGCGAAGTCATGGATTATTGCAAGAAATCCGCCAATCCGGTGGGCCGCCTGATGCTCGCCTTGTATGGCGAGAATGACCCGCGTAGCATGGCATATTCCGATGCGATTTGTTCCGCATTGCAGATCATCAATTTCCTGCAGGATATTGCGATCGATTACGACAAAGCCCGCATTTACATGCCTCAGGATGAACTGCTCCGGTACAAAATCAGCGAAGCGCAAATCGCCGGACACGACACCGGCGGCGCATGGTCGCCATTCATGCTGATGCAGATTGAACGCACACGCAAATTGTTGCAGGCCGGTGCCCCGCTGGGTAAAGTGCTAAAAGGCCGTATCGGTCTTGAATTACGCATGATCATCATGGGCGGATCGACCATTCTGGAAAAGCTCCACGCCAGCAAAGGCGATATATATAACCAGCGCCCCGTACTCAAGCCCCGCGACTGGCTTAAAATGCTTTATCGCGCCCTGCGCGCCAAATAGGATACCGCTTTGGACCCGAATCAATATTGCCAGGACAAAGCCGCTGCCAGCGGCTCCAGTTTTTACTACAGTTTCCTGTTTTTGCCCGCACCTCGCCGCCGCGCCATCATCGCACTCTATGCCTTCTGCCGCGAAGTGGATGATATCGTTGACGAATGCAGCGACGAACATGTTGCACAGACCAAGCTCAACTGGTGGCGGCAAGAAATCAGCGACCTTTATCAGGGGCAACCACACCATCCTGTCAGCCATGCGCTATTGCCGGTGATCCGCGATTTCAACCTGCCTGCCGAGCAACTGCTGGAAATCATAGACGGCATGGAAATGGATTTGAACTTGCACCGCTATGAAGATTTCAAGTCGCTGCGCTTGTACTGCCACCGTGTCGCCGGCGTAGTCGGCGAACTGTCCGCGGTTATTTTCGGCTACACCGACCGCGCCACCTTGCGCTATGCCGCCGATCTGGGGCTGGCGTTCCAGCTTACCAACATCATCCGCGATGTCGGGGAAGACGCGCGCCGTAATCGCATTTATCTGCCGATGGACGAACTCGCCAAATTCAACGTGCCTGCCAGCGACATCCTCAATGCGCGCCAAACGGACAATTTCCGTGAATTGATGGAATTCCAATACCAGCGCGCACAACAGTTCTACGACCAGGCTTTTGCCACGCTCCCCGCCGCTGATCGCAAAACGCAAAAGACCGGCCTGATCATGGCCGGAATTTACCGCACCCTGCTTGAAGAGATTCGTCTTGACGGTTTTCAGGTACTTACGCAGCGCACCGCACTCACCCCCATCCGCAAATTGTGGATCGCCTGGCGTACCTGGATGAAAGGCTAGCACGCGTGTCGGCAATGTCGACCAGACACGTCGCTGTCATCGGCGGCGGCTATGCCGGCCTGGCAGCAGCGGTTACCCTCGCCCGCCATGACGTCAAAGTGACTGTTTATGAAGCCGGTAAAATATTAGGTGGGCGTGCGCGCCAGCTCCTCCATCCACAACTGCACACGTCATTGGATAACGGTCAGCACCTGCTACTGGGTGCATATCAAACCACGCTGGCATTGGCGCAGTTAGTCAACCCGGATACCACTCCCTGGCTGCGCACGCCATTGCAACTCTGGACTCAGTGCGGCCTGCAACTTACCGCACCCAGCCTGCCTGCTCCATTCAATACGCTATTTGCCTTATTGACCGCACAAGGCATCAGCACTTCGCACCGACTGGCAGCCGTTAAATTCATGCTAAAGCATCGCTTGAGCGGTTTTAAACTGGCGCAAGACCGCACTGTTACCCAGTTGCTTGCGGATCAGCCGGAGCATTTAATCAAATTACTGTGGGAACCGCTGTGCCTCGCAGCACTCAACACGCCTGCCGCCACTGCATCAGCACAGGTATTTCTCAACGTGCTGCGCGACAGCCTCACTCGCGGCAGACAGGACAGCGATCTCATCATCCCGACTGTAGACCTCTCGGCGTTTTTCCCCAACCCGGCGGCCGACTATGTGCGCCAGCACGGCGGCGAAATCCTCACCGGCCATCGCATCAAACGCATAGCATCCGATGCTCATGGCTACATTGTGAACCAGATCTCGCACTCCGATGTCATTTGTGCCGTCGCACCGCACCAGGCATCTGCACTTATGACAGAATTACCAGGTTTGGAATATGTCAAACAGCAGCTGACCAATTTTTCCTATCAGCCCATCACCACGATTTATCTCCAATATCCGCCTGATGTACGCCTGGAGCGGGCGATGACCGGATTGAACGGCACCTGTGCACAATGGGTATTCGACCGCGGCATCAGTCATCAACAGCGCGGCCTGCTGGCGGCAGTTATCAGCACTGCCGGCGCACACAGCATCCTGAATCGCGACGCATTGGCCCAGCATATTGCCAACGAATTGCACCAGACATTTGGCACGCCATCCACGCCGATATGGCACCAGGTCGTCGTCGAAAAACGTGCCACATTTTCTTGCGATGCCAGCCTGGCACGTCCATCCCAACAGACGCCGTTAGCGAATTTCTATCTCGCCGGCGACTACACAGCCGGCGATTATCCCGCCACGCTGGAAGCCGCCACCCAAAGCGGGGTAAAATGCGCGCACTTGATATTGGCCAACCTCATTCACTAAACCATGAAAAATTACCAGGCTCCCAAAGACTTATTACAAAACCGTGTCATCCTTGTTACCGGCGCAGGCAAAGGCATAGGACGCGAAGCCGCGCTCACCTACGCCGCCCATGGCGCCACCGTGCTCCTGCATGGACGCAATGTTGCCCAGCTGGAAACGGTTTATGATGAAATAGAAGCCGCCGGATGCCCGCAACCCGCGATCATCCCGCTCGATTTCGAAAAAGCGGATGACAAGGCATTTGAAGGACTGGCCGGGTCGATAGGTCTGCAGCTCAAGCGCCTGGATGGCATCTTGCACAACGCCACAGCGGCATTGAGCCCCTTCCCGCTCGAACTGCACAGCATGGAGCAATGGCTGCAGCTACTCCGCGTCAACGTAGCCGCACCTGCCGCATTGACCCGGGCCTGCCTGCCCTTGCTCAAAGCCTCGCCCAGCGCATCCATCATCATGACCGGCGAATCGCACGGCCATACCCCAACCGCATTCTGGGGTGCCTACGCAGTCAGCAAAGCGGCTTTGGAACCCATGGTTAAAATCTGGGCGCAAGAGCTGGAAAACCTGCACCCAAACCTGCGTATCAACGCGCTCATCCCCGGCCCGGTCAACAGCCCTATCCGCCGCAAAACCCACCCCGGCGAGGATCATCTCAACATGACGCAGCCAGCCGATCTGATGCCCGCTTACTTATATCTGATGGGTGATGACAGCGCTGCGATCAAAGGCGAAGTGGTAACGCTGACCTAGCGTTATTCAAACTTGCCATATTCGCCTTCGCCATAAGAATACCAAATAGGCATGCCCGATTTACCACTCAGTCGGGTAAAGCAACCGCTTGTCCATAAATACTGGCATCGCCATATTTGATTAACTATCATCCAAATATAAAAATCGAGGGGAAGTCAATGAAATCGCCACAAGTCCACAACCTTGCTTTAAAGGGGATGCCCTCCGGCTTCACGTTGATTGAGTTGTTGATTACCATGGCCATCATCGGCATTCTGACTGCAATTGCCTATCCCGCTTATACGAGTTATATAGCGCGGGGTAAAATTATTGATGGACATTCGCAGCTCGCTCAATACCGCATTAAATTGGAACAATATTATCAAGACAATCGAAATTACGGGACTGCCGGCGGTAGCTGCGGCTCCCCCCTTCCCACATCCACATATTTCACCTTCACCTGCACAACAGGCAGCTCCGCACAAACATATACCGCTACGGCAAGCAGTAATGTCGGCGTAGGACTGGGTACCGCAGCCAATGGCTACGTTTATACCATTAACGAAACGAACACCAAAGCCACGACTGCCTTTGCCGGGAATACAGTAAACAAGCCCTGCTGGCTAGTTAAGGGCACAGAATGTTAATTGATTCTACATATCAGCGCGGTGTAACGCTTATCGAACTGCTCATAGCGATGGCGATCCTGGCTATTTTGCTGGGGGTCGCCGTACCCAATTTCACGACATGGTTACAAAATACGCAAATACGCACAGCGACCGAATCCATCAAGAACGGCTTGCAATTGGCACGAGCCGAAGCGATCCGGCGCAATGAGCCAGTTAATTTCGTATTGAGCAGTGCGACAAACACAGGCTGGACGGTAAGTACAGTTGCCGGAACTCAAATACAGCAACGTTTAAGCAGTGACGGCTCGCCCAATGTTACCGCGGCAGTTACACCGGCAGGCGCTACAACCGTCACATATAACAGACTTGGCCGGATTAGCAATACAGGTGCACTTACGCAGATTATATTGAATGGCCCCAGCCCGCAGGATCGATCCCTGACACTCAACATATCTGCCGGCGGGCAAGTTCGCGGTTGCGATCCCGCCATTTCGGATACCACCGACCCCAGGCATTGTTAACATGAATATTAGAACCACATTTTCAGGCCAACAATACCAGAACGGATCCTCGCTTCTGGAGGCGTTAATCGCAGTCCTTATTTTTTCGATTGGCGTAATTGGACTCATGGGTCTGCAAGCCACTTCTATAAAAAACAGCAGCGATGCGAAGTACCGTGCAGATGCAGCTTATTTGGCCAACCAGATTATTGGACAAATGTGGGTGGATAGGGCGAATATCGATAATTACGCGACTGGCGGCACAGGAGCAGCCTGTTCTGTGGGCACGCCTTCTACAAATACCAATATCAGCAATTGGTTAACTCAAGTAAGCAACTCATTGCCCGGCGCCACCTCGGCAATACAGCAAATTGCGGTCACCACCCCACTAACGAATACGCGACAAGTCAAGGTCACGGTTTGCTGGAAAGGTCCGCAAGACACGACAGCGCACAATTTCGTGGTAACGGCCCAAATCAATACCAACTAAGGCGAGACCAGAATGATCCATAACACTTTACGACATAATAAAAACGATAAAGGCTTCAGTCTGGTCGAGGCGATGGTCGGCATGACCCTGGGTTTGCTTACCGTGCTGGTCGTCATGCAAACCTTTTCGGTTTTTGAGTTCCAGAAACAAACCACCACAGCCGGCTCGGATGCGCAGGAAAATGGGTTGATGGCGATGGTACAGCTTGAACAGGATATTCGAGGTGCCGGCGCAGGTTTGATAAATAACAACGTAATGAGTTGCACCACTGTAAACAGCTACTATAACGGCACCATACCTGCCCCGGGCATGCCTACATCCGGCGGATTTGCGCCGGTATCCATCACGGATGGGGGCGCAAATGCTTCGGACACCGTAACAATAAGCACCGGTGGTGCTGATTCATTGGGCGCGATACCTGCCAATATTACAGTAACCATGCCGCCCACATCCGCTGAATTCAATCTGAGCAGCACCCTAGGGTTTAATATTGGACAACTTATTTTGTTGATGCAAGGCGGCAATTGTACGGTAATGCAGGTAACCCAGGTTCAATCTTCGGCCTTGAAGATCCAGCACAACTCTGGCAGCAGCGCTCCCTACAATCCTTCCACGCCGCCATCGACATGGCCAGCATATACAACCGGGGCCACAGTCTCAAATTTCGGATCGTACACGATACATACCTATTCCATTGATGCGAATTATAATTTGCAATTATATGACAGTTCAACCGGCACCACCGTGCCGCAAATGACGGATATCGTGCGCATGGATGCGCAATACGGCATCTCCAGTGCAGTGGGCGTTCAACCGGTATCTTCCTGGGTTGATGCGACCAGTACATTTGCTTCGCCACTGAGTACTGACAACATCAAGCGCATCAAGGCAATTAAACTCGTCATCGTTGCTCGCAGCAGCAAAAAAGAGATCGGCAATGTCACCACCAGCGCCCCCACCTGGTACGACGTCAGCACCGGCACGACCACATCTATCAACGTATCCTACTTACCAAACTGGCAGCAATATCGTTATAAAGTGTATACGACCGTCATCCCGCTACGTAATGTTATTTGGGCAAACGTATGAAAACGCATATCCACTCCTCTTTACGCCTGGCCCGTACACAACGTGGTGCCGCGCTGTTCATAGCGCTCATTGCCCTGGTCAGCATGACACTTGCGGGCATCGCGATGGTCAGATCAGTCGATACCAACAACCTGATCTCCGGCAATCTCGCTTTCAGGGAATCCGCTCTTCATACCAGTGACGTCGGTATCGAAAACGCCGTCAACGCTTTGGCAACCATCGTGACCACTTCTCTTGATGCCAATTATCCTTCCGGCTGTTCCGGTGGTGGATGCACTTACTATGCACTTATGCAAACCACTGATTCACGAGGGGTTCCCACCGTCATCAACTGGGCCAACGTTGCCAGCACCACAGTCAACACCGATTACAAGGTGCAATATGTCATCGATCGCCTCTGCACAGGCAGCCTGCCTGTCACCAATGTGACCCTTAATTGTTATGCCTACGTCCCGACCAGCGGCGGTGGCGGCAGCAAAAAAAGCAATGCGACATCGTTCACTTCGGCGACGCTGGTTTACTATCGCGTCACAGTCCGCGTCACAGGGCCGCGCAATACTACCAGCATGGCGCAGGCCATCATCTCGTCTTAGTATCGCATGCATATCAAGAATGAAAACCGTCTAGAAGATTATTGAGGAGCTCCCATAATGTGCCAACCTAATTGCTTAAGGTACCATCCGATACAGATCGCCGTATCGCTATTAATTATGGGACTAATTCCGAGCCTGGCGATTGCGGCTTCAACAGATATCGCCAATGTCCCAATGGCGGTTAAAAACTCCGTAACCCCTAATCTGCTGCTTATTTACGATAATTCCGAATCAATGGATGCTTATATGGCTGGCACCATGGTGTCCGGCAGTAATCCGAATACACGAGGCAATATCGGACGCTCGGTAATGCGGGATACCATCAACACTTACCGGACCGCTTTTAACTGGGGGCTGATGACCTATGGAACAAACACTCCAAATATATATAATACTTATGCTTACTATTTAGGTTCTGACAACGGCACAAGTCCTGGTGCTGCCGGTACGGGCATGTTATTTACTGACACCTGTACCGGTTATGTCGCGCCATCCTCTGCAAATAGTTATGTAGCGACGCCAGGTGTCGACAGCACTAACGGAAACCTTAAGTGCGTGGCCAACCCCCAACCTTTTACCGGCGGGAATTATGTCACTTATAATCAATCGGGTGACGATGCAAATATTCTGGATGTACTGTATTTTGACGCGTATACATCGGGGAATCCAGCAGCCTATACATCTCTGTGGGGATTATCCCAGCAAAACTCGTCCGCCCCAACAAATTACAATCTTTATACAACGCATAAAACATCCAGCGGCAATTCATGGGCCAGTACTGATTTTTCAGGCAGTGTGGGCGGCGGCACATTCACTGCAACCGATGCCGGCTTCCTGTCCAGCTTTTTAACCAATCCGCCAATTTATCGCCAGCTTTATTTGCCAAGAGGATGGGGATATCTCGCCGATATTACCGGTGCAGGCAATCTTAATGAACCTATCCAGGCCGACTCCACAACCCATTACAACAATCTAATTGCAAAACTGGGGAATGAGACTGACAGCACCTCGACCAGCGAAGTAAAAAATGCGGCCGTATTCACGCCGCTTCAAGGCACGCTCGCCTCCGCAAAATCCTATTTTTCCACTTCATATCAGGATCAAAGCAGCCCGGTTGCCTATTCATGCCAACAGAATTTCGTCATGCTGGTCACGGACGGGTTACCTACCGGAAAATCCGATGGCACGATGTATTCAAGCTCGGATCGAACCAACACCTGCACCTGGAGCACCAGCACTAATAGTTGCACAAGTGGTAATTTTGGCACGGCCGCTAGTGATGCGATCAGCGCGGTTACAAACTTGCGCACTACCAGCAATAGCCATAACAACACGCCTTACGATATCCAGACTTACGTCGTGGCGCTGGGTGATACAGTCGCAAATGCGAACGCGATATCGGTCATGAATGCCATGGCCTATAACGGCGGTACAGGCACTGCGCTATTCGCCTCCGATCCGACCGCTCTCAATAGCGCCATTAACACGATTACCACAGATATTACCGCCAAGGTTGGCGCCTCTGCTGCAGTTGCCGTCGCCAATGCCCACGTTACTTCGACAAATAACGCAACATATACCACCAATTACAATTCCGGCACCTGGACCGGGGATTTAAACGCTTATCCTATCGACATCAATACCGGCACTGTCGGCACAACTTCGCTCTGGACATCCGGTTCGGCCCAATACCAGCTGGATAACCGCACATCAGCCAACCGCCTCATTGCAACATCCGTGGATACTGCTGGCGCCATTGGCGGCATACAATTCCAGCCAACGACAGCAACAACCGCAACCAAGCTGAGCAGTGCTCAACAAACCTTGCTTAATACTCCCAGCACCACTGATGGTGCTGCAGTTGTGGCATATTTGCGAGGAGACACGACTGGCGAAACAAATGGCACTTACCGGGCACGCGCACATCTATTGGGCGACCTGGTCAACGCAGAACCCTTGGTCGCACCTCCTCCAAGCGCCAATTACGCTGATTCCGGCTACATGGGCAGCTCGACAACATTCAAAGAGGCGAACGCAAGCCGTCAAATCATGGTTTATCAAGGCTCGAATGACGGCATGCTGCATGCATTCAATGCAACGACCGGCGCCGAACAATGGGCATACGTACCTAACCTGGTAATGGCCAATCTGAATAATCTGAGCAGCAAATCCAGCTTTACCCATAAATATTATGTTGATGGCACTCCCGCCCTGGGTGATGTCGATTTCCGCAATACCGATGGTGCGACAGGTGCAAACACGCCTAATTGGCACAGCATTGTAGTTGGAGGTCTGGGTAAAGGCGGACGAGGATATTACGCACTGGATGTCACGGCGCCGATCGCCAGCACTGAAGCTACCGTTGCCAGCAAGGTATTATGGGAATTCCCCAATAGCGCAAACTCATCCACGGTCACCAAGAACACCGGTTATAGCTTCGGCAAACCCGTTATCGTCAAGACTGCGGCCGATGGCTGGGTAGTACTGGTAACGTCCGGCTACAATAACGGCACCAACACGGGCGATAGCGGCGGAGACGGCGTAGGCCATTTATTCGTACTCAACCCGAAGACAGGCGCCTTAATCAAGGATATTCCAACGACAGGTTGCACAACCACTCCGACCAGCAGTCCATGCGGGTTAGCGCAAATCAGCGCGTATGTCGCCAATCCCGATCAGGACATGACTACTGATTATGTATATGGCGGCGACTTAATGGGTAATTTATGGCGCTTCGATCTCACAGGCTCTGTCTCGCAATGGTCTGTTGCCAGGCTGGCGGTATTGAAGGACAGTAGCGGCGCGACTCAACCGGTTACCACTTCACCGGAATTATCCAATATAACCCTAGGCGGAACGCCTACCCGATTTGTTTATGTCGGTACCGGGCAATATTTGGGTGACTCGGATGTACCTACCTCCAGCACGGCTAATTCCCATGCGACCCAGACCCAGACGATATATGGCCTGGTAGACAGCATTACCAGCACCTTCACTGATCCGGTACGCTCTGTTCTGCAACAGCAGACACTGACAATCAACACAAACGGCACGAGTTCGATAAGTAACAATACAGTCGATTACACCACCAAAAAGGGCTGGTATATTGATCTGCCCACCTCAGGCGAACGCGTCAATACCGACCCGGCATTGGTGTCCAATGTATTGGCTTTTACCAGCAACATCCCAAGTACGACGATTTGTGTACCGGGCGGTAGCAGCTGGCTATATTACATAAATTATCAAACCGGCGGGACGACAGATATTAACAGCACGACCACGCTCACCGATGGTACAACCGTCACCTGGAATGGCGGGTTGTCCTTGGGTAATACATTGGCGAGCCGCCCGATTATCATTCAGTTACCGAGCGGTCAAATCGATGCATTGATACGTAAATCCGATGGAACGACAGTAAGTCAAACTGTTCCGGTGGCAACATCCTCGATGACAAAAGGCAGGGTTTCCTGGCGCGAAATCCTGGAGTAAATCTTGAACATCACTTTTGATAAATGGTGCACCATGAAATTCATACAACGAGTTATATTATCAAGCTTGGTATTATTGTGCCTAAACCAGTCTGCATGGGCAGTCAGACCTGCTCATGAGATAAACCAACCAGGTATCCTTCCTCCCGCAAAAGCCAAGAATATAATTCAGCGCGGCGGGAAGATTACGGCAATCAATACCAGTCAGCATACGATATCGGTAGATGAAGTCCCTTACCCATTGCAAACGGCATCAATCCCCGTTCACTCGGCCAATCCTCAATCGCACGGAAGCCTGGCGCAACTGGAGACAGGAACAATGATTCGTTTCAATACGACCAAAGAGGGATGGAATGGCAGAGAAGCCATCAATGAGATTTGGATTACGCCTGCCCGTCCATCCTTCAAAAAATGACCGGATAATAGGGTAATTAATTATCAATATTCATATAATTCAATTTCAAGTCGCATCAAAATGCGACTTGCCTGATTTTTCAGTTTCAAAAAACCCGACTTTACGTTAGGCTGTAAAACTTTCCTTAGCACGCTCATCGCAGAATCATCTTGAATCCAGACTTTCTCATCATAGGTGGCGGCATCATCGGGCTGGCAACGGCATTTCGCCTAGCGAAGGAAGGTGCGCAAGTAACAGTAGTCGAACGCAATATCGTGGGGGCGGAGTCTTCCTGGGCAGGCGGCGGGATACTCTTCCCTCTACTTCCCTGGCAATATGCGGCAGCAGTAACCGACTTATGTGATCTGGGGGCGGCACGTTATCCTGACTGGGTAGCATCTATCCAGGCCAGCAGCGGCCTGGATGCGGAATACTGGAATTGCGGGATGCTGGTATTGCCGCCTTTCGACACAGATACGGCGCAAATCTGGTGTCATCAGCATCAATGGCGCGCAGAGATGCTATCCGCACGCAACTATCTTCCGGAAATGACTGATATTGATGCACTATGGCTGCCCGATGTAGCGCAAGTGCGCAATCCGCGTCTGATCAAATCGCTGCGAGGCGCAGTGTCGGCGCTTGGCGTGCAGCTAATGGAACGTACGAGCATCACCGCACTGGCCGGAGACACGCATCATATTCAGCATCTGGATACGACAAACGGCAAACTGCTGGCCGGCGGCTATATCACATGCGCCGGTGCGTGGAGCCAGGGCGTGTTATCAGACTTCCCTCCAGTCAAGGCCATCAAGCCCATGCGCGGACAAATGCTGCTTTTCAAATCGCATCCGGATTTGCTGAAACAGGTTATTTATCGGCAAGGGATTTACCTTATCCCGAGAATGGATGGGCATATCCTGGCAGGCAGTACCGTCGAAGACGTGGGCTTTGACAAAGCCACCTTACCCGATACCCGATCAGCCTTGATGGATACGGCATTTGAATTGCTTCCCGCGTTACGCACTGCAAAACTGGTGCAGCACTGGAGCGGCCTACGGCCAGGTTCGCCAGACAATATACCAACCATAGCCCGGCATCCGGACGTTGATAACCTGTATATCAACGCAGGACATTTTCGCTACGGGGTAACCATGGCGCCGATCAGCGCGGATTTGATTGCAGAAGTGATACTGGGGAAAACACCGGGCATGGACATGACGGCATATCAGTGGAATGAACCGGCTTCCGTTCCTTAGACTTGCATATTCATGATTTCATGGTAAGCCGACACGAGCTTGTTGCGCACTTGCACGGTTTCCTGAAATGCGATGTTGGCCTTTTGCATGGAGATCATGACTTCGGACAAACTCACCTTGTCATCACCCATCACAAAACTTTTTCCTAACTGATCGGACTGCTGCTGCAACTGATTGACCTGATCCAGCGAAGATTTAAGCGCACTGGCAAAATCCACTTTTGGGGTAGCCTGCTCCGCCGGAATGGGATTATCCGGGCCTTGTGCACGAGCCGCAGCCGCTTTCAACTGCGCCATCATCGCCTCGATTTTACTCGTATCTATCGCACTGGTTATCATGATGCTGCTCCGCTTTTGCCATATTGATCGTCATGTTACGTCATGAGCACCATTAATCAGCTTAAGATTAGCGGGGTAAATCTGGCTTTATTTCCACTATTAAAATAATATCCAGCGTTGATAATGGATAATACGAATCTGTGTCTTGCCCATACGAATGGGCATGCATAGCTGGCAACACACTCATTCACTTAATAAACGGGAACATCACCATGGCGGCAGAAGGCCAAACAGTCGCTACGTCTGGGCTAACAGACTTTACGCAATCCGCAATCGGACGCAAGCTATTCCTCATGCTTGGAGTGGCCGCGGTCGTTGCAGTGATGGCCGGGGTATGGATGTGGAGTCAGAAGCCTGACTATCGGGTGTTATTTTCCAATTTCAGCGACAGGGATGGCGGCGCCATCGTCGCTTCGCTTCAGCAAATGAATGTGCCCTACAAATACGCTGAAGGCGGTGGAGCGATCCTGGTTCCCGCCGACCAGGTTCATGACATCCGCCTCAAACTGGCTGCGCAGGGCTTGCCAAAAGGCGGCAATGTCGGCTTTGAACTGATGGAAAATCAGAAATTAGGCACCTCACAATTTCTGGAACAGGTTAATTTTCAGCGTGCCCTGGAAGGGGAACTGGCACAGACCATACAAGCGGTAAGCGCAGTACAAGCCGCACGCGTACATCTCGCACTGCCGAAAGCTTCGGTATTCGTCCGCGACCAGCAAAAACCGACCGCATCGGTATTGCTCAATCTTGAACCTGGCCGCGCATTGGACCCCGGTCAAGTCAGCGCAATTGTGCATCTGGTAGCGAGCAGCGTCCCCGACCTGACCCCCGGCAATGTCACCATCGTCGATCAGAACGGCAATCTGTTATCCGACACCAATAAAAAACTGGCCAACAATGGTCTGGACCCCAGCCAGCTCAAATACGTCCAGGAACTGCAGCAGGATGTCGCCAAACGCATCGAATCCATCATCACTCCGATCGTCGGTGCGAATAACGTGCATGCAGAAGTCACCGCAGACGTCGACTTTTCCCACAGCGAACAGGCTGCCGAGACTTACAAACCCAATGGCACACCCGATGCAGCCACCATGCGCAGCCAGCAGACCAGCGAGACGCTGAATGACAACGGGAATGCCAGCGGCATACCCGGCGCACTCTCCAACCAGCCGCCCGCCCCTGCCACTGCACCTATTACCGCACCGGCAGCGCCAGCTCCTGCTGCGAACACTCCGGTATCCGCTGCGAATACGGCAGCCAGCACGGCTGCGACCAGCAGCACGCCGCCCGCCGTCGTGCATAAGGACGCCACCATCAACTATGAAGTCGATAAAACCATACGCTACATCCAACAGCCGATGGGTGGCCTAAAACGCTTGTCAGTCGCCGTGGTCGTTAATTACAAGCAGGTCACAGATAAAAAGGGACAGATCAAGAACGTTCCGCTGACCGATGCCGAGAAGGCGCAAATCAGCGATCTGGTGAAAGAAGCGATGGGCTACGATCAGGCGAGAGGGGACACACTGAATGTGGTAAACAGCCCGTTTGCGGCAACCAAGGAAATCATTCCCGAAGTTCCGTTATGGAAACAACCCGACAATATTCAACTGGCCAAGGATATCGGCCGCTATATCATCGCACTCATCGCCCTGCTCTTCCTGTACAAAAAATTCCTGAAACCCCTGCTTGAAAAATTCAGCCAGATGTCGCATAAACGCCATCATACAGCGGATGACGAAGAGGAAAAAGATGAGGATGAAGGCAGTGAAGTGCATCTATCCGGCCACGGAAAATCCGGAGAGCACACTCCCTATCCTGGTGGCGCTTACCAGAAAAATCTAGACATGGCGAAACAAATAGCCAAAGACAACCCCAAAGTTGTCGCCAATGTCGTAAAAGCATGGGTGAATAATGAGTAACGACGGCGTACAAAAAGCTGCGATCCTGATGCTGGCTCTGGGTCAGGATGAGGCCTCGGAAGTAATGAAACATCTGGGACCGCGCGAAGTTCACAAACTGGGTGAAGCAATGGCCGCAATGAGTGCCATCGCCCACGAGGAAATCGCCGAGGTTCTAAGTGATTTTAGCGATGTCACTTCACTGCACTCCGGCATAGGCCTGGATTCAAACGAATACATACGCGCGGTGATGACCCAGGCATTAGGCAGCGACAAGGCATCATCCCTGTTGAACCGCATCCTGGGCGGCAATGATGCCAGCGGTATCGAAAGCCTGAAATGGATGGACTCGGAGTCCGTGGCGGATTTGATTCTCAATGAGCACCCGCAGATCATCGCCACCATTCTGGTTCACCTGGAACGGGAGCAGGCCTCGGAAGTGCTGATGAAATTCACCGAACGTCTGCGTAATGACGTATTGCTGCGCATTGCCACTCTCGACGGTGTACAGCCGACTGCACTGCGCGAACTGAACGACGTGCTCACCAAGCTGCTATCAGGGAATGAAAACAGCAACATCAAGAAACAACCGATGGGCGGCACGCGTACTGCAGCTGACATGCTCAATTTCATGACGGGTGCAATCGAGGCTTCCGCCATGGAAGCACTCAGAAATTATGATAACGACATGGCGCAGAAGATCATGGATGAAATGTTCGGCTTCGAGAATCTGATGGACATCGATGACCGCGGTATTCAATTGTTGCTGCGCGAAGTACAGTCGGATGCATTGATCGTTGCGCTTAAAGGTGCGCCTCCGGAATTGCGGGAGAAAATCCTGAAAAACATGTCGCAGCGTGCCGCGGATATGATGCGCGAAGATCTGGAAGCCAAGGGACCTGTGCGCGTATCCGAAGTCGAAGCGCAGCAAAAAGCGATCCTGGTGATCGTGCGCCGCTTGTCGGATGAAGGTCAGATATCGCTGGGGGGCAAAGGCGAAGATGCATTCCTCTAATATGAAACGGCCACGATCATGATCCCCAAGGAACGGCTTACCGCATACCAGCGTTGGGAAATGGCCTCTTTCGATGAAGACGCCTCCAAACAGGAACAAGGGGCTGCAACGGCCATCCCGGCTGAAAAGCTCACCGCAATTCGCGAACAGACCCGCCATGAAGCCTACGCAAAAGGCCTGGCCGAAGGTTATCAGACGGGCCACAGCGAAGGTTTAACCGCCGGATTAGCCGAAGGCCATGAACAGTCACAGCAATTGATCGCCCAGTTATCCGGCCTCGTCACCCATTTCAGCGACGAACTGGCTCAGGCCGACACGCTCATTGCCGCAGATTTACTCGAGCTTGCATTGAATATCGCACAAGCCATGCTCAAAACCGCATTGCCCATCCGTCCCGAGTTAGTATTGCCCGTCATTACCGAAGTGATCCGCGAGCTCCCGGCCTTGCAACGCAATGCCAAGCTGATACTCAATCCTGACGATGCGATACTGGTGAAACAGCATTTGCACGAAGAGCTCAGCCAGAACGGCTGGAGCATCATCGAAGACGCAGGAATCGAGGCTGGAGGATGTCGCATAGAAACCGGTTCCAATCAGATTGACGCAACATTGGCTACGCGCTGGCAAAGACTGGCAGCCGCGTTAGGCAAAGAGGCTCACTGGCTTAAACCATGAACACCGGCCATACCCATAGCGAGCGCTGGAAAGCATATTTCGGCAGTTGCACGAATCTGCTCGAGACGACCAACCCCGTCCTGACCGCGGGCCGGGTGACGCGTGTCGCAGGGTTGGTAATGGAAGCCGTCGGATTAAAACTTCCGGTCGGCAGCGCCTGCGTCATCCCGCTATCCAACAGGGTCCGTCTGGAAGCGGAAGTCGTCGGATTCGACGGCGAACGATTATTCCTGATGCCGCAAAGCGATGTCGAAGGTATCGTTCCCGGCACACCGGTTTTGCCTCTGGAGGCGATGGCAATCGCCCCTACCCATCTTGCCTCAACTACGCCCAGACGGCGTGCTGCCGACCGCACCCGCCACTTGCCTGTCGGTGGCGCACTATTGGGCCGCGTACTGGATGGTGCAGGCCGCCCCCTCGATCAGCTAGGCCCGCTCCCGCCCATGGAAACAGCGCCGCTCAGCGTTCGTGCCGCCAATCCGCTGGGGCGCGCACCGATTACCGAAATCCTTGATGTCGGCGTCCGTGCCATTAACAGCATACTGAGCGTAGGACGCGGACAACGCATGGGACTATTCGCCGGATCGGGTGTCGGCAAAAGCGTATTGCTCGGCATGATGGCACGCTATACCAGTGCCGATGTGATCGTGGTAGGACTCATAGGCGAACGCGGCCGCGAGGTCAAGGAATTCATCGAGCAAATCCTCGGCGCCGAAGGATTGGCCCGCGCCGTGGTAATTGCCGCGCCGGCCGACACACCGCCGCTGATGCGCCTGCAGGGCGCCGCCTATGCCACCACTATCGCCGAACATTTCCGTGACCAGGGACTGAATGTATTGCTGATCATGGATTCGCTCACCCGTTATGCCATGGCGCAGCGCGAAATAGCATTGGCGATTGGCGAACCGCCCGCAACCAAGGGCTACCCTCCCTCGGTCTTTGCCAAACTGCCGACGCTGGTCGAACGCGCCGGCAATGGCAAAGCCGGCGGCGGCTCTATTACTGCTTTTTATACCGTGCTCACCGAAGGCGACGACCAGCAAGACCCCATCGCCGATGCGGCGCGCGCAATTCTGGATGGCCATATCGTACTCAATCGCAGTCTGGCGGAGAGCGGACATTACCCCGCAATCGATATAGAACAATCCATCAGCCGGGCCATGCACAACATCGCTTCGGAAGAGCATCAGCAACGGGCGCGACGTCTCAAGCAACTGTACTCGAGTTATCAGCGCAATCGCGACCTGATTAATGTGGGCGCGTATAGCGCAGGCAGCGATCCGTTACTGGACGAAGCTATCCTGCGCCATACGAAAATTGAAAATTTTTTACAGCAGAATATAGTGGAACGAGCAGGCATTCAGGAGAGCTTGGGGCAACTTTCCGCTCTGTTCGAGTGATTGAAATTCGCAAAATGGCGCTACAATGAAACTGTCAGAGCATCACGGACTCGTTTCTAAGGTTTTGGTTAGAGGATAAGGCATGGCGAATCATTCAGCAATTCAAACACTCATCGAGCTAGCGACAAGAGAGGTGGATGAATTTGCCAAACGACTTGGCATAGCCATGCGCGCGCACGAAGATAACGAGCAAAAACTCGCCCTGCTGCTGCAATACCGTGAAGATTATACGAATCGCTGCCAGCGGGATTTATCCGCTGGCTTGACGACCCTGGGTTATCAGAATTTCCGTGTTTTCCTGAACAAACTCGACGACGCCATTGATGGCCAGCGCGAAATCGTCAAACAGTCAGGCAATCATGTTGAAGAAGAACGCAAGGCCTGGCAGCATGCGGAACGCAAACGCATGTCTTTTGATACGCTGGCTCAGCGTGCACAACAGCAAGCACAACAGCAGGCGGCACGCCGCGAACAAAAGGCGACCGATGAATATGCCAGCAGACATCTGGCTGGCAAAACGCATCACCATAAACACTCCGCCGGGCACGAATAATCACGTCTTATCGAGACAAGGATAAACAAAATGGCAGTGACTCCTATCCATCCGGTGCAACCGGCAAACTTAGATAAAACGACCAGCGCGAGCACGCCCGATGTGCCGTTCAATCAGGTGTTATCAAATGAAATGGCTCAGCATCAGGATCTGAAAAAGCCCGATAATAAGAATGCCAGTCAGGCGGACCAAACCGATGCCCGGCAATCCGATAGCAAGCTCGACACCAAATCGCAAGCTGACAACACCTCGCCGCAGCCGTCGGCAGAAATGCTGGCGATATTGGGGCATTTTCAATCGATGTCAGCAACGCCGCATGAGCAAACTGTGCAAGCGGGTAGCAAACTGAAAGTCGCCGACAAACAGTTAATGCCGGTTACAACGGCACCCGCTCTGGCAGCCAAAGACGTGACAGCCGAACCGGCATTGGGAATACCGCATTCCGTCAAGCAATCGGCTGGCGAAGTAGCCGACAATCTTGCAGCAGACCCGAAATCTGCGAAAACCGATATGCGCATCGATTCGAAGTTCACCGCCATGTTGAAGAATGCCGAGACGATGAATAACAACCCGCACGCTGCGCATGCCGAAAACGATATCACTCCAATTCCCGCTACGGTACAAAACCAACTCCTGACTACGCCGATACAGCCCGCTCTCGTCGGCATGGTCCAGAATCCGACCGGATCTGTTACCGACAAGTTGACTCCCCGCGTCGGCACTCCCGCCTGGGATCAGGGATTCAGCCAGAAAATAGTCTGGATGGCAGGCAACGCGACACAAACCGCATCCATCTCGCTCAATCCGCCCGATCTGGGCCCATTGCAAGTCGTGTTAAACGTCACCAACGACCAGGCTAACGCCACTTTTATTGCAGCTCAACCCGAAGTACGGCTGGCTATCGAGGCCGCTTTGCCGAAATTACGTGAAATGATGAGCGATGCGGGAATACAGCTCGGACAAGCCAATGTAAGTGCGGGCACTTCCAATCAGCAAGGTTCGCAATCCGATTCACGCGCTTCGCGCCAATCCATCCCTATCCGGGAAACCGTCATGGATAATGTGAATGTCCCGATGAAAACGGTTTCAGGCCAAGGTTTGGTCAACACATTTGTGTAATTCCAATTACAATAGTCACACTAAAAATTTAACATTACAAGGTATTTGAAAAATGGCAAAAGCCCCGGCAAAACCAGAAGCTGCAGAAGAGGCACCGGCTGGAAAATCCAAGAAAACATTATTCATCATTATTGGTATCGTCCTGGTGCTAATTGCCGGTGGCGGTGGCGCAGCATGGTACTTCATGCACCAGTCCGGCGGACCCAATACAAAACAGGCTGAGCCGGAAAAACCGCCTGTATTCGTGACGCTGGATAACTTCACTGTCAACCTGTCGGCTGAGGATGGAGGGGACGGAGACAAATACCTGCAAGTTGCGTTGACGCTGCAAGTTCCGGAAGAGAAAGATGCCGAAAACATCAAATCGCATATGCCTCAGGTACGTAGCCGTATATTGTTATTATTATCCAGCAAGCAGGCATCCGAGTTGTTAACCAGTGACGGCAAAAGCAAACTTATGAAAGAAATCGTGTCCGAAATCAATAAACCCTTTGTCCCCAAAGGCGAATCACAAAAAGTATCCAGCGTCTTTTTCACTTCCTTTGTGATCCAGTAATACATCATGGCAGAAAATTTCCTTTCTCAGGACGAAGTTGACGCGCTGCTCAAGGGCGTCACTGGCGAACAGGACGACACTGAGACTCTGGAAGATAACTCAGGCGTACGCCCGTACAATCTCGCTACGCAAGAGCGAATAGTACGCGGGCGCATGCCTACGCTTGAAATCATCAATGAACGCTTTGCCCGTTTATTTCGCATAGGACTATTCAGTTTTATGCGCCGCACGGCCGAAATCTCGGTAGGCCCGGTCAGAGTCACGAAATACAGCGAATTCATACGAAATCTGGTCGTGCCGACCAACCTGAATCTGGTACAGATCAAACCGTTGCGCGGCACAGCGTTGATCGTGTTCGACCCGACGCTGGTGTTTCTGATCATAGATAATCTGTTCGGCGGTGACGGCCGTTTCCATACCCGGGTTGAAGGCCGGGACTTTACGCAAACCGAGCAGCGCATTATCCAGCGGGTGTTGAATATTTTCTTCGAGACCTACTCCAAATCGTGGTCGCATATTTACCCGATCGAATTTGAATATGTACGGTCGGAAATGAACACCCAATTTGCAAATATTGCCACCCCCAATGAAGTGGTGGTGACGACTACCTTCACCGTCGAAATCGGGCCATCGCACGGCGAAATCCACTGCTGCATGCCCTATTCCATGATAGAACCTATCCGCGACTTGCTCAGCAGCAGCCTGCAAGGAGAGACCCTGGATGTGGACAAGCGCTGGACGCGGCTGATGACGCAACAAATCCAGACTGCGGAAGTGGAAATAGTCGCCAATATGGGTTCAGCGAATTCCACTTTGGGCGATGTTTTGAACATGCAGGTAGGTGATGTCATTCCATTGAACATACCGGAACTTATCCATGCCACGGTGGATCAGGTGCCCGTCATGGAATGCAGCTACGGTACTTTAAATGGGCAATACGCGTTGCGTGTCGAGAAACTCATTTCTTACACCACGCCAGAAGTCAAACAAGGAGAGAAATCATGACCGAAACCACCCAGGACGACTCGGCGATGGACGACTGGGGTGCGGCAATGGCTGAACAGGCGGCTTCAGAGACCGCCCCGGAGGCTCCGGCTGCGACTGGCAATCCTTCAATTTTCAAGGAATTTACCGGCAATAGCACCCCTACTGACACGCACAACGACATTGATTTTATTCTGGATATTCCGGTTCAGCTGACCGTTGAACTAGGGCGTACCAAAATCGCCATCAAGAACCTGTTGCAACTGGCGCAAGGATCTGTCGTTGAATTGGCAGGCATGGCCGGCGAACCGATGGACATACTTATCAACGGTTTTCTGATTGCACAGGGGGAAGTCGTTGTGGTTAACGATAAATTCGGTATCCGTGTAACGGATATCATCAGTCCGGCTGAACGCATACGCAAATTAAACAAATGAAACTCAGGCAACTTCTACTTCTATCTGCGGGAAGCATGCATTCGCTTGCGTATGCAGCAAATCCCCCGGTCAGTACAGCATCGCCTACACTCGACCTGCTCCAGGTCGTGCTGGCACTGTTAGCGATACTCGCCCTGATTATCGGCGCTGCCTGGATGGCAAAACGTTTTCTGGCCGTGAATACCCACGCCGGCACCGCCATCAAGATGATAGGCGGTATCAATGTAGGGGGCCGTGAGCGGGTTCTGTTGCTGGAAGTCGGCGAACAATGGGTCGTGATCGGCGTAGCCCCCGGGCATATCAGCACACTGACCACCATGCCACGTCAAACTATAATCCCTGGCAATAATGAATCGCCCAAGGCGTTCTCTGCCTGGCTCAAGCAAAAAATGGAAAAAGGTCATGCATAAATCATCGCGTACCCGGCCCATTCTAATCGGCATGGTAGCGGCGGCAGGTTTAATGCCGCTACTGGCTTTGGCAGAGCCGACGGCCATACCTGCATTTACCAGTACTCCTGGCGCGGGCGGGCAAACCTACTCGCTCAGCATCCAGACCCTGCTCTTTCTCACTTCCCTGTCGTTCTTGCCTGCGGCATTGCTGATGATGACCAGCTTCACCCGCATCATCATCGTGCTCTCCCTGCTGCGTCAGGCACTTGGAACGCAAGGGTCGCCCCCCAATCAGGTGTTGGTAGGCCTGGCGTTATTCCTGACACTGTTCGTCATGGGGCCGGTATTCGACAAGATTTATGCTGATGCCTATCAACCGTTTGCCGAGAACAAGATCGGATTCAACGACGCATTAAACAAAGGTGCAGTACCGTTAAAAGCGTTTATGCTGAAGCAAACTCGCCAGGCCGATCTGGCCTTGTTCGTCAAGATCTCGAATACGCCTGCGTTGCAGGGGCCGGACGATGTACCGCTACGCGTATTAATCCCGGCTTTTGTCACCAGCGAGCTGAAAACGGCCTTCCAGATAGGCTTTGCCATTTTCATACCTTTTCTCATCATCGACATGGTGGTTGCCAGCGTGTTGATGTCTATGGGCATGATGATGGTTTCACCGTCCATAGTCGCTCTGCCCTTCAAGCTCATGCTGTTTGTACTGGTGGACGGCTGGCAATTGCTAATGGGCTCGCTTGCCCAAAGTTTTTATTAACGACAAGGAATAGATATGACCCCGGAAAGTGTTATGACCATCGGTCGGCATGCACTGGAAGTCACCTTGATGGTTTCAGCGCCGATGCTGCTGGTAGCCCTAATCATCGGCCTGATCGTCAGCATTTTCCAGGCAGCCACGCAAATCAATGAAACCACGCTGTCATTTATTCCAAAACTGGTAGGCATTTTCATCACCCTCGTTGTGGCTGGCCCCTGGATGCTGTCAGTCTTGCTGGATTACATGCGTGAGGTCTTCACCAATATCCCCAACCTTGTAGGATAGTTCAAGCGCTATCCATGATTTCATTTACCGATACTGCAATTTATGCATGGCTGGGCGGATTCATATGGCCGCTCACGCGCATACTGGGCTTGATCAGTGCCGCTCCGGTTTTAAGTCATGACAGCATTCCCATAACAAGCAAAATAGGTCTGGCAGTCATACTGGCGCTCATCATCGGCCCCACCCTTCCCCACATGCCGGCTGTAAATCCGGCCTCGCTCACCGGCATACTGATACTGGTGCAACAACTGGTCATCGGCTTGGCCATGGGCTTTGCGATGCGCATTGTCTTCATGGCAGTGGATATGGCAGGTACGATTACGGGCATGACCATGGGGCTGGGATTCGCCAGTTTCTTTGACCCGCAAACCCGTGGTCAGAGCGTTGCCATTAGCCAGTTTCTGAGCATGCTTGCGACGCTGATCTTCCTTGCGATTAACGGCCATTTAATGCTTATCGATGAGTTGGTACAAAGTTTTACTTCACTGCCCATTTCCATGGCATTTCCTGACACTCACGGATTTCTGCAAATGGCGAACTGGGGAGGAACCATTTTCAGCGCGGGGGTGCAACTTGCCATGCCTATGATCGCTGCGTTGCTCATCACCAATATTGCGCTGGGCATACTTACCCGTTCGGCGCCTCAGCTCAATTTATTCGGAATAGGTTTCCCCATTACATTGGGGATAGGTTTTGTTGTCCTGGCGTTGGCATTACCCTATCTGGCAACACCCCTGCAGGCATTAATTCAACAAGGATTCAACTTTACGCAACGCCTGTTTCATAATTGATCTTTGAAAATATCTCAGGCTTCCAGACTTTGCGCCCAGGCCAGTGCGGCCAGATGAGCACGATTAACGGTATCTGTATCGATATTCAGTTCTGACGACTGCATCATTGGCGCATCGGCAGAGTGCTCACATGCCTCTGCCAGATTCAGGAAAGGCGCATAAATACCTTCACGGGAAAGGAGAGCATCCAATACCGAATCCGGTAGCTGAATCTGTTCCAATGCCTGTTCCATCGGTACACCAAGCAATCGATCCAGTAACGAAAACATGCCGGTTATAAACAGGTTCTCCGCGTCACTTCTGGATAAATAGGCCTTGCCCAGCAGCTCGGTCAAGCGCCCACGGGTAATCGCCGTTTGCATCAGAATGAGTGAAGCCGTCGCAGGATTGGCGCTGGCCAGCAACACCGATAACCAGCGATATAACGGATTGTAGCCGAGCACCTGAATTGCATGACGCATGGATTCGATCTCGAAGCCCAGACCGAAACCCGCAGAATTGATGTAGTGCAATAACTTGTAAGAGATTGCAGGATCGTGTTTCAGCATTTCTTCAATCTGGTGGATGTCCGCATTATTGCGAACCAGCTCCATCAGTTGCAACAGCATGGCCTGGGATGGATTCAACTCGGCCGATTTCTGTATCGCTACCCTTGGCGTCAGATAAAACCGGCCTGCAAACGCTTGCAAGCCCAGTGTGCCGCAGGCGTCGTATTCCTGCCAATTACTTACTTTGCGCGCCAACATGCGGATAGGCGAGTTTTTCAGAACACCGTAAATACGCGCTTGCGAGGCAAAATTGTCGGGATCGAAATACACTTCAATCGCGGTAGAAAGAACCAGCTGTTTGGGATCCAGGGCTTTCATGTCTACCCCCCGCAACAAGATACCATAGCCTCCCTTACGCAAAAGTTTCACGGCTGCATACACTGCCGCATCAGCCAGATCTTCTACTGTAACAATTAAACTGGTATTGCCGGCGGGAAGGAGCGCAAAGGCTTCTTCCAGCAATAATGCTGCAGGCGCGCGCATGAAGCGCCTGTATCTGAACGATGCCAAGGCATCTTCATCATCAGCGCTATTGATGATCAGATCGATAAGTTTATGAGTGTCCTCAATTTCATCTGATGCGCCCAATGAATCGTGCATCCATGAAAACTCATAACCGGCTACTTGCTGCTGGGCATCCAATAATGGTTCACGAACAACCAACCGCACATCACTCATAACTTTTCCAGTACATACATCAGAAACCCAAACTATCCAACAAGTCATCCACTTGGGTCTGATTCGAGACCACTCCCTCCTGAGCAGGATCAATTTGAGGGCCGTTCAGCAATCCTGAGTTTTTCTCGCGTTTAATTTCTGCTGGTGCATATTCCAGCAGCAGCTTAACTAATTGATGTTCCAGATTATGCGCAATATCAGTCACTTTACGAATAACCTGTCCGGTCAGATCCTGGAAATCCTGAGCCATCATGATTTCCATTAATTGCTGTTTGGTTGCATCAGTATTCGTACAAGCCTCGCCCAGATAGCACACGGTCGAATCTGCCATCTTCCGATATGCGGCCTCGTCAAAAGGTTGTTTTAAAAGTGACTGCCAGTCATTGGCAAGTACGGAAGCGTCCTTGGAAATGGTTTCCTGCAACGGGATTGCCCGATCGATTGCGTTTAGTACACGCTGCGCGGCCTGATCGGTCATATTAACTACATAATTCAGGCGATCGCGCACATCCGGGATTTCCTGCGCCGCATTTTGTATGGCCTGATCGTAACCCAGCTCACGCAAATTATCATGCAAAGTGCGAGTCAGGTGCCCCACTCTGGACAATAATTCGTCAGGTACGGCTATATCATCCTCCGTCGTCGGCATCGGCTTATTATTCATAACGCCCCTTACATGCCTAGTTTTTCGAATATTTTGGTTAGTTTTTCATCCAGCGTCGCGGCAGTAAACGGTTTCACTACATATCCGTTAGCACCAGCTTGTGCTGCGGCAATGATATTTTCTTTCTTGGCTTCCGCCGTAACCATCAGCACAGGCAATTTTGCCAAAGCCGGATCAGCACGAATATGCTGCAACATCGTCAAACCATCCATATTGGGCATGTTCCAGTCCGATACGACAAAATCGAAATGTTCGCTTCTCAGTTTTGACAAACCGATCACGCCGTCTTCGGCCTCATCCACATTGGAGTAACCCAGTTCTTTTAACAAGTTTCGAACGATACGCCGCATTGTTGAGAAATCATCTACCACCAAAAACTTTAAATTTGCATCTGCCATATGTCACTCCATCATCAACAATCTATAAATCAGGCAACCGGAATAAACTACACTCGCAAAGAACGGCTTCCGTGCGTAGCCAGGTAATTTATCACCTTGCCAGGTAAATCCTTAATTGCAGCGACCTCGTCGACTGCACCAATCGCAATAGCCTCACGCGGCATACCAAATACCACACAGGAAGCCTCATCCTGAGCAAAATTCTGTGCGCCCGCATGCTTCATTTCCAGCATTCCCTGAGCACCGTCCTTGCCCATGCCGGTCATAATGACACCAACCGCATTTTTGCCCGCGAATTTTGCCGCTGACCCGAACAATACGTCCACCGAGGGGCGATGCCGGTTTACCGGCGGCCCCTGGTCTAATTGTGTCATATAATTCGCTCCGCTGCGCGTTAGCAATAAATGCGAATGACCGGGAGCAATATATGCATGCCCAGGCAAGATACGTTCGCCGCCCTCAGCTTCCTTAACAGCGATCTTGCATAGACTGTTAAGGCGATTCGCAAACGATTTGGTAAAGCCTTCCGGCATGTGCTGTGTAATCAGGATGCCGGGACAGTCCGGCGGCATTTGTATTAAAAATTCCTTGATCGCTTCCGTACCTCCGGTCGATGCACCTATCATAATCAGCTTTTCACTACTTAATAACGGATTACCCATTGAAGGCAATAAAACAGAAGTACCATCCGGCTGAATTTTCCGCGCTGTCACTCGAGCCCTGGCTGCCGCACGAATCTTGTCGCTAATCAGCTCAGCATACTCCATCATACCGTTTTTTATCGACATCTTAGGTTTGGTAACAAAATCGACCGCCCCTAACTCCAATGCCCGCATTGTGATCTCGGAGCCACGCTCAGTCAGGGAAGAAACCATCACAACCGGCATGGGCCGTAGACGCATCAACTTTTCAAGAAAATCCAGACCATCCATCTTCGGCATCTCAACATCCAGCGTCAGCACGTCGGGATTTGTGGCCTTGATCATCTCGCGCGCTACAATTGGATCCGGTGCGACGCCAACCACCTCCATGTCAGGCTGATCCGAAATGATTTCGGACATGACACTACGTATCAATGCGGAGTCATCAACTATCAGTACTTTTATTTTCATCATGCTATTCCTGTATACCACGCCGACAATGCAGCAATGTAGTGGAATTCAAAACAAATCGATTGCACCGCACACGGTGTCGACCTTTAAACGACTTGCGTATTCCGCCTCGCGCTGTGCCAGCGTAGAGTTGCGCAATTCTTTTATCTTACGCACCAGTACCTTGCCGGTGCGTGGGAAAAAATAGACTTTCCTGGGATAAATATCATTCAAATCTTCTGCTACGACACGCATTCGTTCCGCGCGCAGAAAATCACGCACAAACTGGGCATTGCGTTCGCCGACATTGATACTGCTAAAACCTTTCAAAACATTACCGCCGCCAAAAACCTTGGCTTCCAGATTGTCACGTTTCGCCCCGGCTTTGAGCAAATCATTGATCAGGATTTCCATGGCGTACGTGCCATAGCGCATTGATGGCGACACCGGACTATCGGCCTCAGCCCCGGAATCCGGCAACATGAAATGATTCATCCCGCCAATACCCTTAACCCGATCCCTTATACATGCCGAAACACATGATCCGAGAACGGTCACGATCAGCATATCTTTATCAGTATAATAATATTCGCCAGGCAGCAACTTTGCCGCATCACATTTAAATGTAGCGTCATAGTAAACATTACTAGCGAAGTGTTCTTCTGCCGCCTCCCAGCCCATCAATACTCCCTTACCCTTGCGATTTAGATTTTGCTGATTGGTGGTTCAATTCATATACAGTCTTGCTGATCAAACTAAAAGTGTCGGTAATGTTCAGGAAATTCTCGGAGTGCCCGGCAAACAGCAGTCCATCACGCCGCATTAATGGCGCAAACCGATTCAGAATTTTGGCTTGTGTCGGCTTATCGAAATAAATCATGACATTACGGCAAAAAATCACATCAAATGGGCCGGTAATCGGCCAATGCGCACTGAGCAAATTCAGTTGCTCAAAAGTAACCATGTCCCGCAGTTCTTTCCTGATGCGCACCATGCCTTCGTTTCCCCCTTTACCTTTCAGGAAGAAACGGCGCACCCTTTCCGCTGACATTTTATCAAGCCTATCAGCTGCATATATGCCATTTTCGGCCACTTCCAGCACATTGGTATCAATATCGGTCGCAATAATCCTAACCGGCGGGGTCAAGGTATTAAAAGCTTCACATGCTGTCATTGCGATCGAATAAGGCTCTTCTCCGGTCGAGCTTGCTGAACACCAGACATTGATTTCGGCAGGTCTTGTTTTTACAAAACTTGCCAGCATCGGAAAATGATGAGCTTCCCGAAAAAAGGAAGTCAGATTCGTTGTCAATGCATTGGTAAACGCTTCCCATTCTTTACTATTCGGGTCAAGCTCCAATGCACTCAGATATTTGGCGAAAGTATCGACTCCAACCGCTCTTAATCGCCGAGCCAGCCGGCTATAAACCATATCCTGCTTGTTCTCAGACAATGAAATTCCGGCACACCGGTATATCATTTCACGCACAAGCGCAAAATCGCGAGCGGTGAAGGTAAATTCCTTCGCTGTTACTGAGTCTTTACCCGCCACAGCCATGCTCGCCCATCCTATCTTCACCGGAAAATCCATACCGCGGCATAATTGCCACCAATCGCTCAAATCAAATCGACAGTCATTCTACCCGGCAAGCACATTCAAAACTCATCCCACTCTTCCCCCACGCCCTCGATATCCGTAGATTTTTTGGATGTCGCTTTAACCGATTGCGGCTGCTCTGATTTGTATGAACCGGTATCGAATTGATGATTGGTGCGTTCGTTTTTAGCCAGCTTAAACACACTGACTGCGCCTTCCAGTGCAATTGCCTGATCCTGCATGCTTTGTGCAGCAGCAGCGGCCTGTTCCACCAACGCGGCATTCTGCTGGGTCATTTCATCCATTTCGGAAACAGACTGGTTGATATTGGCGATACCCGAACTTTGCTGGCTGGATGCGTTATAGATTGTGTCCAGCAAATCGGTAAACAAGCCAACCACAGTCAAAATTTCTTCCATGTTCTCGCCAGCTTCTTCAACCAGCCGCGAACCATCTTTCACTTTCGTAACTGAATGATTTATCAGCGTCTTGATTTCCTTTGCAGCAGCCGAACTGCGCTGCGCCAGACTTCTGACCTCACCGGCGACTACCGCAAAACCGCGACCTTGCTCTCCGGCACGGGCCGCCTCGACAGCGGCATTAAGCGCCAGTATATTGGTTTGAAAAGCGATGCCCTCAATAACACTGATAATATCGACGATTTTCTTCGAACTGGTACTGATTTCGGCCATGGTGCTCACTACCTCACTCATGGTTTGGCCGCCGGCTTCAGCGATTTCGCGCGTAGTCGCGGCAACCTTCTGTGCGTGATGTGCGCTTTCAGTATTTTGCTGGACAGTGGAAGTCATCTGCGCAGTTGCAGCAGCCGTCATCGACAAAGCATGCGCCTGGGATTCCGTGCGATTGGATAAATCCAGATTGCCTGTTGCGATTTCCTGCGAAGCCAAAGCAATTGCTTCGGTGCCTGTTCTGACCTGGCTCACGATATCGAGCAAACCGTCATTCATGTCCTTCATGGCCTGCATGAGCACACCGGTCTCATCATTGGATTTAACAGTGATTTCCTGACTCAAATCTCCTGCAGCGACACGTTTCGCTACATTCACAGCTTCCGCCAGCGGACGGGTAATCGAAGTAAGCAACCACCAAGCCATAAAGGCAGCCACTACCACACCGAAAATCGTTAATAAAATGGCAAGCGTCCGCACCAGATTATAGTGCGCCTGTCCTTGATCATAAGCTGATTTGGAAGCTTCAATCTGAAGCTTGATCAACTCATTAAAATTAACGGTTAAACTCAAAAAGCGTTCGAGTAGCGGCCCTTGCAAAATTTCCGTAGCTTGCTGGTAATCATGGGCTTTCAATGCTGCCAGTGCCGGACGAACGGCCTCCCCTCCATATCTTTTCCGGGCTATAACTATCTTATCCAATAGCGCCCTTTCATCTGGCGACCACTGTTTGGCAAGCAACTCTTCTTGCATGTGATTAATCTTCTCAATAAATTGATCAATCTCAACAATGTATTTGTCAGTTTTAGCATCGTCATCTGGAAACGTGGCCATTTTCCCTGCAATCGCCTGCGCCAGCATTAATTGATTTTGATTCATTAAGCGCACCGTTGCGTCCAGCTCGCTTAATTTAGTAACCTTATCTTCATACATGTTTTTCACGGTGTCATTGGATAACCCCAGAAAATAAATTCCCATAAGACCACCAGCAATCAATGACACGCTAAGGAAACTAATCACGAAAATGAGTCTTGATTTAATTGTTAGATTTTTAAACATAGCACTGCTCCTAATAATTTACTTTTTCTGCTAAAACTCATTTCACTTTCAAACATCTTGCTTAAACATTCACATTGATACAAACGCAGCGCTTCCTGCCACCTTTAGAAGGTCTCCCACTCGTCACCACGATCAGTTGCAGCCGCCAGGCTTTGAACAGGCTTTGACTGATATTTACCCGGACTGACTGCTATAGAAGAAGCAATACGCCGACGGCTGGCATCTGCTTGCGATGTACGTTTCTTCCCGGATAATGACCTGGCATCGCCCAATTTAAACTTGTAAACCAATTCCTCGAGATGCCCGGCCTGATCCTGCATCGACTTGGCAGCCGCAGCAGCTTCTTCCACCAGCGCGGCGTTCTGCTGGGTGGTTTCGTCCATCTGACTGATCGCACGGTTGATCTCTTCGATGCCCATGCTTTGTTCGTGGCTGGCAGCCGTGATCTCGCTCATGATGTCGGTGACGCGCTGCACGCTCGATACCACTTCATTCATCGTCGTACCGGCCTGGCCTGCCTGTTTGTTGCCAACTTCGATTTTCTCTACCGAGTCGTCAATCAGTGATTTGATTTCCTTCGCGGCCGCCGCGCTGCGCTGCGCAAGGCTGCGTACTTCGGAAGCAACTACCGCGAAGCCTCGCCCCTGTTCACCTGCGCGCGCCGCTTCCACCGCAGCATTCAATGCAAGGATATTGGTCTGGAAGGCGATACCGTCAATCACGCCGATGATATCGGCAATCTTGCGCGCCGAGTCATTGATGGCACCCATGGTGGCGACGACTTCCGACACCACGGTGCCGCCTTTGACCGCAACTTCCGATGCCGTTTCTGCCAGTTGATTAGCCTGACGTGCGTTGTCGGCGTTCTGTTTGACCGTCGAGGTCAGCTCTTCCATCGCCGAAGCGGTCTCTTCCAATGATCCAGCCTGGGCTTCCGTGCGGCTGGACAGGTCAAGGTTACCGGCTGCGATCTGGCCTGAAGCAGACGCGATGGTCTCGGTACCAAGACGCACTTCATCGACGATCTTGACCAAACTGGCGTTCATCTCCCGCAAACCGGAGAACAATCGGCCCAGTCCGTCCTTGGCCACAAAATCGATTTCGGCGGTCAAATCACCTTCAGCAATCTTATGAGTAATCTCTATCGCCTGACGCAACGGACCGGTGATACTGCGCACGAACAGCGTCCCGATCACTACCCCCATAACAGCACCGACCACCAACAAAGCTATCACGATAATTTGCGCATTTTCCCAGCCGGAAAATGCAATCAGCGCGATCACAATCATGAATAGAAAACATAGCCCAAATGCCAATGCCAAACGTGTACTAATATTTATATTATTCATCTTATTTACCCCAAACCCGTCCAATCAGCCCCAACCCAAACAATCTTCTCCCGTGCGATTCAATCCGGGCTAAAACTCTTCCCATTCATCGTTATTCACCGTGGCCGCCAGTTTCTTGTTGGCGCTGGTTGAAGGCTTACTCGCTACCCGCTGACTTTGCTGGGCAGACAGTTTCTTTAACTTGGCACGCGCAGGCGCACTGCGTTGCGGGTGATCGACTTGGAATTTATTAACCAATTCCTCGAGATGCCCGGCCTGATCCTGCATCGACTTGGCAGCCGCAGCAGCTTCTTCCACCAGCGCGGCGTTCTGCTGGGTGGTTTCGTCCATCTGACTGATCGCACGGTTGATCTCTTCGATGCCCATGCTTTGTTCGTGGCTGGCAGCCGTGATCTCGCTCATGATGTCGGTGACGCGCTGCACGCTCGATACCACTTCATTCATCGTCGTACCGGCCTGGCCTGCCTGTTTGTTGCCAACTTCGATTTTCTCTACCGAGTCGTCAATCAGTGATTTGATTTCCTTCGCGGCCGCCGCGCTGCGCTGCGCAAGGCTGCGTACTTCGGAAGCAACTACCGCGAAGCCTCGCCCCTGTTCACCTGCGCGCGCCGCTTCCACCGCAGCATTCAATGCAAGGATATTGGTCTGGAAGGCGATACCGTCAATCACGCCGATGATATCGGCAATCTTGCGCGCCGAGTCATTGATGGCACCCATGGTGGCGACGACTTCCGACACCACGGTGCCGCCTTTGACCGCAACTTCCGATGCCGTTTCTGCCAGTTGATTAGCCTGACGTGCGTTGTCGGCGTTCTGTTTGACCGTCGAGGTCAGCTCTTCCATCGCCGAAGCGGTCTCTTCCAATGATCCAGCCTGGGCTTCCGTGCGGCTGGACAGGTCAAGGTTACCGGCTGCGATCTGGCCTGAAGCAGACGCGATGGTCTCGGTACCAAGACGCACCTCGCCAACTATGTGCGCCAGACTCGCATTCATATCCTTCAATGCATTTAGCAGCTTACCGATTTCGTCCTGATTAATGATGCTTACATCCGAACGCAAATCGCCATCTGCAACACGACGCGCCACTTCCACCGCATGCTGCAAAGGTATGGTAATACCGCGAATCAGCCACCATCCCGTTATCACTGCCATAATCACGCCAAGCAGAATGACAGCGATCAGCAGATAACTCATTTGAGCAATATTTGTATCAACCTGCGCCCGGTTTTTTTCTGCACGGCGCATCAGATATTCGGCTAAGGCTTTTGAATCTGCATCACTCTTGATAAATAACGGATTAATGACCTTAACAGTCATGGTTTCCGCTGTTTCCCACTGACCGGCCTGAACAGCAGCCATTACCTGATGAATCGTATCCACAGCCATATTATTGGAATCCGCTACCCAGCTATCAAATAGCTCCTTTTCCTTCGGGTCGGCAATCCCGGCCTTGTAATCCCCAAGCTTGTCCTGCAGTATTTTATTGCTTGCCTCGATACTCGCCACATGCTTGTCCACGGAATGATCATGCAGTGTCGAGATGCTGAATGAAGGATCATGCTGTATGGCACGCAGCAATTCGCTGCGATTGAATTCCATGCGATACTTGATCCGCAAGACATCCGCTTCTGCAGTTTTGTCCTTAATCGTCAGTGTTTTCAACAGCGCCACATTATGCTGCGCGCTATAAATCCCTAACCCGCCGACAAAAAACAACAAGAAGGTAAATAGTCCGAATGCGCCTATCAACCGGGTTTTAATACTCATCTGACTAAACATGATGTAATCCTTTTATGCTAATTATCAATCTGATCAAGCAACCATCTCGTCTATCAGACCCATTTCACTGCTGGACATCAATTTATCGATATCAACCAAAATCAGCATACGATCGTCTACGGTGCCCAAACCTATCAGATAGCTGGTATCGAGTGCGCTGGTCATCGACGGGGCAGGTTTGATCTGTTCGGGATTAAGCGTAATGACATCGGATACGCTATCTACCACCATCCCGACCACGCGACCGCCAATATTCAGAATGATGACGACCGTCAGGTTGTCGTAATTGGCCGTACCCAGTGCAAATTTAATCCGCATGTCCACTATCGGCACAATCAGCCCACGCAGATTAATGACGCCCTTGATGAAGTCAGGCGCGTTGGCGATGCGCGTAGGACTCTCATACCCCCTGATTTCCTGAACCTTCAGAATATCGATGCCATATTCTTCAGCACCCAATGTAAACGCCAGAAACTCGTGTCCTGCGGTATCTTCCGCATTACCGCTCATGTGCATATTAGTTTGCATAACTGACCTCTTGACCTAAATAGATTTATCCAAGTGAACGTATCAAAGCGGACACGTCCACGATTAACGATACGCCACCATCACCCAGAATAGTCGCACCGGATATGCCGGGCACTTTGCGGAAATTGGATTCCAGATTCTTGACTACGACTTGCTGCTGTCCAACCAGGCTGTCGACGAACATGGCCGCTTTTTTGCCGTCCATACCCAGAATTATCACGATTCCTTCCGAAGGTTCGGTATGGGATGGCTTGATTGAAAACTGTTCGTAAAGGTAAATTAACGGCAGGTATTCCTCACGCACCTTGATTAATCGTCCCTGACCAGCTACTTCCTTGAGCTCGGTCGTTGCCGGTTGCAATGATTCGATCACGTATGCAAGCGGCACGATGTATATTTCCTCACCGACCTTGACCGACATCCCGTCCAGAATGGCCAAAGTCAATGGCAATGAAATGCGCATGGTGGAGCCAAATCCGCGTGCAGAGCGAATTTCCACTGTCCCGCCCATTGCAGTAATATTTCGTTTTACCACATCCATGCCCACACCGCGGCCGGAAATATCTGTAACCGCTTCTGCAGTGGAGAACCCGGGCGCAAATATCAATTGCCAGACATCTTCATCGGGCATGTTGTCCGTCACAGGGATACCTTGCTGTCGCGCCTTGGACAAAATGCGATCGCGATTAAGCCCCGCGCCATCATCGCTGACTTCAATGACGATATTTCCCCCTTGATGGGAAGCAGCCAGCGTCAATTTACCCGCTTCAGACTTGCCGGCGGCCCGGCGTATATCCGGCAACTCAATGCCATGGTCGACGCTGTTGCGCACCAGATGGGTCAACGGATCGACAATGCGCTCGATCAGCCCTTTATCAAGCTCGGTCGCAGCGCCCTGGGTCACAAAATCTATTTTCTTGCCCAGTTTCCCGGCCAGATCGCGCACCATGCGCGGGAAACGGGAAAAGACGTAATCCATCGGCATCATGCGTATGGACATGACCGCTTCCTGAAGGTCATGGGTATTGCGGGTGAGTTGTCCAACACTATTCAATAAGCCTTCGTGCAACATCGGATCGAGATTGCCGATGCGCTGTTCAATCATCGCCTGGGTAATAACAAGCTCGCCCACCAGATTGATAAGCTGATCCACTTTTTCCACGCTTACCCGGATCGAGCTGGATTCCGCATTGTGTCCGGCCGACTTCTCACCATCCCGTTTACCTGATTTCTTATCCACCGCTTCAGCCGAGGCTGCACTTGCTTGTGCGGCTTCGGTCGCGGCGGCAGCAGCTTCCTTTGCTTCGATTTCCGTGCGCATCGGCTCGAAGAAACCGTACCCCACATCTTCGCCGGCAGATGCCGGAGTAGCCGCGGGGGGTGTTTGCTCCGGCGTGATATCGGTAATTTTCAAGGCATCGGCATCAAGCACAAAAGAACAAATCGCGACGATGTCATCAACGCTCTCCTCCGTCACCAGCACGAACACTGCGCGCTGATCATCCAGACGGGATTGCGTAATATCGCCAAGCAGGCCAAGCTCGCTTGCCAGCGCGTCTATATCGCGTTGCGGGGTCTCTGGTAACTCTATGCGAAAATGCTGTAGCGATGCAGCTGCTGCCGGGGGAACGATGGCATCCGTCTGGGCAGGTACGGCATGAGTCGATGCCGTCTTATCATTTGCAGTTTGCGGCATGCCCCCCGGCACCGCTCCTAGGGCGGACAGCGCATTCAAACGCGTGCTGATCTGTTCAACGGCCTCATGGTCCACGTCGCTGCCGTTTTTATGGCCGTCAATTAACATCTCGAGCACATCTTTTGCCGTCAGAAATGCGTCGACATGCTCGGAAGTTAAAGGTATTTCACCCTTACGGATACGGTCCAGCAAGGATTCCAGAACATGGGTCACTTCAGTAATATCATTGAATCCGAATGTCGCCGCCCCGCCCTTAATGGAATGCGCCGTACGAAAGATGGCATCCAGATCTTCCGAGTCCGGCGCTGCGATATCCACATCAAGCAATAATCTTTCTTTTTCAGCCAGTAATTCAGCGGCTTCATCAAAAAACACCTGGTAAAACTGACTCATGTCAACCGTCATTGCCAACTCCCTAAATTACGCGTTCCTGCTTTATTCCATGCGGGGTTACCGGAAAAGCATATCTTCAAAAAAGATCCGCTGTCCAGATTGAATCGGCAATCACTGCCATAAAATACAATATAAAAACAAATGCGTACCCCTGAAATCAGCCAATCACTTTTTTAACCACTTCCGTTAATTTTTGCGGATCAAACGGTTTTACCAGCCAGCCATTCGCACCGGCAGCCCGTCCCTGGGATTTCATTTCATCACTGGATTCGGTCGTTAGCATCAGAATCGGAACATGCTGATAATTTGCCATGCCGCGCAACATTTTGATGAGGGTCAAACCATCCATCCGCGGCATGTTCTGGTCGGTCAATACCAGATCAAAAGTGTGCTGTTTCGCTTTATTCAAGCCATCCTGCCCATCGACAGCTTCCGTCACTTCATAACCAGCCGCTTTTAGACTAAAGCTCACCATTTGCCGAAGGGAGCCTGAATCGTCCACTGCTAATATGGTCTTGGCCATCATATTCCTCTTTATATACTCTCTGTTCACAACCTGACGAATGCCGTCGTTCAGTACCTTTAAAACAATTCGATATCACCGCTATCCAGATGCTGCTGCGTCACTTTCTTGCGTGAAACGTCATCAAAAATCAGCCTCTGCCGTTGTAAATCCGCATTCATGGCATTTACGATTGCCAGGATATCCGCCTCGTCTGCAACCGCAGGGATTTGACGATCAGGCCTATCCATTACCGCGAACACATCGTGCAGTTCGGCTATATGCTTTGTCATTTTGGTAATAAGCTGGCTGGTCATATCCTGAAATTGCAGACCAGTAATGGCAGCATTGATATGCTGATTGATTTCCGCTTGCAGCCTTGTCAATTCCTCGCCTGACTGCCCATCCAGTAAATCCGCCGCCAAATTCTGATGCGATGACAAGCCCTGGTGTATGGACAGAAAGCTCTCGCCCAGTTTACGGATCGCTTCCTCCAGCAGGCTATTCGTTTGAGCCAGATCACGTTCTATTTCCAGCACATGCTGATTGCCGTGGATAGAAATCGCGGTCAGCAATTGCTGTAATTGCGCACCCATGGTCTGGTTATCCTGCATTGTATTCTCCTTCCAGGAAGCCTCATTAAACGCATGCAAATATTTACATGCAACGGCTACTCAGGAATATTTATTTTTATTTTTCTGAAAACAGAGAATTACCTGTTAATTAATATAATTAAATAGAGATAAATTCGATATTTTCACAAAAGACTGCTGCGCTGCTTGCAAGGTCGTCTGTTGTTGTGCCAGCTTGGTTGCGGCTTTAGCATAATCCAGATCTTGCAGACTTGACAAGCTCTGGCTGTACTGGAGATCGAGATTCGAACCGTAACTATTAAGCGAATCCAGCTCCTGCAACTTTGAACCAGCCGAAGCGCGCGCCGTCAGGACATTGTCCATCGTCGCTGAAATATTCGTATTCGCTGTTTGCAGTGCAGTGGTGATCTGGCTGGGTGTACTGGCCGGATTCTCCAGCACCGTTGCGAAAGCGTCCAGGGTTTTGAAAATATCCTGAGTGCCGGTTTGGAAAATACCCTGACCGGATTCGCTGATTCCAAGCTGACGCGTACTGCCCACCTGTAATTGGCGCTGACCCTGATCGCCAACGTATTGCGCACCGGTAACGGTGACACCACTTACCACGGTACTGGTTTTCACAAATGGCGGAGTCGCCGTGTGGTAACCACCAAATAAATAATTCCCGCTTGCATCTGTCGCATTAGCCAAAGATAGCAGACTGTCAAACCCCTGGCGGAACTGAGCGGCGATGGAAGCGAGTTGAGTGCTGGTCATGTTCGGGTTGCCGGCAGTAACAGTCAGTGTCCTCAAGCTCTGGAGCAGATCCGTAGCGCTTGATAAAGCCCCATCCACGGCACTTAACGAAGTCGTCGCTGTCTGGCGGTTCGTTGAAAACTGCGTGTTTACCGATTGCGATTGCGTAAGGTCCAGCACTTGTGCCATCGCATTAGGGTCATCGGCGGGCGTCAGCATCCGTTTACCTGTAGCCAGCTGTTGTTGCGTCGTTACCAGCGCACTTTGCAAGTCACTGATTTTGGCCGAACCCTGTTCATAAAGAGTACTGGTACTGATCCGCATGATTACCCCCCGTTACTGACCTAAAGACAGCAACACGCTAAATAACTGACTGGCCACTTGCATCACTTTACCTGCAGCCTGATAAGCCTGCTGATAACGCAACAGATTGGTAGCCTCTTCATCAAGATTCACGCCGGACGTAGACTGCTGTGCCGCCACAAGATTCGACAATGTCTGACCCTCGGCGGTACTCGTCACATTGATCTCATTCGTCTTACTGCCGATGGTGGCAACCATCTGGGAAAAAGCCCCTTGATAACTGGCTGTCCCATTCGCCAGCGTATTGGCAGTTTGCAGTGCACCCAACAGCAACGCATTACGATTATCGCCCACGCCGCCCGTATTCGGACCGACCGTAAACGTATCGGCATTCGCAGGCGTGCCGCTCAAAGTGAAACTGATGCCCCCGAAGCTGATGGTTGCTCCCGGCGTGTAAGTGACAGGCGCGCCTGCTGCAAAGGTAGTCGTGGTGCCATTGCTGGTCACCGTCACCGGCTGGGATGCCGGAAAGCCGGTCAACTGATTGGTTCCCGATGCATAAGTCAGCGTGACTGGCGCCGTTAATGGCGAAGCCAGATAGGCGCTGTCTACGCTCCCGGCACTGATTACCCCAGTACCTGTGTTACTGATGGTCGCCGATGTCACGATAGGGGCCGCGGCGGCAATCAGGCTTGGATCGCTAATATTCACGCCGAAAACGGTTGCGCCGGTCGCCGTAGGCTTGATCAGAAAATTGTCACCTGCCGCGGGCGTTCCCGTTAAATTGAACGAAACTCCGTCTATCGTTTGCGGAAAGCTGGCAAAGGTCGTAGCTTTGCCATCGGAAACACGTGTAACCGTGTAATTGGCGCCATCATATTGAAGGCGGTAATCGCTAACGGTCAAGGCATTGACGTCGCTAATGCTCGCCGTTGCCACACCGGATCCGAGATTACCGGTATTTGCGGTCACGGAAGGTGTACCGACGGTAAAGAAATCTCCCCCGAGATTGCCGTTCTGATCCTGCCCCAGACGATGCTGGGCATTGAAAGTCGTGGCCAGGCCAATCGCCACTCGTCCCAATGCATTCTTTGCAGGGTCCAGTGTCTGATTGCGGAAATCCAGCAAGCCGCCCAACTGACCGCCAGTGAGTGCACTGCCGTCCAGAAGCACTGTTTTACCTGGCGTATTGTAAGCAGGTACAACCCGGCTTGAGTCGGTAGGCGATACTGCGGTAGTCAGGCTGTAGGCCTGAGAGCCGACTACCAACGATTGCCCATTACCGATAAAGATGTTGTACTTGCCATCATCCTGTGGCACAACGCTGGTTTTAATCTGCTTGCTCAGATCCAGTACCAGTTGATCGCGCTGATCCAGCAAATCGTTCGGCGGCTGTCCGGAACCTTGCGCCAGTGCGATATTGGAATTCAGCTGGGCAATCTGGGTCGCTAGCGAATTGATTGTAGCAACGCTGCTGGTAACCTGGGCGTTAACGCTTTGGTTCATCTGATCAAGCTGGCTCCCCATATTCTGAAAAGTCGAGGCCAATGCATTAGCTGATGACAAAGTCGTCTGGCGCGCTGCGCCCGAGGAAGGATCTGAAGCCAGGTTCTGAATACCGCTGAAAAAACCCTGCAAGGTCGGCGACAAGCCCGACGTTGAATCTGCAAACATATTGTTGACTTGGGTAATCTGGGCGTAATAGCTATCCAGTCCGCTCTTCGCACTTTGCGTACTACGGACTTGCGCTGCCTGAAAATCGGAATAGATGCGCTGTATCGTCGTGACATCTACACCCTGGCCAACAAACCCGTAACCAAAGTTCTGCGCGAGGGCAGCTCCCTGCACGACCACTTGCCGGCTATAACCCGGCGTCGATGCATTAGCGATATTATGGCCTGTCGTGCTGATGCCCACCTGGGCTGCAGCAAGCGCGCTTTGTCCGATGCTAAGAATATTAGTGGCCATGATATTTTTACTCTAATACGTTACTCAGGTTAGCGGCAGATACGGGGGAAACTTTAACGAATCAGGCTGATAACGATTGATTAATAATTTTGGTCAGCTTATCTGCGTAGTGTGGATCGGTCGCGTAACCGGCTTGTTGCAAACCCTGGGCGAAGCCTGCCACATCATGCGCATTGGCAATCACGTTCTGATAGCGCGGATTACTGCGCAAAAGGTGGGCGTAGTCGCGGAAGGAATCTGCGTAACTGTCATAAGCCCGGAATTTCTCCACTCGCCTGTGTGCGACGCCGTTCACATACTCTGTCGTAACGGCATCGACGGTCTTGCCATTCCAGGATGATCCGGCCTTGATACCAAACAGATTATGGCTGGTCGAGCCATCCGCCGTTAGGATTTCCTTGCGACCCCAGCCGCTTTCCAGAGCAGCCTGTCCAAGCATGAATTTGGCCGGGATACCGGTCGTGCGGCTGGCTTCTTCGGCATGAGTCCGCAATTTATTCTGGAATGACCGTGCAAGCGCAGATTGCAGATGACCCGATTGAGCAGCGCTGTCAGACGCACCGGACTGAGCGGCGGCATGATTGTCAATCCCCGCCTTGGCAGATGCGGCGGCAGCCAAGGGAGCGCCGGCAAATGCGGATAATTGCCGTGTCAGCACATCTGCCAGACCGATGCCGCGGCTGGCCATGCTCTGACTCAATTGCTGATCCAGCATGGAGGTATACAAACGACTCTGTTCGTTATCGAACATGCCGTCCTGCGACGTGGCTTCACGCATGCTTTTCAGCATCATGTTCATGAACACCGCTTCAAACTGCTTGGCAACCGTCTTGATTGCTTCAGGAGAATTATCCTTGGCGGACCGGCGCAGCTCGGCCAGGCCCTGAGTATCGACTGCCAGACTGCTGGTAATGTCAGTTGAGCTGATCATGGCCGGCCTCAGATGATTTCCAGCTCGGCCCGCAAGGCGCCGGCCGATTTCATCGCCTGCAGAATTGCCAGCAGATCTTGCGGTGTCGCACCGATTGCGTTAAGCGCTTTCACCACGTCCGACAATGAAGCACCGCCTTTTACCATCATCATTTCGCCGGGTTCGCTTTTGATCTCGATCTGCGAACTCTGGGTGACGGTCGTCTTGCCTCTGGAGAAAGGAGCCGGCTGGCTGACTGACGGCTCGGACTTGATCACCACCGACAGATTGCCGTGCGAAACGGCACAAGGATCCAGTGTCACGGACTGATTCATCACCACCGAGCCGGTGCGCGCGTTCATGATTACCTTGGCGATGGTTTGTGCAGGATTAACGTTAATGCTTTCCAGATTGCCCAAAAACGCGACCCGTTCGTTACTGCCGACCGGTGTGCGCACCTGAATGACACGTCCGTCGAGTGCGGCAGCAGTATCCTTGCCAAAGCGCTGATTGATCGCGTCGACCACCCTGCTCGCAGTGGAGAAATCGGTATCATTGAGCTCCAGGTGAATCACATTGTCCTGCCCCAGCGCGCTGGCAACCGCACGTTCCACGGTCGCACCGGAAGAAATCCGCCCCACGCTGAGATGGTTGATTTGCGCTTTCGCGCCATTCACCGCAGCACCTGCGCCACTCACCACCACATTGCCCTGCGCCATTGCGTAGATCTGGCCATCCGCACCTTTTAACGGCGTCATCAATAGCGTACCGCCGCGGATACTCTTGGCATTACCCATGGACGACACGGTGACATCCAGCAACTGGCCAGGCTGGGCAAATGCCGGCAATGACGAGGTGACCATGACCGCAGCCACATTCTTCAGCTGTAACGTAGTGCCGGGCGGCAGGTTCACCCCCATGCCCTTCAGCATGCTTGCCACACTTTGTACCGTAAAAGGCGTCTGCGTCGTCTGGTCGCCGCTGCCATCAAGGCCGACCACCAGACCGTAGCCGATCAGCTGGTTCTGGCGCACGCCCTGTATGCTTGCCAGATCCTTAAGCCGGTCGGCATGCGCGACGCCTGACAGCGGCATCGCCAGCAAGGCAAAAATCAGTGATAACGATAATTTCCATGAAATCATGATGTGCTCACTATCGTTAGAAAGGTAATACATTCATAAAAAACCGTGCCATCCATGCCATGGCCGCCGCTTTATCGATACGGCTATTGGTGCGATATTCGATCCGCGCATCGGCAACCTGGGTCGAAGAAACCACATTCCCTGACTGGATCGTATCTGGATTGACCACGCCGGAGAAACGGATGTACTCCACGCCTTTATCCAGCGCCACCTGTTTTTCCCCGCTGACGACCAGATTGCCGTTGGACAGCACATCGACCACCGTAACCGTCAACGTACTGGTGAAGTTATTGGTCGCCGAAAGCACATCGCTATCCGCATTCTTGCCGGAAGAGCTTGCGGCTACCGACATGCCCTGCAAGGTCTTGAACGGCAGGCCGAAGATGGTCGGAATGCTCGAATTGATACTGCCGGTCTTGCTGCCTGAACTCGATGCCGCCTTGCCCGCGCTGGTTTTCTCGCTGATCGCGATCGTGATCACATCCCCGATCAGGCGGGCACGTCTGTCTTCGAACAACGGCCGGTAGGCGTTCGCCTGATAGATTGCACCGTTATTCGGCTGGACAGTGGAAACCGGCTGCGGTTTTGCCGTCATCGGCTGCTGCACGATACTCTCGGGCACGACTGCACAACCTGCCAATAGCGCCGACATACCCAATAATATCGCGTTGATTTTCATAACGGGCTCAAACCATTTACATCTGCGTCAGCTTTTGCAACATCTGGTCGGATGTCGTTATCGCCTTGCTGTTAATCTCATAGGCGCGTTGCGTCTGTATCATGTTGACCAGCTCGACCGCCACATTCACATTGGAAGCTTCGACATAACCCTGATTGACCGAACCCGCGCCATTCGTACCCGGTGTATTCGTATTCGGGCTACCCGATGCCGCGGTCTCGATATACAGATTCTCGCCGCGGCTTTCCAGACCGGCCGGGTTGATAAACGTAGCCAGTTGCAGCGATCCCACCTGAACCGGCGCAGTAACTCCGGGCTGGGTCACGGAAACGGTACCGTCTTTCGCGATCGTGAGACTCACTGCATTGGCCGGGATCGTAATAGCCGGTTGCACCGTATATCCGCTGGAAGTCACCAGCTGGCCCTGATTATCCACCTGGAACGATCCATCACGCGTATACGCGGTGGTGCCATCGGGCAGCAGCACCTGAAAGAAGCCCGCGCCCTGGATCGCGACATCCTTGTCGTTACCGGTCTGCTGCAGGTTGCCTTGAGTGAAGAGGCGCTCGGTCGCCACAGGACGCACGCCGGTACCGATTTGCAGGCCGGACGGCAGCTGGGTCTGCTGGGAGGATTGCGCACCCGGCTGACGCATGGTCTGGTACAGCAAATCTTCAAATACTGCGCGCGAGCTTTTGAATCCGTTAGTGCTGACGTTGGCCAGGTTATTGGAAATAACATCCATCTGCGTTTGCTGGGCGTCAAGTCCGGTTCTGGCTATCCATAATGAACGTATCATATTGTTCTCCGCGAAAATTTGCTTATGGTGGAATTATGCGCTTGTCAGTTTCAAGTCAAAGTCAGGATCTGACTGGCTTTATTGGCGTTATTCTCGGCGTTCGTCAATAACTTCATCTGCATTTCAAACTGGCGGCCGAGGCTGATCATATCGACCATCGCCGAGACCACGCTGACATTGCTCCCCTCTACCGCGCCTTCCACCAGGGTCACCGCCGCATCGGCATCCGCCGGCTTGCCGTCCCTGGTACGAAAGAATCCGTCGTCCCCGCGGGTCAGCGCCGTTTCCGGCGGATTGACCAGTTTGATGCGGCCCAATACATTGACCGAAGTCGCAACGCCGGTCCGGGGGATGGTCGATACCGTTCCGTCCTTTGCGATCGTCACGTTTTCATCCGGGGGAATGGTGATAGGGCCGGTCTCGCCCAGGACGTTCAGACCATTCTGGGTTTGCAACAGGCCATTCTCATTGATCTTCAAGCCGCCGTTACGGGTATAGCCTTCGGTTCCATTCCCCATATCCACCGCAATCCAGCCGTTACCCTGCACGGCGACATCCAGCGGATTGCCGGTTTGCTGGATCGGACCGGGAGTAAAGTCCGTACCCACAGTCGAATCGACAACGAATGTGCGCGTCGGTAGCCCGTCGCTTATTACCGGTACAGCACGAAATGAATCCAACTGGGCGCGAAATCCTGTCGTCGTCGCATTGGCCAAGTTGTGCGAGACATTGCTTTGCTGTTCCAGCACATGCTTCGCACCCGTCATTGCTGTGTAAATCAGACGATCCATGGTACGCTCCCCGCCCGGCTATTTATTAACGCAAGTTAACCAATGTCTGCATCACTTGGTCCTGGGTTTTAATGGTTTGCGCATTCGCCTGATAATTGCGCTGCGCGGTAATCATGTTCACCAGCTCGGCAGTCAGATCCACATTGGAATCCTCCGTCGCCGACGACTGCAGCGAGCCCAGCGGCCCTGATCCGGGCGCACCAACCAGGGCGGCACCCGAAGCGGCTGTTTCGGCCCACGCATTATCGCCCAACGGCTGCAATCCGTTCGGGTCTGTAAAGCTGGCCAACACGACCTGACCGAGCGTGGCCGATTGGCCATTGGTATAGCGCCCGACTATCGTGCCATCGGGCCCGGTGCTGAAACCGCTCAACTTGCCCGACGTATAACCATCCTGCTTCAGCGAATTGACGCTGAAGGCCGAACCAAACTGGGTCGTGCCGGTATAATCGACATTGACCGTAAATGGCGTTCCGGCACCTGTCGTCACCGGCACCGCGATGGGGACAGGCGAACCACCGGTCAATGTGCCCGAGCTATTGAAAGTCAGGGTGCCGACCGGCACGGCTGCGGCTGGCGGAGTATAGCCAATCGCCACACCGTCATCTGCGGCGTAGACATCCCAGGTATTGGCTGCGGTTTTCACATAGAATGTTTGCAAGGTATGTGAATTACCCAGGCTATCGTATATCGACACCGAGGTTGCGTTGTTGTAAGTGGTTGGGTTGGTCATATCGAATGCCCCTCCCGTAGGAACGGCACTACTCGAATCCAGATTGAGCACCGCATTGACGGTAGAGGTTACTTGCGGCGGAATATCGGCGGCGTTGATATTGATCTCCGCAGGCGCACCAGTCGACAGCACACCGCTGGAATTCGCCGTATAACCGGTTAATCGTGCGCCAGTAGCGTTGATGATATAACCCGACTTATCAAGCTGGAACTGTCCGTTACGCGAATAGCTGACCGTACCGTTATTACTTAGACGAAAAAAACCGTTACCGTTGATCGCGATATCCAGCGGATTATTGGAAGACGTGATATTCCCCTGGGTAAACTGCTGCGCTACCTGGGAGACTTTCGTACCGATACCTACCTGAGAAGATCCTGAGCCATTCAAGGAACTGGCATAGACGTCAGCGAATTGGGCTTGCGATTGCTTGAAGCCAACCGTGCCCGAGTTGGCAACGTTATTGCCGATCACATCCAGATTCTTGGAAGCTGCATTCAAGCCACTCAACCCTTGTTGGAAACTCATTTTATTCTCCTCGTCTTTCCGGTTATTTAAAGAATCTGAAGCACATCAGCCATATTGACGGTACCCAGACCGGATACATTCAATGTCACCCCTTGGCTGCCATTCGCCACACTTGCTACTTGCCCATAAGACAAACTCTGAGCCGACACGGCCTGACCGGCCGAAGTGGCATTCACCTTGAACGTATACGCGCCATCTGCCGCGGCCACACCGCTATCAGTGGTGCCGTCCCACTGGACGGGAATCAGGCCTGCCTGCTGCGCGCCCAGATCGTAGGTTCGCACCGGCAGCCCGTTTGCGTCCATCACCGTGACATTCACACTGTCGGCAGCGCCTGCCAAATCCACGCCAAACAACGCACTGCCATTGCTCAAAGTCGTTTCCGAGCCATTCACCATGACGCCGTGCCCTATCATGCTGGCAGCCTGGAATGTTTGATTCGACTGGTAATTGGTCATCATCGACGTCAACGTAGCATTCATTTTCTCAATGCCCGACACCGTGGAGAGCTGCGCCAGCTGGCTGGTTATCTGCGCATTATCCATAGGATTAAGCGGGTCCTGATTCTGCATTTGCGTGACCAGCAGTTTCATAAACTGATCCTGCGCCGCTGCAGTCGAACTCTGGGTCGAAATCGAACCCGGATTCATCGTCGATAACAGACTGGATGAAACGGTATTAGCCTGAACTGTGCTCATGATGGCTCCTTAAATTAATTACTGACCGATAGTCAGCGTTTTCTGCAACATGGATTTGGCCGCGTTCATCGTGTCCACGTTGGTTTGATATGAACGCGAAGCAGAGATCATATTGACCATTTCTTCCACCACATTGACATTCGGCATCGCAACATAACCCTTCGCGTCGGCCAGCGGATTTTTGGGATCGTACATCATGCGGGGCGAGGATTTGTCCTCAACCACCTGATCGACTTTTACCCCGGTCGCCTCTACTCCATTCACCGGCACTGCGGAAAAAACCACTTGCTTGGCTTTATAGACCTGTCCAGTGGAGCTGGTTGCGCTGTCCGCATTGGCAAGATTGCTTGCCACCACATTCAAGCGCTGCGCCTGGGCACTCATCGCCGAGCCGGCCACATTAAATATGCTGAATAATGACATGATGATTACCCCTGTATGGCTGCCAGCATGGCTTTGATTCGATCAGTGACCATCGTCAGACTGGCCTCATAACGCAGCGCGTTGTCAGTAAATTGATTGCGCTCGGTGTCCATATCCACGGTATTCCCGTCCACACTGCCCTGCTTCACAGTACGATACTGCAAGGACGCGCCACCAAAATCAGCCTCATTAACACCAGGCAGATGCGCGGCTGCAGTTTTGGACAACTCAGTGGGCGAATTGGCATTTCGCGACAGCACGCCCTGCAATGCCTGATTAAAATCGAAATCGCGCGCTTTGTAATTAGGTGTATCGGCATTCGCAATATTGGAAGCCAATAACTGCTGGCGCTGTTCACGCAACCGTAACGCGGCTTCATGAAACTGCATATTATTGTCAAACTGTCCTATCATTGCAGCCTCCATCAACGTAATAACACTACGATACAGTTCCTATCTTAATCGCCTTACTCAATATCAAACTGTCGAATAAGAGAACAATCCCCGGCTTATTCTTAGCTTTAAGAAAAACCGGGTGATTTAATATGCAATCAGAATATCGGATACGGTTGCCTCATGAAAACACTGCTTACCATCTTATGCTTGCTGCCAATGCTTGGTTTTGCTCAAACATCTGCGCCGCGTCAGGATCCGGCTCGAATTCTGCATAGCGTCGAACAATTCCTGCGGACGCAGACTACCGGATTGCCGGGCCAGGTAAAAATCAGCGTTGGCAATCTTGATAGCCGTCTAAATCTGGCTGACTGCGACGCGCTGGAACCGTTCATCCCCACCGGCAGCCGTATCTGGGGCAAAACCACGGTAGGCGTACGTTGCAACGCACCGGCCAACTGGACTATCTATGTGCAGGCGGACATTCGGGTAATCGGACAATACGTCATGAGTGCAGCGCCGCTGGCGCAAGGACAACTGGTGAGCGCCAATCAGCTGAGTTTTGCTTCCGGCGACCTGACCAAATTGCCAAACGGCATCATTACCGACGCAAATCAGGCCATTGGAAAAACGGTTGCCATGTCCATCCCGGCTGGCACACCGTTACGTATGGATGCATTGCGCGTGCAATTAGCCATTCAGCAAGGCCAAAGCGTCAGGCTGATATCCGGCGGCAACGGCTTTGAAGTCTCTGCCGAAGGACGCGCCCTTACTTCTGCCAATGCAGGACAATCAGTACAGATCAGGATTGCCAATGGCCAAGTTATCAGCGGTATCGCCCAGGCAGATGGTATAGTTGAAGTGGGTTACTGAAGTTGATAATTTTTTTTGCAGATTATGTTAAAGTTTGCAAAGATATTGCCGACAATTCAGTTGTAGCTCGGATTACCCGAGCGCTCACTAAAGAGATAAACATCATGAAAGTCAATGACTCTGTTAAAAACATCGCGGGCGTAACCGTAGGGTCGACCACCGCTGGCAAGGCAAAAACGACTGACAAAGCTGCCGGGGCACAACCAAGCAGCAGCGGTGCAACCGTTACCTTGTCGCCTTTGTCTTCCCAGCTTCAGGCGTTGCAAACGCAAATATCGGGCAGCAGCGCATTTGATGCGAAAAAAGTGGACGCGATCAAGCTGGCTATCGCCGACGGGCAGTTCCAGGTCAACTCTGAAAAGATCGCCAACGAACTGATTTCGTCAGTCAAGGATTTATTACAAGGCAGGAAATAGTCGACCATGAGCACTTTTGGCACAAGATTACTGGAGAATCTGGATGAAGAGAATCAGGCCATTCATAATCTGGTGAAACTGATTCAGGACGAACAAGCTCTGCTGATCGATGCCAATATTGAAGAAATCAAACAAATAGTAGAGCAAAAGGCTCAGCACGTCGCCAAGTTGGCAGAACTATCGAACAAGCGCCATTTAATTCTAGCCATGGCTGGACATCAACCGGATGAAACCGGCATGCAAACCTGGATACAGCAGAATTCCGCGCACGCCGTCAATGACGCCTGGCAAGCTCTGCTAGGCCAGGTAAAAGCGGCCAAAGAACTCAACCATACCAATGGATTGCTGATCAATACCCATTTAAGCCGCAATCAGAATACGCTTAATGTACTACGCGGGTCAACGAAGACCGGGAACTTCTACGGCCCTGACGGCAAAACCAGTAGCGTAACCAAATCCCGCAGTATCGTCGCAGGATAGCATTTGCCTCCCGCGATTTTCAGCATATTCGTGCCGAAATCAGACAGCCTCACCCCATAAATCATGTTCGCCGCTATCGATAATTTTAACGGTAGCGAATTCGCCGGGTACCAGACCGGCAGCCTCTTCGATAATGACAACACCGTCTATTTCCGGCGCATCGGCATAGCTGCGGCCTATGGCGCCTTCTTCGCTAATTTCGTCAATCAGCACCGTGAGCGTCTGGCCGATACGCGCCGCAAGACGATCCGCGCTGATATCCGCTTGCCGCTCCATTAAGCGGGCACGACGCTCTTCCTTGATTTCCTCCGGGACCTGATCAGGCAAGGCATTGGCCGACGCGCCCTCGACTGCAGAATAGGTAAAGCAGCCCACGCGATCCAGCTCGGCCGCATCGATAAAATCCATAAGCTGTTCGAAATCCGCTTCGGTCTCACCCGGGAAACCGGTAATAAAGGTACTGCGTATCACCAGCTCGGGACAAATCTCGCGCCATGCGCGTATGCGCGCCAGGGTGTTTTCGGCTGCAGCCGGACGCTTCATGGCCTTGAGGATGCGGGGGCTGGCATGCTGAAACGGAATGTCCAGATAAGGCAATATCTTGCCTTCCGCCATCATTGGAACCACCTCATCGACATGCGGGTAAGGATAAACATAATGCAATCGCACCCAGACATCCAGTTCGGATAATGCCGCTGCCAATTCGGTCATGCGTGTCTTCAAGGGGCGACCCTGCCAGAATCCGGTACGGTATTTGATATCGACACCGTAAGCGCTGGTATCCTGCGAAATCACCAGCAGCTCTTTGACGCCGGCCTCTGCCAGACGCTCGGCTTCCTGCATCACCTCGCCTACAGGGCGGCTTGCCAGATCGCCGCGCATGGAAGGGATAATACAAAAACTGCAACGATGATTGCAGCCTTCGGATATTTTGAGATAGGCATAATGATCAGGCGTTAAACGTATACCCTGCGGCGGCACCAGATCGAGATAAGGGTCATGCGGTTTCGGCAAATGCGCATGCACTGCTGCCATTACTTCAGCGGTCGCATGCGGCCCGGTCACCGCCAGCACGCTTGGATGCGCCTGCTGTACCACATTCGACTTTGCGCCCAGACAGCCGGTAACGATCACTTTGCCGTTCTCGGCCAGCGCCTCACCAATCGCATCAAGCGATTCTTCAACCGCCGCATCGATAAAACCGCAGGTATTGACCACCACCAGATCCGCATCCTGATAGTTCGGCGCAATTAAATAGCCTTCTGCCCGCAATTCAGTCAAAATACGTTCGGAGTCTGAAGTTGCCTTTGGACAACCCAATGAAACAAAGCCTACTTTTGGAATCATATTCATCTAAACAATCTTTCTTTGGCATTAAACCACTATGTACATTATATTTTTTGCGTTTGCCTACATCTGGATCATGCTTATCGTCACGGCATCCAGCTGGATCAGTAGCGCGATGGTATTTATTTTTGGTGGCACCTTATTGGCGGTGATTTACTATCTGCTCGACACACCGGGAAGAAAACATCGCCGCATGAAAGCAGAAGAGCAGGAGAATCAGGCATAACCGCGCGCCAGCCATTCGGTCAATGCAATCGATGCGACACCTGCCGCAATCAACGCAGCCTGTTCGATCGTCGCCGCCAGCCCTACCCGTTTATGCAACCCGGGGATCAAATCGGCTACAGCAACGTAAATCATGCTTGCTGCCGCCAACCCCAGAAACACCGGAATCAAATTCTGCATGGACTGCAATGCAAAATATGCCAGCAATCCGCCCACTAACGTGGCGGCACTCGATAATAAATTAAATGCCAATGCGCGGGATTTGGTAAATCCGGAATGCAATAGAATCAGGAAATCGCCTACTTCCTGCGGAATTTCATGGGCAATAATTGCCACTGCGGTAATGATGCCTAACTGCACGTCAGCCAGAAATGCTGCTGCGATCAGTATCCCGTCGACGAAATTATGGAAAGTATCGCCTACCAGTATCATCAAGCCACTGCGGCCATGGTCATGGGCATCATGCTCGTGCATCACGCCGTGCGTTTCACAAGTTTCATGATGGCAATGGCGCCACAACACCAGTTTTTCGAGTATGAAGAACCCGAAAATCCCTGCCAGTACCGTAGCCGCGGTAGTATGCGCGTTACCGGAAACCTCGATTGCATGCGGCAGTATCTCTAAAAACACCGCACCCAGCAACGCACCTATCGCATAACTCACCAGACCGCCAATCCAGCTCGGCCGGGCCGCAAATGCAAATACAGCCGCAGCGAAGACACTCAACGCTCCGCCGACAAAACTACTTACAACAACCCAGGCAAGTACAGACATGAACGGCCAACTCTAAATCGAAAGCATGATTATACGCTACCCTGCGCGCTAGCGTGCCAACCCCTCAGGCAGGCACCGAACAGACTAACGCCCCGCAATCCAGATCAGACTGCCCATACGCCCTGTCATGCCATCGCGCCGATACGAATAAAACCGCGCCGCATCACTGTAGGTACAGAGATCGCCGCCATAAACCCGGGTCACGCCGATACGTTCAAGACGCAATCTGGCAAGCTGGTATATATCCGCCATCCATTTACCCGCCTTCCCCGCACGAAACGCACTGGCGGCCTGCGGCAGATCATCAACGAACGCCTGCCTCACTTCACTACCCACTTCAAATGCGGCAGGACCTATCGCCGGCCCGAACCACGCCATGATCCGTGCAGGCGGATGCGCCATGACCTCGACCGTCTGTTCCAGCACGCCTGCCGCCAACCCGCGCCATCCGGCATGTGCGGCTCCAACGACACTTCCGTCCGTGGCGCAAAAAAGTACCGGCAGACAATCGGCTGTCAGCACTGCACATATCGTATTCACTTGCGTGGCTACCGCCGCGTCGGCTTCCACCTGCTCTTTCAATTGATCGGCGTATGCGACCGCAGTACCATGCAGCTGCTTTAACCAGTGCGGCTCGCTCGGCAATGCTTCCCGTACCAGAGTGCGGTTCTGGGCGACATCAACCCAGCTGTCACCTACATGATCCCCCAGATTCAGCCCATGATATATTCCCTGGCTTACGCCTTTTTCGCGCGTAGTCACCAGCGTTTTAACTTTTTCCGGCGCCGGCCAGTCGGGAGTGATCAGATTTAAATTCATGCGATTCAATCAATTGAAAATAATGCGGTTTTGGTAAAAAATCATCAATCCGATGTTGCCGTCAGACATTCAATCAGCCGGGAAAAATCATCCGGCGGCTCGGCTTGCCATGTCATCATTTCACCGGTGGCCGGATGGATCAAGCCCAGCTGTGTGGCATGCAGCGCCTGACGCTGAAAATCCCGTGCGCACTGGATATCATTCGCTCTGCTGCGATTGTAAACGCTGTCACCCACTAACGGATAACCGATCGACTGCATATGCACCCGGATCTGATGGGTACGTCCGGTTTCCAGCGCGCAACGCACCAAAGTATGTCTGGCGAAACGTGTCACCACACTATAGTGGGTAACCGCCTCGCGGCCATTGCTCACCACGGCCATCTTGGTGCGCTGGCTCGGATGACGGCCGATAGGCGCATCCACACGCCCATTCTGGGCAATGACCCCATGCGTTACTGCAAGATATTCGCGTTTCACAGTACGCGCCTGCAATTGGCGAACCAGATGAGTTTGCGCAATCAGGGTTTTGGCCACCACCATCAGGCCGCTCGTATCTTTGTCCAGCCTGTGCACGATGCCGGCGCGTGGTATGTGCGTTAATTCCGGTACATGATAAAGTAGCGCATTCAATAATGTACCTTGCCAGTTGCCGCTACCTGGATGCACGACCAATCCTGCAGGTTTGTTGATGATGAGGATGCTATCATCCTCATAAACGATATCCAGTGCGATGTCTTCGGCAACGGCCGGCAGCTCGGCAGGATGGGGTTCCGGATGGAGAGCGACTGTTTCGCCTCCCCATACCTTATCCTTGGGAGTAAGGACGCGACCGTTGACGAGCACTAATGACTGCCTGATCCAGTCCTGAATACGGCTGCGTGAATATTCGGGCATTAATGCGGCCAGTGCGCTATCGAGTCGGGAGCCAGCGCTGGAAAATGGAATTTCCAGTTCGATAACGCTGCTGGCTGTTGGCTTTAATGTATAATCTATTAACTGTTTTTCGGATGATGTCATGAAACGAAGTTTACTTGTTTTACTGCTAATTGGGTTGGTTGGTTGTGGCAGCACGCCCACCACCAATGACGAAACCAAAAATTGGTCAGCTCAAAAGATTTACGCCGAAGCCAAAGATATGCTCAATTCGGGTAGTTATGATAAATCCATCAAATTATTCGAAACCCTGGAAGCGCGTTATCCCTACGGGCGTTATGCTCAACAGGCGCAACTCGAGGTGGCTTACGCATATTATAAAGACAATGAACCCGTCTCGGCAGTTGCCGCATGCGACCGCTTCATCAAATTGCATCCGAATCATCCCAATGTCGATTACGCCTACTATCTCAAGGGGCTGGCGAACTTTACCGAAGACCAAAGCCTGTTCGCTCGCATAGCAGATCAGGATATGACCGAACGCGACCCTCGTTCTGCGAATAGCTCGTTTGAGTCATTTCGAGAATTGTCTACTCGTTTTCCTAACAGCAAATACACCCCGGATGCCATTGCGCGAATGAAGTATCTGGTAGACGCGCTTGCCTGGCATGAAGTTCACGTCGCGCAATATTATTACAAGCGCGGCGCCTACATTGCTGCAGTCAATCGTGCTCAATATGCGTTGGTACATTATCCACAAGCCCCTGCCAATGAACTCGGGCTGGCGATAATGGTTCGCGCTTATGACGCAATGGGCACCAACGATCTGCGCGATGACGCATTACGCGTGTTGCAAAAGAACTTTCCTGCCAGCAAATATGTCAATGGCAACTTCGATCGCAAGAAACCATGGTGGAGATTCTGGGAATTATAAATTAATATGAAACTGGTTTTATTTGATTTGGACAACACGCTGCTGGCAGGCGATTCTGACTATGAATGGGGCCAGTTTCTCATCGAACGCGGCATTGTTGATCGTGATTTGCATGAAGCCCGGAACCTCGAATTCTACCGGCAGTACAAAGCAGGCACATTGAACATCCACGAGTTTCTTGACTTCCAGCTGCGGCCGTTAGCCCGGCTAGCCCGCGCCGAACTGGATGCCTTGCACGCTGAATTCATGCAGCAGAAAATCCAGCCCATGATCACCCCGGTCGCCCGCAATCTGGTGAATCGGGCATTGGACGAGGCCGCGCTGGTTGCACTTATCACTGCGACCAACAGCTTTGTCACCGCGCCGATCGCGCGCGCATTCGACATTCCCCACCTGATCGCCACCGAACCCGAACAGATTAACGGCGAATTTACCGGTAAAGTCAGCGGCACCCCAAGTTTCCGCGAAGGTAAAGTCACGCGTTTACATGAATGGCTGGCCAGTCAGAACAAACAGCTCAACGATTTCGATGAAAGCTGGTTTTACAGTGACTCATTAAACGACTTGCCACTGCTGGAACTCGTCAGCCACCCAGTTGCCGTGGATGCTGACCCTACCCTGCACGCTCACGCTCAAGCCCACGGTTGGCCCAGCATCAGCCTGCGCAATCATTGACCAACATGCCCACTTTGCCAAGCGCGTCACAAGACACGCGTTCACCACATGATTAAACGCTTCATCCGACGCATTTTGGGTAACAAACCTCAAGCAACCAAAAAACCCCGCTTACAACGTTTACCCGTTAGCCAGCACGGTTTGACACGAACGCAAATATTACCTTGCGCGCTAAAAGTCACCGATACGCTGCAACAAGCCGGATTCAGCGCTTTTGTTGTCGGCGGTGCGGTTCGCGATCTGCTGCTGGGTAAAACGCCCAAGGATTTTGACGTTGCCACCAACGCGACCCCGGAACAGATACATAACTTATTCCGGCGTTCCCGCATTATCGGGCGCAGATTCCGTCTGGTACATGTCATGTGTGGCGGCGACACCATAGAAGTATCGACTTTCCGTGCCAGCGCAATGACTGAAGATGACACCAGCCACGTTACCGATGATAACGGGCGTATCGTGCGCGATAACGTTTTCGGTGATCAGGAGAGCGATGCCGAGCGCCGCGACTTTACCATCAACGCACTGTATTACGATCCAAACACTGAAGAAATCTGGGATTACCGGGGCGGGGTAGCCGATATTAAACGCAAGACTTTGCGCATCATCGGCGATCCCGCCACCCGCTATCGCGAAGATCCGGTACGCATGCTGCGAGCCGCGCGATTCGCGGCCAAACTCGATTTCCATATTGACGAAACCACGCGTGCGCCGATTGCCGAATTAGCCGAACTCCTGAGTAATGTACCGCCTTCGCGCTTATTCGACGAAATGCTGAAGCTGCTGCTGTCAGGTCATGCTTTGCGCGCTGTGCATCAGCTACGGGCTGAAGGTTTGCATCAGGGCATGCTGCCGATGCTGGACAGCATATTGGAACAGGACGCAGGCAAGCGTTTTATCACCGCCGCATTGCACAACACCGACCAGCGTTTGCAAGCCGGCAAATCGGTATCCCCTGCATTCCTATTTGCCAGCCTGCTCTGGCACGAGCTGCAAGTTCATTACCAGACACGCCTGGATGCGGGCGAGACAGCCGCACCTGCGTTATTCGCGGCCATGGACGATACACTCGACCATCAGCGTGCGCGGCTGGCCGTGCCCCGCCGCCTGGACGGCATGATGAAGGAAATCTGGAGCTTACAATCGCGCTTTGAACAGCGTTCGGGCAGTCGCCCTTACCGGCTGCTAAGCCACCCCCGCTTCCGTGCCGGTTATGATTTCCTGTTATTGCGGGCAGAGAGCGGTGAAATAGAGCAAACCCTCGCCGACTGGTGGACAGCTTTCCAGGACGCAGATGAAGCTCAACGAGCCGACATGCTTGTCAAGGAACCGGCCGCCGCCAAATCGAAACGCCGCAGACGTCCAAAAAAACCCATATCAACACCCCAGCTTATCAATGACTAACACTGCCACCCCTGCGCATGCATTTGTCGCAATCGGTAGCAATCTGGCAGATCCGGCGCAGCAAGCATTACACGCCTTTAGTGCCATTGCCGCATTACCGCATACCCGTCTTTGTTCCCGGTCATCGCTCTACCTGACAGCGCCCGTCGGCTATGCCGACCAGCCTGATTTCATAAACGCCGTTGCGCACATCCAGACTTCGCTCACCCCGCATCAACTGCTCAACGCACTGCTGGAAATAGAGCTGCTGTTCGGACGTGAGCGAACTTTCCGCAATGCGCCGCGCGTCATTGATCTGGACTTGTTGTTATATAATGAGTTACAACAGCATGATACGGGCCTGACTCTGCCTCATCCACGAATGCACGAGCGCGCATTTGTCCTGGCGCCACTCGTCGAAATCGCGCCGGACATTGCTATTCCGGGACATGGGCGAGCGGCCGACTGCTTGCACGCGACCCACGATCAGGACTTGCAACGGGTTGACGACGGCTGGCAGCGACACTAACCCGATACAGAAAATGATGCAGGATTTGCCCTGCCATATTTCAATAAATATGCACATAACGGCAAACACCCTAACCCGGTAAAACCCTTCTGTGAGGGTTTCACGAATTCGACCATGATCGTTTCCATAACAATATGAACATACTCGACAAGTCTCCCTATATTGCAATAGAAGGACCGATTGGCGCAGGCAAAACCAGCCTGGCCAAACGCCTTGCCGCTCACCTCAATGCGGAGTTATTGCTCGAAAACGCTGGTGAGAACCCGTTCATGGCGCGCTTTTACCAGGATCCGAAACGCCATGCGCTAGCAACCCAATTATTCTTTCTGTTTCAACGCAGTGGCCAGGTCAACACATTGCAGCAGAATGACCTGTTCCACAACGCCATAGTCGGCGATTTCCTATTGGATAAAGACCCATTGTTCGCCGAGCTCAATCTGGATGATGACGAATTCCGGTTGTATCAGACAATTTACAAAGAACTGCAACCGCAAGCGCCGGTCCCGGACCTGGTCATTTATCTGCAAGCCAAACCAAGCGTATTATTAACGCGCGTGCATAAACGCGGCATCGACTATGAGCACAATATCAGCATCCATTATCTGGAACGTTTGACGGACAGCTACACGCGATATTTTTATCGTTACGAAGCCGCCCCGCTGTTGATCGTCAATTGCGAACATTTCAATTTCGTGGACAATGACGAACACTTTGCCTTATTAATGCAGAAAATCACCTCCATGCGCAGTCCGCGCGAGTTTCTCAATCAGGCGATGTAAGGGATAAATATGGCTGATTTATTATCATTGCAGCAACGCGCCGCCCAAGGCGAAAAGCTCGCCATCCTGACCGGCTATGACGCGAGCTTTGCCGCACAACTTGAAGCCGCCGGAGTTGATGCCATACTGGTCGGCGATTCATTGGGGATGGTCGTACAGGGACAACGTTCAACCTTGCCCGTCACGCTTGCCGAGATGGCTTATCACACGGCAGCCGTCGCACGCGGCGCAGCCAATACGCTGATTATTGCCGACTTGCCGTTCGGCAGCTATCAAGCCAACCCTGCCCAGGCATTGCAATCTGCCAGTACACTCATGGCAGCCGGAGCGCATTGCGTCAAGCTCGAAGGCGGCGCGATCATGGCCGAGACTGTTGCATTTCTCAGCGCTCGCGGCATCCCGGTATGCGGGCATCTCGGGTTGCTGCCACAATCGGTGAACAGCCTTGGCGGCTATAAGGTACAGGCGAAAACCGACGCTGCTGCCCAGCAGCTGATCGCAGACGCTCACTCACTCACCCATGCCGGCGCAGCCATGATCGTGCTTGAAGCCATTCCAGCAACATTAGCCAAGCAGGTTACCGACTCGATTGCGATCCCGACCATAGGGATAGGCGCCGGCGTGGACTGCAACGGTCAGGTGCTGGTGCTCTATGATATGCTGGGTATTAACCCGGGCAAGCCGCCACGCTTCGCCCATAATTTCATGGAGGGCGCGGGTAGCGTTGCAGCTGCCATTACGGCTTATGTCACTGCAGTCAAGAAGAGCACGTTCCCTACCGAAAAACACAGCTTCCATTCCGCCTAGACCATGCAAATCATTCACAGCATCGAAGCATTACGCGCCTGGCGGGCACACCATAATGATGTCGCTTTTGTCCCTACGATGGGCAATCTTCATGCAGGACATCTCGCGCTGGTTGCTCAAGCACGGCATTGTGCCAAGCAAGTCGTAGTCAGCATCTTTGTCAATCCGCTGCAATTCGGTGCACATGAAGATTACTCACGCTATCCGCGCACGTTGCCGCAGGATGCGGAATTATTGCATAGCGCAGGGGCCGATATTGTTTTTGCGCCCACCGTCGATGAGCTCTTCCCTGTGCCGCAAAGTTTTCATATAGAGCCGCCGCCGTTCGCAAACGAACTTTGCGGTGCATTCCGCCCAGGACATTTTCGCGGCGTTGCCACCATCGTGATGAAGCTATTCAATATAGCCCAGCCTAAAACTGCGGTATTCGGCAAAAAGGATTATCAACAGCTTGCGATCATTCGTGGCATGGTCGCCGATTTTGCAATGCCGATCGAAATCGTCGCCGGTGACACGATGCGGGCAGGTGATGGTCTGGCTTTATCTTCCCGCAATGGTTTCCTCAATGAGAGCGAACGACGGGCAGCACCTCAGCTTTATCAGGTGTTGACGGACTTAAAGGCTCAAATCCTGAACGGAGCGAAAGATTTCAGCCGGCTTGAACGAAGCGCACAAGATCATCTTACTGCGCAAGGCTGGCGCGTTGATTATGTCGCCATTCGTACCCCTGAGCTGACTCTCCCCGGCATTGGCAGCAGGCAACTGGTGATCTTGGCAGCAGCCCATTTGGGTCAGACGCGACTGATAGACAACATCGAAATCGAGCGATAAAAGCATGGGCCGCTTCGGTCGCTAGCGGAAGGAACCGGCTTACTTGTTTACCGTCAAACCCGCTTTAACATCCTGCGCATCGGTAACCGACAACGGCAATTTACCTCCGTCTTTCATGACGGCGTCTTCGGTCTTTTTGTTCATCACGATAATGCTGATACGGCGATTAACCGGGTTCATCGGATTGTCTTTATCAAAAGGTATCGCTGAAGCCAAACCTATCACTCGCAGCACTTTGGATTCATCCATGCCGCCAGCAATCAATTCACGCCGTGAAGCATTAGCGCGGTCGGTCGATAATTCCCAGTTACTGTAAGATGTTCCGCCATTGGCGTAAGGTGCGGCATCCGTATGGCCTGACAGGGTGATCTTGTTGGGCACTTCGTTCAGCATTTTGCCTATTTCATGCAGAATTTCCTTGGTATAAGGCTGCAATTCTGCTTTAGCGGAAGCGAACATGGGACGATTCTTCTCATCCACTATCTGGATGCGCAAACCTTCCGTAGTGATATCAAGCAACAATTGTTTCTTGAATTGCTTAAGCATGGGATTGGCATCAATCGAGCTTTCAAGCCGCGCTTTAAGGGCTTTTAAGCGCATGGCTTCCAATTTCTCCAGATCGGCTTGCGCAGCCTTCAAATCATAGGTTTTTTTCTGGACAGGGTCTGACGCTTTATTTACCTGTCCGTCTTTGCGTGTCAAATCCTTACCCCCGGCTTGAATAACACTTGAACTGTCACCGCTTCCGGAACCGCCAGCCATCGCCACCTTCAGTGGAGTCGAAAAATACTCGGAAATACCTTTCAAATCAGCCTTGGTAGTCGAACCCAGTAACCACATCAACAGGAAAAAAGCCATCATCGCCGTCACAAAGTCGGCGTAAGCGATTTTCCAGGCCCCGCCATGATGGCCGCCAGCGGTTTTCTTGATCCGCTTTACAATAATGGGGCGTACTTCAGCCATAATTTATCTCACTTACGATTTGGATTTGGCCTGCTTGACATGGTCTTCCAGCTCAAGGAAGCTGGGACGCTCGGTGGAATAAAGCACTTTACGCCCGAATTCAACCGCCAATGCCGGCGCATAACCATTCAGGCTCGCCAACAACGTGATTTTGGTGCACTGCAGCATTTTGCTTGATTCATCCAGCTTCTGTTCCAGCAAACTGGCCAGGGGTCCGACAAATCCATATGCCAGCAGAATACCCAGAAAGGTGCCAACCAGCGCATGTGCAATCAGCATGCCCAGTTCGGCGGGTGGCAGGCCAACCGATTCCATCGTATGCACCACCCCCATGACAGCGGCGACAATACCGAAAGCCGGCAGGCCATCGCCCAATTTGGCAATACAGTGCGCGGGCACAGACCCTTCATGATGATGGGTGTCCAGTTCATTATCCATCAGGTTTTCGATCTGAAACGCATCCATATTGCCCGACACCATCAATCGCAGGTAATCGGTCATAAATTCCATGACATGATGATCTTTCAGAATCGTCGGATATTTACTAAAAAGCGGACTCGATTCAGGCGTCTCGATATCGCCTTCGATCGACATCAGACCTTCTTTGCGCACTTTGCTCAAAATCTCGTACAACAATGCGAGCAAATCCATATACAGCGCTTTGGTGTAATGGGAACCCTTGAATATCGAAGGCAACGCTTTCAAAGTCGCCTTAACCGATTTGCCATTATTACCTACAAAAAAAGCACCCGCCGCACCGCCGCCTATCATCAGCAATTCCAGCGGCTGAAGCAAAGCCGCCAAATGACCGCCCGCCAAAGCAAAGCCCCCGAAAACGGCGCCCAATACGACTACATAGCCAACAATTACTAACACGTGCCGCTCCCAGTAAAATGAGGTGGTGCCATCGTCATTCTTATCCTGAACAGGATCAAAGATACTTTCGCCGCGTACCTACCACCGAAAAATTGTCTCTGCAGATATTGTCGGCTTTTATTGATCGAACTTAAGCTCATGGCCACAAGCAGTTAAATATACCATGCATAAAGCGGCGTGCGCATCCGTTCCGTTTGTATTATCAGATCCGCCGCCTGATTTTCTATCGCAAATTCGTTGCTCAACAATAACGACCCTGGGCGCATTTCCACGCGGGCTTTCTCCCATACCGCCGACATCACAGCCGGCGACAAATAAGCAAATACCACATCAAACCGGGAGAAATCCATATCTGCATAGTCTGCTCGTATAAATCGCCCTCGACTCTGCGAAAATTGCGCGCGCACCCAGCTGATAAACCACGGTAACGGTGCCAGTTCGATGCCTATTATCTCACTATCCTCGCGCTTTGACGCCAGATTCAATACCAGACCGCCCAAACCGCTGCCAATATCGGCCATACGAATGGCACGGTCTGCTGGCAATAATTGGGCAACGGCGTCCCACACTCCGGCACTGGAAGGAAAATAAGGCACCTGCGTACGGAAGGTATGCCAATACAATACGAAAAACAGCAGGAATGCGACTAAAAACATGACAGGAGGGAGTTGCAGCGCCAGCGCAAAAAACAGAGCCAAAGGGAAACAGAATTGTATTACCCACCACCACCCAGCCAAATTACGCCAGCGCGCCAGAAACGCAGCGATGGCACCTTGCAGGATAACAGCGACCCCAATCGAAACGGGCATGACCGGAAACAAGCGCTCATACACCATCAAAAACAGACCGAGCATAAGCGCCGCCAGCCCTTGCAGTAACAATGCCTGCACGGCAGGTAAATGCCAGGCGCTACGCAGTCGATTTATTCTGGATCCGGAAGAAAAGAGATTTACCAAAAACAAGCCAGAAAACAATCAGATGGAACGTGCGAGCGCAACTTCCTCGCGCAATTTTTTGGTTTTACCTGCACGAGATGGCAGATGACACAAACCGCACACATAATTGCTGTTCAAATCGAAGCGATCGATCACGAAATGGCCACTGCACTGGGAGCACGCAATCTTTGCCAGCATATTGCGTTCGACAAAGCGAACCAGCGTCCAGGCTCTGGTTAGAGACAGCACCGCTTCCTCGCCCTCCAGGATCCCCACCTGTTCCAGATAGAGCTTATAGGCTTTCATGATGGCACGAATTCCCTGGATTTCTGCGTGCTGGACCAGATAATGATAAATATTGATGAACATCGACGAATGGATGTTCGGCTGCCAGGTTAAGAACCAGTCTGTCGAAAATGGCAACATGCCTTTTGGGGGGAGACGCCTTTTAATTCCTTATAGAGCTTGAGTAAACGTTCACGGGAAAGCGATGTTTCGGATTCTAGTAATTGCAAACGCGCGCCCAGATTTATCAACTCAATCGCAAGCTGGATGTCCTGGGCTTCTGTTATGACACTTTTTTTATTCATTTTTATTTGCCTCATGTCCCCGGTGAATCAGCAATCAGTACTTAAGCGCATTCCTCAACGGCCTGGCCCGCCATTAAAATGGCCGCATGTGAGTGCGCTAACGCGCGATCTTTATTATAGTTGGTCAGCATCCCCAATATGGCACCATCGTCGAAACGGAAGCGCGCCAGCATCATATTCGTGCCGGACAGTTTCAGCAACTGCGCATTGCTCAGACCTTCGATCAATTCGGCAATTTGTGCATCAATACCAAGGCGAAAAATAGCTGTTGCCTTATCAGCACGAATCATCTGCTGAGCCAGCATCAAATAGCTCAGATTAGCATCACGGATTTCAGCCAACATATCATTTACAGTCATTCCCATTCTCCCCAAAAGCCAACTCTATTATGTGCCGCGCGATTTGCGTGACAAGTGGTTAGCATATTGAAACGGGAACAAAAAAGCGCAAATAAGCCCTAATCGGTATTTTTGATAAGACGGCAATAAACAGGAAAGACGGCATTCATCTTACGAATGCGTCAGAAATCATGAAAAAAATCAGAAGATATTTTCATGAGCGGAGTAAAAAAACCAGTATTTACAAGGACAAAATCACTTATAAACAGTAAGCAGGAAAAGGCGACTATGTAAGTACTAAACACCCTTAAAAGTTAAAAACCATAATTTTTACGGAGAAAAATATTTCTCATATTGGTGTTATCGGACAACATTCGGAAAACTTTAGGAGTTTTTCGAAAAAAATTCACTTTTTTTCGAAAAAAAACTTAATCAATTGATTTATAATAAAATTTTTTTAAATAAATTTAAAAATAATTTAATTTATTTATTAACGTCACTTTTTGACCAAACTTTAATCTCGATATCACCGACTGTCACAATTTGACCTTCGTGGATTTTACAAGTCTTGCGCAACTCGACCAACCCATTCACCCGCACTATCCCTTCTGCTACCAGATGCTTGCCTGCTCCGCCACTATCCACGATCCCTGCCAGTTTCAACAACTGGTTCAACTCAACAAAATCGCGTTCCAGTACAAAATCCACGTGTTGTACAGGTTCCATTTTCATTCCTTACCAAATCGCGCCTGATGAGCGCTACAAAATACTGATAGGCACGGATTAATTAACCCGTGCCGCATTAACTACGTTGGATAATCGCTTGATACGCGCCAAGGCACGATTTAACTGTTGCAAACTGGTGAAATGCAAATGGAAATGCATAGTCGCCATACCTTCTGCGGTATCTGTATTAACACGGATTACCGGCATATGCTCTTTGGTAAAGATATCCGAGATATCGCGCAACAAACCATGCCGGTCGAACGCCTCCACTGCAATTTCGCAAACAAAACGCTCGCTTTCCTCGCCCCAGCTCGCCGCAAGCAACCGCGCCTTGCGCTCACCTTCTACACGCAACATATTAGGACAGTCGCGGCGATGAATGGTCACGCCGCGACCCTGCGTGGCATAACCGACAATCGCCGCGGGAGGCGCAGGCTGACAGCACCGCGCAAGCGTCACCGGCAGATTGTCCACCCCTTCAATCAGAATGTCGTGCCCGCTCGATTTCGCCGCCGGGCGCGGACCGCGTTTGACCGGCTCCAATACAGGCTGCGGCGCCATTTGCGTCTGAATGGCATCCACTAATTGACGGGCACTGATATCCCCGCGACCGATCGCAGCCAGAAACTCATCCCCTTTGGGCTCGCCCAGCTTGACCGCCAGCTTGTCCAGATTCACGTCGGACACGCCTAACCGCCGTACTTCGCGATCCAATATATCCCGACCCTGCGCAACATTTTCCTCGAAATGCTGGTAACGGAACCAGTGCCGTACCTTGGCACGCGCCCGCGGCGTGACCAGATAACCCAGTGCCGGATTCAGCCAGTCGCGGCTGGGCGCACCCTGTTTCACCGTCAGTATCTCGACGCGCTGGCCATTTTTCAACGGCGTATTCAGCGGCACAATGACGCCGTCCACCTTCGCTCCGCGACAACGATGTCCCAGATCGGAGTGGACATGATAGGCAAAGTCCACCGGACTCGCACCGGCAGCCAGATCGATCACCCGCCCTTGCGGGGTCAGCACGTAAATACGATCCTGGAACAACTCGTTCTTGAACAGCTCCGCCAGTTCGCGGCCGTCGGCAACCTCATCCTTCCACTGCAGAATCTGCCGCAGCCAGGCGATTCTGTCCTCGGCCCCCGTCGCTTTGGTCGCGCCTTCCTTGTAACGCCAGTGCGCCGCCACCCCCAGTTCAGCATGACGGTGCATATCAAAGGTGCGTATCTGCACTTCCAGCGCCTTGTTTTCCGGACCGATGACGCCCGTGTGCAGTGAGCGGTAATCATTGCTCTTGGGATTGGCGATATAGTCGTCGAATTCGCCCGAAATCGGCTGCCACAAGTGATGTATCATCCCCAATGCGGTGTAGCAGTCCTTCAATTCCGGCACCAGGATGCGTACTGCACGAATGTCGTACAGCTGCTCGAACGCCAGCCGCTTGCGATTCATCTTGTTGATGATGCTGACAATATGCTTGGGGCGTCCGGTGACTTCGGCCGCTATCCCCGCCGCAGCCAGCTCTTTCTGCAGGATATCCACCACATCCGCAATGTAGCGTTCGCGATCCAGCCGCTTTTCATCCAGCAGACGCGCGATGCGCTTGTAATTGTCCGGCTCCAGAATGCGATAGGACAGATCCTCCATTTCCCATTTGATTTGCCATACCCCCAGACGATTCGCCAGAGGCGCAAACAACTCGCGCACTTCGCGCGCCACCTGATGCCGCGCCGCTTCATCGTCGCTTTGCGTCAGCACGCGCAAGGTGTAGGCGCGTTCCGCCAGCTTGATCAATACTACGCGCACATCTTCCACCATCGCCAGCAACATTTGCCGCAAGCTCTCGACCTGACTGTGCCCATCGCGGCGTTCGCCTTCATTACCGGCAATCAGCTGCCCCACCGCATCCATTTTTGCCACACCGCGCGCCAGTGCCAGAACCGGCTCCGCGACCGGCAAAGGCTCTTCCAGCGAAACACCGTGTAGCAATGCGGCTGCCACGCTTTCCGCATCCAGATGCAATTCCGCTACTTGCAATGCGGTCCCCAATGCATGCTGCCAGCGCGCATTACCGACCTCGGAATCCGCATCCGGCAATGTGCTAGCCCACTTTGCGACATCTGCAATCAGCGCGGCACCAGCTGCATCCACTTCTGCCGTCAAGCGCGGCATGACGGTTTCCATATCCGGTAATTCGTTATCGAGCACTGCGTTATTCTGTGTTGTGACCATTATTTACCAAGCTTTCTAACTATCCTGCCAATAATGCTGTTGCAGCCGCCGCCAGCGGCTGACCTCAGGCACAGCATCTGGCGTAAAACGCACATTCACCAAACCATCCGCATCGGAGCGAAACAATTGACTGCCCGCGTCGCGATAACGCGCCACCACATCGCTGCGCGGATGTCCGAAACGGTTGTTGTAACCCACCGTAAACACCGTCATCGCCGGCTGCACTGCAGCAATGAATTCCGGAATGGATGAGGTTCGGCTGCCGTGATGCGGGGCAATCAGCAAATTGGCGCGCAATGCTGCCGGCTCTGTCGCCAGCAATTGAATTTCGTCCTTCGCTTCTATATCCGCGGGCAATAATACACTACCGCCCGCACTACTGAGCTTGAGCACGCAGCTACGATGATTGTCCTTGACTGCATTGTCCGCATAACTGCCCGCAGTCGGATGCAGTACGGCAAAGTGCACGCCATCCCAATCCCAGCTCTGCCCCGCTTCACAACGCAATATCGACTGGGCGTAATGATCAAAGACCGGATGCGTAGCCGGCAATGAAGTCATCACAGCCGCAACCGGCATTGCGCCCAGTATCGATGCAGCGCCGCCCGTATGATCATTGTCGTCATGCGACAGCACCAGCCTGTCCAGACGGGTGATGCCTTCCCCGCGCAGATAAGGCGCGATTATCCGGCTGCCGCTATCCGCCTCGCTGTTGTAACGCGGTCCGGCATCGAACAGCAGCGCATGATGCGCGGTGCGCACCAGCACGGCCAGCCCCTGCCCCACATCAATCGCACTTATCCATATCGCCCCTGGCACAGGTTGCGGAACAGTTACCAGCAATGCGGGCAGCATCCATACCGCTCCCAGCCAGCGTGCAGGAAATCCTCGTGGCATAAGCCACCATAACGCGCCCAACAACGCCAATCCGACTGCCCAGCGGCCCGGCTCCGCTTGCTGCCACATCGGCCAGTGCGCCAGCATTTGCAATAACCAGACGCATGCCGCCATCAACGCATGTGCCCAGTGCAGCGGCGCATCCATGCCAGGGAAACTGCCCAATAGCGCCAATGGTGTTATCAGAAAACTCAGCAGCGGAATCGCGAAAGCATTCGCCAGTGGCGATACCGTAGACAGTTGCCCGAACAGCAACAGCAATATCGGCGCCAGCGCCAGCGTCACGGCCCACTGCGTTTGCCACCACTCGCGCAGCCAATGCTGTTCGCCCACCCGCGAACCGGTGGCGAACAGCAATACCGCGACCGCGCCGAACGACAGCCAGAATCCCGCCGCCAGCACTGCCCACGGATCGATCAGCACCACGACCAGCAGCGCCCAGGCCAGTATTCGCGTCGGTGCCAGAGTGCGCCCTGTCCATAACGCAATCGCGACCACCCACAACATATACAGCGTACGCTGCGCCGGCACGCCGAACCCCGCCAGCACCACATAAGCCAGCGCAGCCAGCGCGCCGATCAGCACCGCTGCCCGCCGTGCCGGCAGCCATAACGTCAATCGTGTACTGCGCCGCCATAACGCATAGCACAATGCAAAGGCCAGACCGGACAGCATGGTCACATGCAGCCCTGAAATACTGATTAAATGCGTAATACCGGTACGCTGATAAAGCTGCCATTGCGCAGACGGAATAGCAGACTGATCGCCGATCGCCAGTGCCTTCAGCACCCCGGCGTAAGGCGCATCCGCCAATACACGATCAAAGCGTGCGGCAATGTGCTCTCGCACGGCCTCGACCAGATAGTGCGGTTCCGCAACTTGTACTGTCAGCAACCGGTGTTCGCTCCGCTCGCGCACCATTCCCAGAGTGCGTATGTCATGCGCGAACCACTGCGCTTCCATATCCATCACATGAGGATTCTGCGTGGCATGCGGGCGTCGCAGGCGCACCGTCAGTTGCCAGCGCTGCGCAGCATGCACTGTCAGCGCATCGGGTAGCGGCTTGCCGTTGAAACCGGTACGATACGTCGACAGTTGCACATGCTGCGGCACCACTGCGCCCGGTGTCAGCACCCGTTCGATATCGAATCCGAAACGCTGGCCGCGCTCAGTCGTCACCGGCAAACCCGCTACCACGCCCACCACTGCGACATCCACACCCTCCCATGCCGATGGCAAGGCATCCGCCAGACGCTGTTGCGCCAGCCCCGCCGTATAAAAAAACCCCAGCGCGAACCAGAATCCCAACAAAACCGAACCGCGCACCCGCCGCCAAGCGCCTTCTTTCGGCAACCCCCATGCCGAAGCCAGCAACGGCAAACCCCATGCCCAGGCCAGATCAGGCAACGCGGCTTGCAGCTGCAAGCACATTACCCCCGCCACAAACGCGAGTACGGCTAAGCGCATGGCTTAGTCGCCTTCATGCGTCCCGTCTGCGCCAAACAACACGGCTTTCAGATGCTTCAGCTCATCGCGCAATTCGGCTGCGCGCTCGAACTCCAGATTTTTGGCGGCAGTGAGCATGTCTTTTTCCACCTGCTTCAATTCGCGGGTCAGCGTCTTCTCATCCTTGGCATGATAGCTCGCCAGCTTTCGCGCCGCCTTATGGTTGGCTTGTGCGCTTTCCATATCATATGCGCCCTCGATGATATCCTTGATGCCTTTCACCACCCCGCGCGGCGTGATGCCATGCTCAAGGTTATATGCCACTTGCTTATGGCGGCGGCGTTCGGTCTCATCCATCGCCCGCCGCATCGAGTTGGTAATGCGGTCAGCGTACAGGATCGCACGGCCATGCAAGTTGCGCGCCGCCCGGCCGATGGTCTGGATCAGCGAGCGTTCCGAACGCAGGAAACCCTCCTTGTCCGCATCCAGGATCGCGACCAGCGACACTTCAGGGATATCCAGCCCCTCGCGCAGCAGATTGATGCCAACCAGCACGTCAAACACGCCCAGCCGCAGATCGCGGATGATCTCGACGCGCTCCACCGTATCCACATCGGAATGCAGATAGCGTACCTTCACCCCATGTTCCGACAAGTAATCGGTGAGGTCTTCCGACATGCGCTTGGTCAGCGTGGTCACCAGCACGCGCTCGTTAACCGCGACGCGTTTGGTGATTTCGGAGAGCACGTCATCCACCTGAGTCGCTACCGGCCGCACTTCGATCTCGGGATCGACCAGACCGGTCGGGCGCACTACCTGCTCCACCACCTGTCCCTGATGCTGCTGTTCATACTCGGCCGGCGTCGCCGATACGAACACCGTCTGGCGCATGATGCGCTCGAACTCATCGAAACGCAGCGGGCGGTTATCCATCGCCGACGGCAGGCGAAAGCCGTAATTGACCAGATTTTCCTTGCGTGCACGGTCACCCTTGTACATGCCGCCGATCTGCGGGATGGTGACGTGCGATTCGTCGATGATCATCAGCGCCTGCGGTGGCAGATAATCGATCAGCGTCGGCGGCGGCTCGCCCGGTTTGCGCCCGGACAGATGCCGCGAGTAATTTTCAATACCTTTGCAGAACCCCAGCTCGTTCATCATCTCCAGATCGAATCGCGTGCGCTGCTCCAGCCGTTGCGCTTCGACCAGCTTGTTCTCGCGGTAATATTCTTCCAGTTGTTCACGCAATTCGAGCTTGATCGCCTCGATCGCCCGCAAGGTGGTGCTGCGCGGGGTGACATAATGGCTGGACGGGTACACGGTGAACCGTGGCAGTTTCTGCAACAAATGGCCGGTAAGCGGATCGAACAGGCGGATGCTTTCCACCTCGTCGTCAAACAGCGAAATGCGCACCGCATGTTCGGCACTCTCCGCCGGAAAAATATCCAGTACGTCGCCGCGCACGCGAAACACGCCGCGTTTGAATTCGTATTCGTTCCTGTCGTATTGCATCGCAATCAACCGCTGGATCGCATCGCGCTGCGACAGTTTCTCGCCCTGGCGCAGATGCAAAATCATCTGATGATAATCGCCCGGATCGCCGATACCGTAAATCGCGGAAACCGTCGCCACGATGATGCTGTCCTTGCGCTCCAGCAGCGCCTTGGTTGCCGACAGGCGCATCTGCTCGATATGCTCGTTGATGCTGGAATCCTTCTCGATGAACAGGTCACGCGCTGGCACATATGCCTCGGGCTGATAGTAATCGTAGTAGGAAACGAAATACTCGACCGAATTCTCCGGAAAAAACTCGCGCATTTCCGCATACAGCTGCGCTGCCAGAGTCTTGTTCGGCGCCATGATCATCGCCGGCCGCCCCAATTGCGCGATGACATGCGCCATCGTGTAGGTCTTGCCGGAGCCGGTCACGCCGAGCAAAGTCTGAAACGCCAGTCCGTCGTTGATCCCCTCTACCAGCTTCTCTATGGCCTGCGGCTGATCGCCTGCCGGTAAAAAAGGTTGATGCAATCGAAAAGGACTATTGGGAAAAGTGACAATCACGAGTAAAATCCGTCTGTTTTTAACCTGTCAATCTTATCATGTCGGCGAATTCGCTCTGACATACTACTCAAGGATGTTTAAGTTGGAACTCTCAAATCGCGTTCAGGCCATCAAACCCTCACCTACCCTTGCTGTTACCGCACGCGCAGCAAAGCTCAAAGCTGAAGGCAAAGACATCATCGGCCTGGGTGCAGGCGAACCCGATTTCGACACCCCGGAGCATATTAAAGTTGCGGCGATCAATGCAATCAACAGCGGTTTCACCAAATACACCGCCGTGGGCGGTACGCCGTCGTTAAAACAGGCCGTCATCGCCAAATTCAGGCGCGATAACGGCCTGGACTATACCGCCAAACAAATTCTGGTGTCCTGCGGTGGCAAGCAAAGTTTCTTCAATCTGGTGCAGGCGCTGATTAATCCGGGTGATGAAGTGATAATCCCGGCACCATACTGGGTATCCTATCCCGACATCGTCATTCTTGCCGGCGGTACGCCGGTAATTATTGAAGCCGGCATCGCGCAAGGCTTCAAAATCACCCCGGCACAGTTGCAGGCCGCGATCACACCTCGCACTCGCCTGGTAGTGCTGAACAGCCCGAGCAATCCTAGCGGCGCCGTGTACAGCCTGGAAGAGCTGACGGCATTAGGTGCCGTGCTGCGCAATCATCCCGGCATCATCATTGCCACCGATGACATGTACGAACACATCCGCCTGCAGGATGGCCCGTTCAGCAATATACTCAACGCCTGCCCCGACCTCTATGACCGCACCATGGTGCTCAACGGCGTATCCAAAGCCTATGCGATGACCGGCTGGCGTATCGGCTATTGCGCAGGTCCGGAAAAACTCATTACCGCGATGGAAAATGTGCAATCGCAGTCGACTTCCAACCCTACCTCGATTTCGCAAGTGGCCGCCGAAGCAGCACTCAACGGCGATCAGAATTGCATCGTACCGATGATCGCCGCGTTCCGTGAGCGTCATGAATTCGTCGTCGCCAATCTGAACAAGATACCGGGCGTTAATTGCCTGCATGCCGGCGGCGCATTCTATGCCTTCCCGGATGTCAGCAATGCGATCCGGCGCCTGCATCAGGCAGGCAAAATCGCCGCGACCACCGACATCGCATTGAGCGAGTTTCTGCTGGAAAAAGCGGGCGTCGCAGTCGTGCCGGGTTCTGCATTCGGGAGCGAAGGTTATATTCGCCTGTCGTTCGCCACCTCGATGGACAATCTCAAAGCGGCATTGTCACGTCTACAGACCTGGATGGCCTAAAGCCACCTGTCAATACACGGGTGTCAGCCGCGGCCTTTACACCGGCACGCCGTTGACGACCCTGCTGCCTGACTATGATTACAGTCGGCAGAATCCAGGTGTAGCAGTCAATAATTTACTTCATGCTTGTCCGGAATCGAAGGACACAACAAGAAAGCGTATGCATGCGGTATTGAAGCATGAACTGCGGATGGGAAACTTGCGGGAAAGAATTGAAGCAATCTGACTAGCTCAATTACAGAATACTGCTCGCAACACTCGCTCTCACATGAGCATAGTGCAGGTACTGACCAATCAAAGCCCCAATGCAGTCGCACGCAAGCCCTGGTTCGTAACGTTTTCCAGAATAACCTTTGAGTTAGCACATTCGGGATTATAAGCGACCAGCATCAGATGCGGCGTTTTGTCATTCGCGCCGGCACTCACAACACAGGCATTTTCCCGAATCGAACTTTCCAGCCGATCCAGCTGTTCCCGAGTCAAGGACTCGTCAACATGTATAATGAAGTCAGAAATGGAAATATTCATGATAATCTCCTTTCGCAATCAGTTAATGTTCCGTGTGGTTCACGTATTTCAACTCCTCATTTATTTATAGCACAAAACTGGATTTCGTCGAGCTGTATTCGTCCCATGTCTCGGGCAGATATAGCTAAATAGCTACCGCATGCATCAGTCCGGTCCCCATTGTTTACCTGCATCGGAACAGTCCCATGAATGAAAAAATCAATAACTTGCTGACCCAAATGCATGCTCTGGATGAAGAACTACGCACCGCCCTGCATGAGCAGGAAACACGCGTTCTTTACGAAATCAGGGGCAAACACATCGAATTTGAACAGACTATCAAACAGGCGCATCGCAAACTCAAGCTGGGATTCTTTCGCTGGCTGGTGACCAATCGTCCGCAAAATCTGATTACCGGGCCTATCATTTACAGCATGGCCATCCCGCTGCTCATGATGGATTTGTTGATAAGTTTTTACCAGGCAACCTGTTTCCCGATTTACAAGATCGCCAGGGTGCATCGTGCCGATTTCATCCTATTCGACCGCAGCCAATTGCACTACCTTAATTTCATCGAAAAATTTCACTGTTTTTACTGTGAATACGCCAATGGTCTGATTGCCTATATTCAGGAAATCATCGCCAGAACCGAACAATATTTCTGCCCGATCAAACATGCGCGCAAAATACTCGGCTCTCACAAACGCTATGCCTATTTCCTGGATTACGGCGAAGCCGAGAGCTATGAAACAAAACTTGAGGCGTTCCGCACATCCCTTGCCAAAACGGATAAGACCGATGACTGAAGTCGCCTTCCTGAGCTGGACAGAGGCAGATGCCGTACACACGGCCATCTGGCGTTCGGAAAATAAAATGCCGGCACCCAAACGGGTAGTGATCGCTGACGACACCATGCCAGCCGATACTGCTTACCGGCTCGCCTGCGAGGGCACTACGTTGTTGTGGCGCGGCGATTTCCAGAATGCGCGTCAATTGCTGCAAGCATTGGCACGACGTATCGACCGACCGCCGCGTAAACCCAAAAAACCGGATAGTCAGGCAGTCTCCCCCACAGAGGCTTTCAATCTGCATCGTCGAGCACAATCGCTGCGCGCCCGCGTGCTGGCGATGCTGCTGATCCCGCTGGATGCCGATTACGTCATCCCGCTACGGCGCGCTCCGGACGTACGCGAAGCCTGCATTGAAGCCTACGGCACAGCGACTGCCGCTTCCGTTGTCTCGTTACGCGAACTGCAAGGTCTGATCGGCGCACACGAATGGCGCAAAAAGGGCGTGGCCGTCCCCGCGCTGGGCGATCGCATCCATCCATATTACGGGGTATTCTCGCCGGTACGTGGCGAGTATGCGGATCTGGTCGCAAAAACCCCGCTGCCTTCGACCGTGCTGGCATTCGACATCGGCACCGGCACCGGCGTGCTGGCAGCAATCCTCGCTCGTCGCGGAGTTGAACATGTTGTCGCCACCGATCAGGATCCGCGAGCTTTGGCCTGCGCCCGCGACAACATCGATCGGCTCGGCTTAAACAAGCGGGTAGAAGTCATCCAGGCAGACATGTTCCCGGCAGGACGCGCACCGTTGATAATCTGCAATCCGCCGTGGATACCGGCACGCCCCAATGCCGCGATTGAATACGCCATCTACGATCCGGATAGCCGCATGCTGCGCGGATTTCTCAACGGCTTGGCAGCACATCTTGAGCCAGAGGGGGAAGGCTGGCTGATACTTTCCGATTTTGCCGAACATCTCGGATTGCGCTCACGCAATGAACTGCTCGCGCTGATCGCCGATGCAGGACTGCAAGTATTGGAGCGTCTGGACATAAAGCCGCATCACCCCAAAAGCAACGATGCTGCCGACCCGCTGCACAGCGCGCGCGCAGTCGAGATTACCTCGTTATGGCGTCTCACCGCACGCCAGGACTTGAGCATATCCGATACAACCCGGAGCAAACAGTCCAAAACTACCAGATAATTTATCGATACAAATCGCTATAATTGTTAAGTATTTGTTACCGTGGTTAGTCGCGGTTATATTCGCAAGTTGCAATGCATTGTCATTTTGAATTTAACCGGCCCGCTCGTTATATTAGAATAATCTAATATAACGATAAATTTATATATCATATAGATGTCAGATATCCAAGCTTCACAATACCCATCCAAGCCTGACACATCATCAGGCAATTAACATTTTTATCTGCATGGCGATTAAATAATCTGATTATTTGTTAAGCAATAGCTATACACTCTGACTAATTCATCTTTACCATTACCTCAGTGCTGAAGGAGCATATTTTGAAGCATATCTTACTAGCCGCCATGACCTGCATCCCGCTCATGGCTCAAGCAGACGATGCTGCCCGGACCATTACCACCCAAGGCAATAAGCAAGGCGCCACGGCATGCATGGCATGTCACGGTGCTGACGGCGGCGGCACAGCGGCAGCCGGATTTCCTCGCCTGGCCGGTCTCAACGCAGCTTATATCGCTCGCCAATTGCACGATTTCCGCTCTGGCAAACGCAATAATCCGTTAATGCAACCTATCGCCAAAGCGTTGTCAGATACCGAGATCCAGCAAGTCGCAGCCTACTATGCCGCAATGCCTGCTCCCGCCGCTGCTCCGGCCGGGGGCGATCCTGCCTTGCTGCGCAAGGGCGAAGCACTTGCCACTACCGGCGACTGGAATCATGAAATCCCGGCATGTTTCCAATGCCACGGCCCCGCTGGCAAAGGCATAGAACCTGACTTCCCCGCTATCACCGGTCAATCTGCAGTGTACATTTCCAACCAGATCGCAGCCTGGAAATCCGGCGCCCGCGCCAATGACCCTGTCGGTTTGATGAAATCTGTGGCCACCAAGTTATCGGCAGATCAGGTAAAGGCCGTTTCGACCTATCTTGCCAATCACCCCTTAACCAATGGAAATCAACAATGAAGAACACAATCGCAACTGCCATGGCTTTGGCATTGTTCGCCATGTCCGGCATGACCGCTGCCGCCAGCAAAACCACAACGCCTGAACCAGTCAAAGCGCCGGTCTTCACCCCGCCGAGTGAAGACAGCATCCCCAACGATGAGTTTGGTCAGATCGTGCGTCAAGGCAAAAACATTTTCGACGACACTCAGCATTACGCGAAACAATATGTAGGCAATAGCCTGAACTGCGTAAACTGCCACCTCGCTTCCGGTCGCAAGCCCGACTCTGCGCCGTTATGGGGAGCCTATGTGCGTTACCCGGCTTATCGCGCCAAGAACAAAAAGGTGAATACGTTTGAGCAAAGAATCCAGGGTTGCTTCAAATTCAGCATGAACGGTAAAGCGCCTTCGGCCGACAGCCCGGAAATGATCGCATTGGTAACCTATTCGTACTGGATGGCAAACGGCGCACCGGTTGGCGCGAAACTTGATGGCGCAGGTTATAAGGCATTGCCGAAACCGGCCATCGCTCCCGATTTTAATCGGGGCAAAGCCATTTACGCTGCCAGCTGCCAGATTTGCCATGGCGCAGATGGAGAAGGCAAGAAAGTTGACGGTAAAACCATATTCCCGCCATTATGGGGATCCGAATCCTTTAACTGGGGCGCAGGCATGCATCAGATAAACAATGCCGCAGCCTTTATCAAGGCCAACATGCCGCTGTCCAAAGGCAATACGCTTACTGATCAGGAGGCATGGGATGTCGCCACATTCGTCATGTCACACGAGCGCCCGCAAGATCCGCGTTTCAAGGGCAGCCTTGAAGAAACCAAGAAGGAATTCCACAACGAAAATTGCAAATATGGCGAAACCGTCAATGGTAAAGTTCTTGGCGGCGCCCATTAAATAACAGTACCGCAGCAAAATGCGCCCTGCGCGATCGGCATTGCAGACCGGTTGCACAGGGCGCGTTTCATTTCAGCGCCGGCAACCACTGCCGCGCAGCGGCTCACTCAGCTTCCCAATACTTAGCGCAAAGATAAACTACTAGGTATAATGGCTCGGTCCATATACTATATTAACCAGTATTTACGAGCATCCATTTGAAATACCCAACTACCTCTTGCCCACAGCCGATCAATATCGGTCTGTACGATTAAAAACCACATGAACAACAAGACGAAAAAAAATCCATTAACGCATTCATCGTTAATGGATTTCTTTAAGAACAAACTAAAACTTGGTGCCCAGAAGAGGACTCGAACCTCCACACCTTGCGGCACACGGACCTGAACCGTGCGCGTCTACCAATTCCGCCATCTGGGCTAAGTGACGCGCATTATAAATGAACAAGGATACTTGTCAATGAAAACTATTACACCTACAAAAAAACCACGTAAAAGCAAAGCCCTTCGCTGGAGCGATCCGCACCTGGAACGGGAGCGCGAACGTTATGAGAACCCGCTGCCCAGCCGCGAATTCATCATGGATGTATTGCGCCAGCATGGCGCGCCATTACTCGGCGAAGAATTAGGCAGCTTGCTGGGCATCACTGCCGAAGAAGCCGATCTGTTCGCGCGCCGCTTGCGCGCCATGGAACGCGACGGCGAGCTGATCCAGAACCGGCGCGGCGATCTGTGCGTCGTAGAGAAACTCGACCTGATCAAAGGCCGCGTTGAAGGCCACCCGGACGGGTTCGGTTTCCTCAAGCCGGAAGACGGCAGCGATGATTTGTTCCTGTCGCCACGCGAATTGCAAAAAGCATTGCATGGCGACCGCGTCATGGCACGCGAAGTCGGCGTCGACCGGCGCGGCCGGCGCGAAGCCAAAATCGTCGAGGTACTGGAACGCGCCAATACGCGTATCGTCGGCCGGCTGATTATCGAACACGGCATCATGCTGGTCACACCCGAGAACAAACGCATCACCCAGGACATCCTGATTCCGGCAGGCAGCGAGGGCAACGCCAAAGCCGGTGAAGTCGTCAATGTGGAGCTGGTCGAACAACCCGCCAAATACAATAAACCGGTTGGCCGCATCGTTGAGGTACTCGGCAGCTACGCCGACCCGGGCATGGAAATCGAGATCGCGCTGCGCAAACACTCATTGCCGTATATCTTCCCCGATACCGTGGAAACCCTGGCAAAGAAACTGCCGAAAAAGGTGTTGAAAAAGGACCATGAAGGACGTGAAGATATTCGCCATCTGCCATTGGTCACCATCGACGGCGAAACCGCACGCGACTTCGACGATGCCGTTTACTGCGAGCCGCAAGGCAAGGATTTCCGCCTCATAGTCGCGATTGCCGACGTTTCCCATTATGTCCAGCCCGGCGATGCCCTCGACCTGGAAGCTTACAATCGCGGCAATTCGGTATATTTCCCGCGCCGCGTGATACCGATGCTGCCGGAAGCCTTATCCAATGGCTTGTGCTCGCTCAATCCGCAGGTCGAACGCCTGTGCATGGTATGCGACATGCAAATCGGTGTCATGGGCGCAGTGAAAAGTTACCGGTTTTACCGCGCAGTGATGTATTCACACGCCCGTCTTACCTACAACCAGGTCTGGGAATGGCTGCAAAAACCTGCCAACGCCGGTGAGCACAGCCATTTACTGCCCGAACTAAACCAGCTCTATACCCTGTACAAGGTTCTGCTCAAGGCCCGTGAACGCCGCGGCGCGATCGACTTCGAAACCATAGAAACGCAGATGGTGTTCAATAACGACAAAAAAATAGAGCGTATCGTCCCGGTCACCCGCAATGACGCACACCGCATCATCGAAGAATGCATGCTATCGGCCAACGTCTGCGCATCGGATTTCCTGAAAAAACAGAAACATCCGACCCTGTACCGCATCCATGAAGGCCCTACTCCGGAGAAACTCACAGCGCTACGTGAATTTCTGTCGGAATTCGGCCTGGGCCTGACCGGTGGCGATGACCCGCAAGCCAAGGACTACGCCAAGCTGTTGCAACAGATCAAAAACAGACCTGACGCCCAGTTACTGCAGACAGTGATGCTGCGTTCATTGCAACAAGCCGTTTACAGCCCGGATAATGTCGGCCACTTCGGCCTGGCGTATGAGCACTACACCCACTTCACCTCGCCGATTCGCCGCTATCCCGATTTATTGGTACACCGCTCCATCAAAGCCGCGCTCAACGGCGAAAAATACGTACCCGGCAACTGGGTGGAGCTGGGCGGCCACAGTTCGATGACCGAACGCCGCGCCGATGACGCCACACGCGATGTCGAAGCGTGGCTAAAATGCTATTACATGCAGGACCGCGTCGGCGAAGAATTCGTCGGCACCATTGCCAGCGTCACCGGATTCGGCCTGTTCGTCGCGCTGGATGATATTTACGTGGAAGGTCTGGTGCATATTTCCGAGCTCGGTAGCGATTATTTCCATTTCGACAAAACCCGTCACCAGATTCTCGGCGAACGCACCGGGGTGCGCTATCGCCTCGGTGACCGCGTCCATGTCAAGATCGTACGCGTCAGTCTGGACACCACGCGGATCGATTTCAGCCTGACTACCGTCGACAACAGCGCACGCAAAACAGCAGTCAAATCGGCGCAGAAACCAGCGGCAAAAGCAGGCGCCAAATCAGCGAAAAAATCCACGCAAGGCAAACGTGCTGCCGTACAATCCACGCCTTCCGCCGATGCGCCCGCAAAAAAATCGCGCCGGCGCCGCAAATAACACAGGAATAACACATGGCCGCAATTTTAATTTACGGGTTCCACGCTGTGACCTCACGGTTACGCGTCAATCCGGGCAGCATTGAAGAGATTTTCGTCGACGCCGCACGCCAGGATCCACGAGCACGGGATCTGATCGAGTCAGCAAAGCAGCTCGGACTGCGCATCATGCAAGTGGACAGCAAACGTCTTGACGGCATCGCCGGCGGTCCGCGCCACCAAGGCATCGCTGCACGCGTCACCATGGTGCAGCAACCGCGCCATGTCGATGAAGTACTGGAAGGCCTGCAAGGCCCGTTGTTGCTGCTGATACTCGATGGCGTGCAGGATCCGCACAACTTGGGCGCCTGCCTGCGCGTTGCCGACGCCATGGGTGCCAATGCCGTGATCGCCCCCAAGGATCGCGCAGTCGGGCTCACCCCTACTGTTGCCAAAGTCGCCTGCGGCGCGGCCGACACCGTGCCCTATCTGACCGTTACCAACCTCGCTCGCGCCATGCGCGACATCAAGGAATACGGCGTATTCATCATCGGCACCGATGGCACGGCCGAAACCGAGATCGCTCAGGCCGATGTCAGCGGTTCGGTCGCCTGGGTACTGGGTGCGGAAGGCACAGGCTTGCGCCGCCTTACCCGCGAACACTGCGACGCCATGGTCAAAATCCCCATGTACGGTACGGTGGAAAGCCTGAACGTTTCGGTTTCGGCCGGAATCTGCCTGTATGAAACCCGGCGCCAACGGAGCTAGCATGCTAAACCCCCATGACGCATGGCAAGTCCTGCAAAACGCAGAGCTCATTTTCTCGGCGGACGATGTGAATGATGCGATTACCCGGCTCGCAATCGACATCACCGCCGATTGCACCGACAAAAATCCGCTGGTCATTACCGTGATGAACGGCGGCATGATGTTTGCCGGACAGCTATTACCATTGCTGCGCTTCCCGCTGGACTGCGACTACATTCACGCCAGCCGCTATGGCGATGCGATGCAAGGCACCGAACTGAAATGGATCGCCATGCCGCGCGAATCGGTACAGGGCCGCCATGTTCTACTGCTCGACGACATCCTCGACGAAGGCCATACCCTCGCCGCCATCAAGGAGAAGCTGCTTGCCCTCGGTGCAGCGCAAGTTAGCTGTGCGGTACTGACCAATAAAAACATCGGCAAATCCAAACCCATCCAGGCCGACTACATCGGGCTTACCCTGCCCAATCGCTATGTATTCGGCTGTGGCATGGATATATCAGGTGCATGGCGCAACTTACCCGCCATCTATGCCTTGAAAGTAAAAGAATGAACCCCATCTGGGTCTAAGGTATGTCACAATCAGCTGCTATTGTATAAACATCATTACATCAACGTTTTTGAACTGGAGCGCCACAATGCGAAAAATTCTCGCCATCGCACTTACCCTATTTATCAGTCTGAGCCTGATTACCGGCACTGCCGAAGCCAAACGCTTCGGCGGCGGAAAAAGCTTTGGCAAACAAAGCCAGAGTTACACCCAGCAAGCTGCGCCCCGCGCTCCGGCTACCGCACCAGCGCCAACAGCCCCCGCTCCCACCGGCAATAAATGGCTAGGTCCGTTGGCCGGTCTGGCAGCAGGCGGCCTGCTGGCTTCCATGTTCATGGGACATGGCTTTGAAGGCATCAAGGGCATGGACATCCTGCTCATGCTGGCATTGGCAGCAGGCATATTTTTCCTGTTCCGCTCGTTACGCCGCATCGGCAACGGCGCGCAACCTCAAGCCGCCGCTTACAGCGCTTACGGGCAGACTGCTGCTGTCCCAGCCATGGACACTGACAGCCTTGCGGGCGGCAGTACGATGACGAGCATGCCCGGCAGCCGTCCTGATTGGTTTGATGAGGCCGCATTCGTACGCGATGCCAAGACCCATTTCATCCGCCTGCAAGCTGCCTATGACACAGCCGACCTGAATGACATCCGCGAATACACTACACCCGAAGTATTCGCCGAAGTCAGCATGCAAATACAGGAACGCGGCGATACGACGCAAAAAACCGATGTCACCCTGCTCAATGCCGACATGCTCGATATCGTCACTGCAAGTGACTACATCACCGTCAGCGTGCGTTTCCACGGCTTGATACGCGAAGAAGCCAATGCACCGGCAGAACCGTTCAATGAGATCTGGCATATCCAGAAACCGGCAAACGATCGCAGCGCACCATGGCATATTGCAGGCATACAGCAAGCATAAGCCCATAGCCGGAAATGCCCATTGAGCCATTATCGTACGCCGGTAATGGCTCAATGGCATTCAGGCTCATCATTACGAACATCAAGGAATAAACCATGCTGGCTATCATCGGCGGAACCGGACTCACCCAACTCGCAAACCTTGCCATCACTCATCGCCAAGTCGCGCGTACTCCTTACGGCGAAGCTTCCGGCGCTCTTACTTTCGGCGACATCAACGGACATGAAGTGATTTTTCTTGCGCGCCACGGTTACGGCCATACCATCCCGCCGCACAAGGTCAACTACTGCGCGAACATCTGGGCACTCAAGGACCAGAACGTCACCCATATCGTTTCCGTGGCCAGCGTAGGCGGCATCCATCCGGACCTGATTCCCGGTGCATTGGTCATCCCCGACCAGATTATCGACTATACCTACGGCCGCAAAACCACATTTTTCGACGGCAACAACGAACATCCCGTCACCCATATCGACTTCACAGAACCCTATTGCGAAGACATGCGCCAGCGCATCATGACCGCTGCGAACAGTGTAAAGGAAAGCTACATTGACAACGGCGTATATGCCTGCGTTCAGGGCCGCGTCTGGAAACCGCCGCCGAGATCAATCGCCTGGAGCGCGACGGCGCCACCATGGTCGGCATGACCGGCATGCCCGAAGCCAGCCTCGCTCGCGAACTCGACCTCAAATACGCCGCCATCGGCGTCGTCGCCAATCACGCCGCCGGGCGCGGCACCAGCAAAATCGCCATCAGCGGCAGCGAAGTCCAAGCCACACTCAATGCCACCATGGGCCGTGTGCGTAACGTACTGGAACACCTCGTCGCCTTACATCACGAGAGTTGAACGACCCATTAGCATTTGACGAAGCCCGGCGAATATGATTAAATGCGCCCCTCATTAAAGGGCGGTTAGCTCAGCGGTAGAGCACTGCCTTCACACGGCAGGGGTCACTGGTTCGAACCCAGTATCGCCCACCAATTTAAGATATTGATCGATAAGGGTTTTTAAGCACCGTCGATTTCTGTCCTCCCGAATCAAAGCTGTCTTGCCACAAAATTGCCACAATGATGTGGAAATGAGGCTGCGATGGCAACGATCAGACAAAGAAAAGCAACCAAGAAATACGAAGTGCAAATTCGTCGGGATGACTGGCCGAAAATCACTCGTACATTCTCTAAAGCGGCCGATGCGCGAGCATGGGCCGCCATCATCGAGTCCGAGATTGAACGCGGTGTTTTTATTGATCGCACCGAAGCCGAGAAAAATACACTCGGCGATCTCCTGAGGCGCTACCTGACCGAAGTATCCTGCCATAAGAAGGGTCGCGACTCCGAGCGTTACCGGCTTATCTCGCTCCAGCAGGACCCCATTGCCAAAATCAAGGCCGCCGGCTTATCCGGCAAACTAATGGCCGAATGGCGCGATCGACGACTTAAAGAGGTTTCCGGATCCACCACCAATCGCGATTTGAACCTGATCTCCCATGTCATCAATGTTGCCAGGAAGGAATGGGGTATCTATATCGAGAATCCCGTCGCCATGATCCGCCGCCCACCCGAAAACCGAGCGCGTAACCGACGGCTTGCGGTCGACGAGGAAAAAAAGCTACTGGCCGAACTGGAAGAAACAACCCGATCGGAACGCGGTACCTTCAACGAAGGCGGATCGCGTAATCCCTGGATGCGCCCGTTGGTAATCCTGGCGCTTGAAACCGCCATGCGCCGAGGTGAGCTACTGTCGTTACAGTGGAAAGATGTTTTTCTTGCTGATCGCTTTGTTAGGCTGCACGACACCAAGAATGGAGAATCCCGTGATGTGCCGCTTTCCATACGCGCCTATGAGGTTTTAACGCGTCTGCCAAGGCATATTTCAGGCAGAGTGTTCCCCACTACAGCAGACGCCGTTAAAAAGGCTTTTACACGCGCTGTAGCGCGCGCAGACCTCGGAAATTTCCACTTCCATGATCTCAGGCACGAAGCAACCAGCAGAATTGCCGAAAAGCTGGATAACGTCCTTGAGCTTTCGGCCGTGACTGGCCACAAGACACTGACGATGCTAAAGCGGTATTATCATCCACGCGCCAAGGATCTGGCTAAAAAATTAGGATAGTTCTTGCCTGAAAGTAACATATGAGTTACTATAAATCATGGCCATCAAGGTTGAAGAATATATAACCAAGGAACGAAAGAACCACTACAACGAGTGGTTCAGTGGCTTGCCGGTTGAGTACGCCGTCAAAGTTGCCGCAGCCCGTGTGCGCATGATGGCGGGCAGCTTGGGGAACGTGAAACCCCTCGATGGAACGCTCAAGGAATATCGAATTGACTGGGGGCCGGGGATTCGAATTTACCTCATCCAGGACGGCGATAAATTAATCGTGCTTCTTGGTGGCGGCACAAAGAACGGCCAAGCTGCAGACATCAAGCAAGCAAAAAAATTGCGGGATGACTACGATGCCCGCAAGGCTATGTTAAAGAAAGGTCAGAAAGGATAGGTTATGGGACAGCTAACTGTGGATTCCAGCGATACGGTACAAGCCCGGATCAAGGCAGATCCGGCGTTTGCCGAGGCATTGCTGAGAGAGGCAACCGATATGTTTCTCAATGGTGAGGCGGAAGCTGCTCGCTTACTGCTGCGCGACGTAGTTAACGCGACCGTGGGATTTGAGCAAATTGCTACGGCGACTAATCGCCCAAGCAAGAGCGTTCATCGAATGCTTTCTGCTCGAGGAAACCCAACCATGGAGAACTTGACAGCAGTTTTTTCAGCGATCCGAAAAGTTCTCAATATCTCTTTCGAGACGCATACCGTTCACCACGCTTGAGGGCGGAATATCTGAAAAAAGATGCATCCATTACTCAACACCATCTATAACAGCATCCGAAAGGACTCGGGCTTCCCTGTCAGTCTGATGCGACTACTGGAGCAGCACCCCGATATCCGGGTCGAACTGAGTGACCCTGCGCCTTGCATTGCAGCCGCCAGTGTCGTGCCGTGGCACGAATTAGGCACCCCCCCGGTATTGGACTGGCCTCGCCGCAATCGCGGCGACCTGACGGGATGGAAGGCAACAGGCGACCACTATGAGAGCTTCCAGCTACATCGGCCGGAGTACGACCAGATCGGCCAGCGGGAGATTATGGACAACTGGGTATGCGACATCACCGATGTGCATGGATTTTCTACATCGAAGTCAGAGCTTCGCGATTTCACCAGCACGGATAAAATGGTCGAAACAAACTCCCGCGACATGATCGACGAGATCAGTCACGCTAAGTTGACTAAGAATCTTGCGCACAGCGAAATTCGCATCATCCACACGAACAACACCACCGATCACTTCACCCGGTATTTGTGGGATGGGCGCCTATTTCTGATGAACAACGGCGGCTCTCACCACTTTGCTGCCGCCAAGTACATCGCGGCTCGATTGCCCGAGAACGTGACGCTCCGTGGCAAACTATACACCTACTCGCTCAACGCCATCGCCATCGCCTCTTTGCGGCGCGACTATGAGATGTTCGTCATCTCGGACAAGACCGACATCTCCTGCGCTTTCGACGATGCCATGCGTGCATTCAAGGCTACATGGCTTTGGCACCACATCCCACGGCCTTACGAAAACGCCAAAGCCATCCTGCTACCGAAAAGCGAGGCCCGATCAATGCGCGTAGCTGCCGCATTACGGCAGGCGGGCGTGGTCGATCTCGGCATATTTCTGGACGATCTCGCTGCCAGCCAGTCCAAGATTAGCACCCTATCCAATTATATATTCCGCCCTACCGGGTAACTAACGCCCAATCGATGCCAGAACCGGCATAAGATAAAGAGCCTGAATTTGACACACAGCCACCCTCTTAGCCCGCTCTAGTATCTGTTGGGCACATAAAGAGTTTTATCATGCTTTAGCCTCTCCCGGCTCTCTCCTCATCTCCTTAATCGGCAGCTCAACAAATGACAAGCGAAATGCGTTGATCCAGAACAGCAAGCCGATATAGAGCAGGATGGTAAGAAGACCCGCTCCCATCAGCATCGCCACGGTAAGCCATTTACCCGTCGTCCAACCGCGCTGCACTTCATCAATCGCCTTGTGCACCGTGCCGTTAACCTCCACCGCATACACGACATGAATCTTTGTTTTAAAAAAGAACGGCGTTGGCGTATTGATGGTCGCTACCCATAGCGTGCAGATCGCGCCGTTGCGTAGCAATGAATTCAGTACGCCGGGGATCTTAACCTGCTCCAGATACGCGTCGGAAATTCTAATATATCGATAAATCGTATCCACCTGATCGTGCCGTCTTAAAGGTCCCAAAGTCAGGACGCCTGTAATTTTCTTGATTGTCATAAATGTATCCCTCAAATTTCTTCGCCATTTATTACACCCCGGCAAACCGGCGAAGCCGTGGCTTGCTGGGTGTGGCCACCCCGCTCATTCAACCGATGGTTTGGCCGTTGCCGTTGCACTTGCCCTACCAACCGGTTTCGCTGGAGCGTACCAACGATGGGGCGAACGGCTCGCTGGGACAGCACGAAATCAAGGACCAGCCCGGAAGCCGCAGCCCCGCAGGGGACCGGGTGAGGACTGGAGCGCAGCGCGCCTTGATTTTGGGATGGCACTGCGAGACGCTTCGTCTTTGAGTTGGTACGCTCTCTTTGCGAAACCAAAAGCTTTTTTTGAGCAACGCGAGCCCGTAGGGCTGGCGTTTCCATAACCTGCAAGCGCAGCGCGCCGCGGAGCCGGTGGCAAAGCCACGAGCGCAGCAAAGCGTCTTTGTGCCCGCAGGGCATGCCCCATAAACGTTCACCTTACGCACTTTAAATGTTCTGAAAACACGCCGGAGGCACATCATCGGATTCAGCCAAGTTGGCAAGAAACAGCCGGTAAGCCATCGACGTTGTCCTGCATATCGACATCTTGTCGGATTGCTCAGCTGCCACGCGCTGCAAATCCACCGGCGTTTTACACGCCTTGATCACCTGGTTCAGTGCTGGGCGCAATAGCGAACGCAGCGCCTTAATGTAAATTTCAGCCTGAGGCTGTCCTTCAAGCTCCGGATCTGATTCGCAGATCAGATCATCGATCAGAACATTGGAAATAAGCATTTTCGGCATGACAAACTCCTTTACTGAATAAGGTTGGACTGAACGGGTAACGGCGTTGGCATAAGCTCTTCTACCGCCTTCTTGCACGCTTCTGCAGCTGTGTTGGCTTCTTGTTGAATCCGCATTGCACACGGATAGTCGCCGCTCTGGCACGGACTCGGGTTTTGTCGGGCGTTTTGGCCGGCTGATAGACACTGCACCATGTTCGGGCTCTGGCTCGGCAACGGCGACAACGTCGGACTGTCGTCCGCCAATACTGGTGTCGATACGGCCAGGATCAGCATCAGAAATGAAATACGCATGATTGAGATTGAATTTTGCATAAGATCTTCGTCTCCTGTCAGTTAAAGAAATCAGCCACCCAGGTGGATTGCATTTTCGCGATCCTTTTCGGCTTGGGATAAGGGATTGGCAGAGGCGGACGGGGATGCTGCCGGCGCGCCGGCGCTACCACCCATGCCATGGCTGGTCAAACCGCCCACCGCTTTATCCGTGCCGCCGCTTAAGCTGTGACCAGCCTCTTTGTCGAGGCCTTCGGCGATATTTCGACCTCCCACTGCACCACCGATAAACCGCATTACCTGTTCTGGCATGGAATGGATCAGCCCAAAGCAGACGTGAAGCACTGTAATCATTATTACGGTATAAACGGCACACAGCGCCACGAATCCCAACAGACCGGTGAAGCTGCCGGCGGTGATGCCGGAGACCATGGCCATAAAACCCTGGTTCACCAAATTAGCCAACGGTTTGGAGATAGCGATGGATGCCACCAACGCAAACAACATCAAGGCAGGTTGTATAACCATAGCCAAGATGAGCATGTACCCCGGGCCTGCTTTGCCCACAGCATCATCACCTTCCGGTATGTGCGCAACTGCCAAAATTGGGCCTGCCAACACTGCCTCGAATACGCTTACGAGCCACCTCGCCACCCCGGTCATAAAGGCGATATAAGGAGTGGCTGGCAAGTAATAGGCCAAAGACAGGCCCGTAGCCCACAAGATCGCAATGAGGATGTTAATGGAGCTGGACACGGTGGCAATAGCCGACTTGAAATCAAAGAGATTGCCCACTGTCCAATCCACGCCACGCGCACCGGCAATACCGGCTGCGGTGAAGATCGCCCCCTGGATCACCACCCCGGCAGTGACCATGTCATTTCCGGTTACGCGAAGCTGACTGACCGGAGAAAGATTGGAGCCAGCGATATCAGTTGTGACTGTCTCGATGCCCTTCAATGCAGGAAGGGACAGCAGGCGCATGAAATCGTCCCAGGAATGCGGTACCAACGCCGCATCGACCTCGGCATCATAAGCAGCATGCGGCGCGCCGCTGCGATTTTTGAGGTATTGATCGGTGGTTGTCATTGCGCTTTGGTAATTTAACAGCACCTCTTGGGCTTCCTTATCCTCGATGTCCATTGGCCGGCTGACAGGCAGCGTGTTAACGGCTGACTGGATGGCATCGTTGAGAGAAATAATGTGGTTAAACCAGGTACCGGCATAGATCCAGCCACCGTCGCGCGCATATTGCAAGAACCCTTCCCGCGCTACGTCGGGCGACAGCTTGATTGCCTGATGCGCTGCAGCCTGAATGGTGTTTTCATAAGCAGCGGCGGCCGCATCGATCGCACCGGGTGCCGGGGTCTTGTAATCGACGATCTGCTGGGCCACCGGCTGGAGCTGAGCGATCATGGCGCGTACCGCTTGTGCCTGTGCCGCGATGATGGGCGCCTTCACGATATTGGTGTTGCCTGCCCCCATATTGGACTGCTGCGATTCTTGCCAATTGAGTGAGCCGCACACTGCCGGGTTGATATAGTCAGGTGACCCCCAGCTGAATGAGGTGGTCGTGTACGATGCATTCAGATAAGAGGAAACAGCGCTGTATGCCGCATAGCCCGGCAAGGCGGCGCCAGCCAGGCCGCCTGCATTCACCTCACTGCTGTTTGAAGCGTGTTGCTGCGATTCCGAGACCAGGATGCGGGTGGTGCGTCCGGATTCGCTGAATTGTTTGTTCATCGCGGCCGCACACACTTCATAACGAAGAATATTAGCGGCGAGTGGACGGGAATCCGGCATGCTGACATGCGTCAGCGAGCCGTCCAATGACAACTGGTCAATCGCTGCCGTCCATATGCTATCGCCGATACCGGCTCCCTGCACGGCCAGCCACAGGATGACTACCTGAATAAGCGAATAGCCTGACGAGAGCGGTAGAACTAAGGCGCTACCGCCGACGGTGCGTAGCGGCACCCATATTGATGACATTTTCTTGCCCAACACCTCGCCGTCGTGCGCGCTGTCGACCAAGCCTTTCATGCTGGTGTAGGCGACAAACAACATTCCCAAAAACATGACCGCGCCGTTATAGACCCTGAACATAGCCCCCAGTACGCCATCCGTCTGCCCGGCGCCTGGTTGTGTGTTGTGGATGACAGAGTCGACCAGCCCACCGAATATTTCACGCAAATATTCGACAGAGACATCGCCGGCAGGCGGGGTGAATTGATTCAGGCTCGCTGCCTGGTCTGCTGCACCGGCAACGCCGGTGAGCAGCAACAGGGCAACGGCCAGAAGAGCTGTACTGGTTGTTTTTGTTTTCATGGTTTTCCCCAGATGGGCATAGGCAGTTCGAACAAGAGCGGCATATGCATCGCGAAGCGAAGCGACAACCCTAATACATACACGCCCAGGCATACCGTCAAAATCTTGAGTCCGTGTTTTTGGTGTGGCGTTAATCCGGAAAATCGTCTGGCCACTGTTTGCATAAACTTTAGCTTTACCATTTCCCGGCCTCCCCACGCAGCCATTCGCCAAATCCGAACAGCTGTTCTTCGCGAATCTGGCAGAACCTAAATCGCCAGGTAACGGCCTTGGCGGAGCTCATCAAAATGATGCCGAAGCACAACAGAAAATGAGAAAACGGCGAATTGGAGGTAGGCAGAAATGCCATCCAGAGCAGCCCGATGGCTGCGGACAGGAACCAGTTGGCGGCACGCGAATTGAATATTTTCGCCTGACGAATCAAGTCCTCCTCGGTGAGGCCAAGCCGGTCAACGGCATCATTGAACGATTCATGCCGGCAGGTGGGCTGTTCCGTCAGTTTGCGGTGAACATATGCCCCAAGATCTGATACATTGCTGGCAATGCGCACACCCTCGTTTTTGAGACTGGTTAAACCCAGCGACCAGGCCCAGCCTTTGCCAAGGCCAACGGCTGATTGCTTTATCAGCCACACCAAGCCTCGTTTTTGAGGTTGTGGTCGCAATTGAATGGTTGTATTACTCATGTTCGTATTCCTCCTGTGTGGGTTAAAAATAAAACAGCCCCGCGCGGCGTGTAATTAGCGCGGACGCGGGGCGTTAGATTTTTTTGCGCGTTCGCGTGCCTCCTCTTCGTCGTGGCCATCGGCAAGGGCTTCAAAATAGGCCATAAGCGCTTCTTTTTCTTCAATCTGTTCGGGTAACAGGCTGGTGTCTTGACTGAGTTGATCGCGCAACTCCTCGGCTTTCTTTTGAGCTTGTGCTTCACGTACGGACTGTTCCTGGCGCGCAATTGCGGCGCGCTCGCGCTCAGCCTCTAATTCCAAGGCTTTCTGTGTTTCCTCTCGCTCAAATTCAGCGGTGAGAATTTCCTTTTGCCAGTCGGACAGGGGTCGTGTGTTACGCGCCGCCCATGCTTCGCGGAACAGTCGATCGGTATTTTCCGGACTGACTGCATGGACCTGTAACTGGAAAGTCACTGCTTCGATTTGCTGTATCTGGCGAAGCAACGCCTCGCGGTCAGTTTTGATCTTATGGGCGCTTTGCAGGCGCTGCGCTGCTTCCGGCTGGGCCAGCACGCGGCGATACTCGGCTGCGAAGGATTCGCGAGCCTTGAGGGCATCTTGTTCGCGTCTGGATCGGCTGAAAATGCTGGCTTCTTTGGCAGTTTTATCCGCCAATTGCCAGTGACGAAGCGCCTCACGGTAGCTTTCATCACCGAATTCGCCGGCTACATCGCGTTCCAACTGTTTGAGATCGACCTCATTGCCCAAAGCGTTGAGCCGGTCACGCAATTTCTGCTTCTCGTCTTCCAGCGCCTCGCGTTTATGGTTTAATAATTCGACCCAACGCTTGGCACTCTTTTCTTTTTGAACATCGACCGCACCTACATCGGGTGTAAGTGCCGGCACTCCTCCTGCTGTTAACATAGGTTTACCCTCCTGATTGAGATTGTTACTGGCGATAATGAGGCCAGCGGCGCGGGCCTCATCTGCCACTTGGCGTTTAAAGTCTGCAGAGCCGCTGAGCGTGATTTGCTTCCAGCCTTTGGTCTTGGCCAGTTCCACCATGGCGCGAATGGCTGAATAATCGGTGCCATGGGTGATCATGGTGTCGCCCTTGTCGGTTACGCTGGCACCTGAGTTCAGACGGATCTCGATTCTGTCTGTGTGTGTTTGAACAAAGCGAAGCTGGTCGCGCAGACCGGATGTGATTTGTGTTTGATACGCTTTTTCCAGCAGCATCGCTTTGTATGCCTGTCGGCGGGCTTGACCTTCGTTACAATCTATTTTTCCGGGGTGTAGCTGGTGCAGCTCACGATCTCGGTTTCCAGATCCCTGAAGAGCTCCTTGCAATAGAGCGTCGCTCGATTCTGCGAGTCGCTGGCCAGTACCCGGTTGATGCAATGTAGGCATACGCTGCGGCCGAGCGTTTTGGCTAGCCCGCAATCCCGGACGATCTTCTGTGCCGTTGCGCCAAGGTGTGAAAGAACGGGTTGGTTTTTGGGTTCCATTGATTTTCCTTTCCTGGTTGAAAATCCCTTTTTTTACAGCGCTTAAATGCGAATTAAGATACGCAGCCTCACGATTTCGCAGGCCGCGCTTTGTGACTTTTCCGCTTTTCTCCAGACGTGTCGCTTTACGCCCAATGTGCACACCTGGGATTTCATCCAGCCCTCGGGCTTTGTGACTACGATGATCGATCTGAGCATCACTGCCTGCTGCTGCCAGATGACGATTAGCAACGTCTTGCCAGTTTTCCCGTATCTGCTTTACCCATTCAGGGCCGCGCGCATCGCCGCTGGCCTCTTTCCGGCAACCACCAAGTTCTGGATTCTTGGCGTTGTAACGCTTGAAAAACCGATCGGCGTCGCGCTCGATGCCATCAAGCATTCGACCAGAGAATTCGAGGTGGACATGAGGGTTACCCTCTTTATCATGCAAACCCCATTCAAATGGATGTTGAGTGCCACAGATTTGCTGCACATACTCTCGTGCGGCCTCGATCTGCTGCTGCCGCGTCAGCTCAAGCGGAAGGGCGAATTCGACTTCGTGGTAGAGCGTCGCGTTTGCACGCTCATGCGCGTCTACCTCTACCCAAAATTTGCGCGGATCATCAGTTGCCCATGAAGGCATATTTCCACTTTCTGAAAATGCCAATTCACCATCGTGGCGCTTAGCGAAACGACCAAGCCGCATGATGTAATCATGCTTGTCGACGGACAGCAGATTTTTAGATCGGCTGCCGCGCTTGACGCTAAGGTGGAAAATACTCATGGCGGAGATGGCTTTTAATCTTCGCGATTTTCGCCCGCCGCAGGTGCGCACTGTTTCTCCGCAGGAGAAACAGGTAAGTGCGCCTCGTTTGGCAACGAGGGAATTAAATTTGAGGTCGCAATCTCTTTATCACGCTCACTTTTAAGAATTTGACGACACGAATTTACCCATTCGACAGCATCAATTTCACCTGATTTAAGAAGCGCTTCAACGACAACGCCCCAGCGGATCAATTTTGCAGAGCGGCGTTTGCGTTCATCAGATTTAGTACGGGACTGAATTTCGCGCATGCGACGCTTGATTCGTGCTTCGCGTTCACGGAGTTTTTGCAAAGTCGTTTCGGTCTCAGTCATGGTCATGGCTTGCTCCAATTTGATCAATTGATTGCTGGAGATGACCAAGCTTTTCAACGATGCGTTGTTCCATACCAGTCAAAAGATCGGCTTGGTGATCCGCAGCCAAACAGTCGGATAGAGACTTACGGATGTAGTCTGCAACACTGATCCTGGCTGATTCTGCTTCTGTGACCACTTGTTCAAAAATCCCCAGTGGGACTCTGACAGTTAGCGTTTTTGTCGTTTGCATTTTTATCCTCAAAACATCGAAAACTTATATAAAAACAGTGCGTATTCGCTGTATGCGAGTGCATATGCGCACTTTGCTGCAAAATCGAGCGGGAGGGGGAGGACAGAAATCGGGGGGGTAAATGGTAACGAATCGAGCGAAACGCACCTTGAAAATATGATTGGGTCACTTGTGACCCAAAATTAATGGCAAAACTGTTTTACATGAGTCACATGTGACCCACCTTGGTATATTGCTTGATGTTGGCTGTAGAACAAGGGCGCAACAGATTGGTAAAATACGCACAAAACGTGTTTATTAGGCTTTTGATACGTTTTTTATGGGCAGACAAGAGAGGGGGGTTGAATAGGTGATTAAAGTGCCACTATCGGCCATTTTAAGCATAAAACGGGTTGCGTGGTAAAACAGACCGCTGGTGGCGGTCTGGTGGTGGTTTTTTCATGTTAATTTTTTTGAAGCAGCTTTATCCCTTACTTTTTTAAAAAAGTCTTCGCCAGCCTTAATCATCAAAGTGGAGTCAGCATCGTTTTTGAATGGCGACGAGGTTTCCTTGGCAGCTACCTGCCTAATGACAGCGGCGCGTTTTTTCCTAATTTTATAAGCAAAATCCAGGGTCAGATTTTCATTCCTTGCAGCCTGCACAAGGGTTAGCAGTAACCGCTCCGGATATTTTGCTACCCCTTCACTGATTTGCCCAATCAGCTCATCCACTACATCACGCTGGAGATCCGGGTTTAAGTTTTGAGTTGCCTGCCATGCTTTCTTTTGTAAATGATCTGGTAGTTCATTAAAAACACTACCACCAACTGCTGTGGTGGTAGTGTTTTTAATCTTTGTTGTAATCTTTGCATTAGTCTCTGTATTAGATGGTTGAATTCCAACCATCTTGTTGGTTGATTCCTGCCATCTAGATGGCGGCATTTCACCATCTAGATGGTGGAATACCGCTATCTGTTGATTATTAAGAAGAAAATCAGACAAATTTTTCAAATTAACCAAATAATGTAGCTTCGCTGGGACACCAAGCCTTCTTTCTTCCAGCAATCCATGCTGCTTAAGGATTTTTCTCGCCTCCTCTTGCTCTCCCCTACCAAGACCTAACTCCCATTCCCAGCTCTGCCTACTAGCCTTCGTTGGAGGTATGAGGTTGCCATTTTGATCCTTATCACCATCTCTTAACTTAAACCACCATTCACCAGCTCCGGCAATACCCTGCCAATAACAAGCTTGACAAAGAAATAAGGCTGGAATCGCTCCAAGGCGTCTAGCTAGCGCTGGGCGGAATGCAACTATTTCTCTATCTCCCAAGAGTGATGCAAGTAGAATCTGGGTATTTGCTGCACTCATTTTTTTGCGCTACTTGATTGACCAGAAGATCTTATCCACTCCCTGATATTGCCAAGCCGCCATTTCAAAATACGCACATTATTTATTGGCAGCGGAAATCCTTTTATCCGCCTTTGCTGAATAGTGATCTGAGCAAATCCCGTTATCTCCGCCACTTCTTCAACGCCCACTAAAATATCATCTGGAAGGCTAGACATCCGCTCCAATAGTTGGTAATTTCTACTCATCTTAAGCTCCTCTCTGCTAATCAGTACGATGTTGTGCATCGTGCATCAATACAAAAATTTGGGGGGAGGACAAAAATAGGGGGGTACGCAGTGCCGCTACGTGAACACGAATGGGCTCTAAACAGGGTGCTACTTGACTGGAAGGCGCGCAGTATTAGAAAACCGCGCGCGAACCTTCCGGTAGAATTCACGTCTAGCACGCTACGGTACATCCGCCAACGCGCCTGCCACACCGCAGACGGAGCAAATAATTGTGAGGTTTGGACAAACGGAGAGCGATACGTCGCTTTTGACGATGTGCCCTGCCAGCGCTGTAAACAGCCTGGCATATCAAATTTTCAATTTTCGGCTGCCCTGTTTGGACAAGATGAGTCTGATACAAAAGCTACCCTGTCCAAACTCGATAAAGACGTATTACTCAATAAAAAGAAGCGGGTTATCCGCCGCTTTATAAACTCAGAGGCTCCCATGCAATCTGATGATTTTAAGCGCGCAGTAGCTAACGCCTTGGTACATCGATGGATATCAGATCGGCAAGCCTACTCAATCCTGATGAATACGCTAGAGCTTGAATCCGCCTCTTCCTGGTTAAGACGTTTTATGAAGCGTTTTCGGGAGCGAATGACATTCAAACAGACGGGAATCATTGCGGATGATCCGGCGATGGTCGCCAGCCAACTTGACGCTGAACTGAGAAACACGCAAGTGGCATTTCTGGAAAAAGGGCGACAGAGAATCGCTGGCGCGCAAAATATGGATGCAGAGGACAAACAGTGGCTTTTAGATTTCTGCCACACTGGTGCCACACTGAAGAGTAAAAGACCAGCTAACTAGAGCTATGAGCAGCTAAGATAACCTAATGTTTTTTAGCGTATTATTTATAACCTATTCTGGCAAAACAGCTTTGTTTTCGATTCACACGGCAGGGGTCACTGGTTCGAACCCAGTATCGCCCACCAGACAAGACAACGGCTCAGGATTAAATTCCTGAGCCGTTTTTGTTTGTGCTGTCCGTGACCCGATTTCCCCCGGCTCTATCACCGCCAATGCATATCTGCTATCGCCTGGATAAAAAATCGCAGAATAGTGCATAATTCCTGATACCGCATGACCACTTATTCGGCAATCCGATCAGATTAAAACGCCATGACCGCAGATACGCCTAAGCACTTGATTTCTCCCTGGGCACCGTTGCGCCACAAAGTATTCCGGATGATGTGGGTCGCTTCGATAGTCTCGAATATCGGCTCCTGGATGCATGAGGTCGGCGCAGGCTGGCTGATGACCTCGCTCGCGCCCAGTCCCCTGATGGTGGCGCTGGTGCAGGCGGCCACGACTGCGCCGGTATTTCTGCTGGCATTGCCCGCCGGTGCGCTGGCGGATATCGTCGACCGGCGGCGTTACCTGATCGCTTCCCAAATATGGATGATGCTTATCGCCGGGACGCTGGGCGTACTTACGCTGTCGGGCGTCACGACGGCTCCGATTCTGCTGGTATTTACATTCGCCCTCGGCATAGGCACCGCAATGATGATGCCTGCATGGGGCGCCATTACACCGGAACTGGTGCCGCGTAACGAACTGCAGGCGACCATAGCGCTGAATTCCATGGGCATGAACGTTTCCCGTTCCGTCGGCCCGGCACTCGCTGGTTTGATCGTTGCCGCCGTTGGCCCCGGCATGGTCTTTGTACTCAACGCTGTCTCGTTTCTCGCTGTCCTTGCCGCGCTGAAAACATGGCAACGTCCGCCAAAACAAAGCGAACTGCCTGCCGAACGCGTTGTCGGTGCCGTGCGTGCGGGGCTGCGTTACGCACGCCACTCCCCGGAATTACGGGCGGTATTGATCAGGGGTGCAGCTTTCTTCGTGTTCGCCAGCGCTTCGTGGGCATTGCTGCCTTTGATCGTCCGCCATCATCTCAACAGCGGCCCTGGCACTTATGGCCTATTCCTGGCCTGTCTGGGAATAGGCGCTATTGCGGGCGCATTATTGCTGCCGCAGATAAATACCCGCCTGTCTCGCGACAAAATCGTAGCAAGCGCCACTGTGCTTTATGCAATTGCGATGCTGGCGCTGGCACATAGCGGAAACGTCTATGCGGCCGCTGGCGCAATGCTGGTTACGGGCATGGCCTGGATTTCCGTCGTATCGTCGTTGATGACGGCAGCCCAGACGGCCTTGCCAGCCTGGGTACGGGCACGGGGGCTGGCGCTATTCTGGGTAGTGTTCATGGGCGGCATGGCTGCGGGCAGCGCGCTATGGGGACAAGTCGCTTCATGGATAAGCATACCCTATGCCCTTACCGCCGCGGCCATCGGAGCGCTGTTCGGCATTATTGCGGTACGTTCATACCGCATCGGACGCCACGACATAGCCGACCTGTCGCCGTCGATATACTGGCCGACTCCTTCAGTAGCTTCGGAGTTCGAAATCGATAGCGGACCGGTGATGGTCACGGTGGAATATCATATCGACCCGGCCAGAATGCAGGAATTCACCCATGTCATGCATCAGATGCAAAGGCTGCGGCGACGTGACGGCGCTTTCATGTGGGAGCTGTTCAACGATATGGAACATCCCGAGCGCATCGTCGAATGTTTCATGGTCGAATCCTGGCTTGAGCATTTGCGCCAGCATGAACGCGTTACCGTGGCGGATCAGGATGTCATCGAACAAAGCCGCTCATTCCATCTCGGCAACGAGCTTCCCAAGGTCACGCACCTGCTGGCCGCCCATCGCTGAATCCACAACGAAGCAGCTAGCGCGACGACCCACATCCGGCCTATAATCGACAACATTATCCTTTTAAGCATTTACACCATCGATCATGGAACTGACAGCGTCCTTACTGGAAAAATACAACAAACCGGGGCCGCGCTATACCTCCTACCCAACGGCACCTTATTTTTCCGAAAACTTTGGTGAAGCCGCATGGCTGGAAGAATTACAGCAAACACAGAGCAGCGGACGCGATTTATCGCTGTATGTGCACATACCGTTTTGCGACAGCCTGTGTTATTACTGCGGCTGCAACATGGTCGCGACCAGAAATTACGCCAAAGCCACTGAGTATCTGGAGTTCCTGTTCAAGGAAATCGATCGTATGGCAGCACTTGCCACATCCAACCGTACAGTCCGCCAAATCCACTGGGGCGGTGGCACACCTACCTATCTGCACCCGGACGACATTCGCCGCCTGTACGCCCATCTGCGCGCCAGCTTCAATATCGCCAGCGATGCTGAAATCGGCTGCGAGGTCGATCCGCGCGAACTGAGCCGCGAGCATGTGCAAGCACTGGCAGACAGCGGTTTCAACCGGCTGAGCCTGGGCGTGCAGGATCTCGATCTCAGCGTGCAACAGGCGGTCAACCGCGTACAGACCGCCTCGCTCATCCGCGAAGTATACGGCTGGATGCGCGATGCAGGCATCCCCAGCATCAACATGGACTTGATGGTGGGCCTGCCGCACCAGACCGTGGCGGGCTTCAGCGACACACTCGAACAAATTATCGAAATGGCACCGGATCGACTGGCTGTATTCAATTACGCCCATGTGCCATGGATGAAGAAGCATCAGAAACTGATACAGGAAACCGACTTGCCGGATCTGCCGACGCGCATCGCCCTGCAGCAACTGCTGCTCGACAAGCTGAGGCACGCCGGCTATGTGTATATCGGCATGGATCATTTCGCCAAACCTGACGACGAATTGGTGAAGGCGCAGCACAACAAAACGCTGTACCGCAATTTTCAGGGCTACACCACGCACAAGGACTGCGACATCTACGCTTTCGGCGTATCCGCCATCAGCCAGACCGATGAAGTCTACGTGCAGAACGCCAAGAATCTGGCGGAATACCAGCAACGCATCGCCGCGGGCGGGCTCGCCACCGAGCGCGGCCTGCGCATCAGCCGCGAAGACCGGCTGCGCCGCGACGCCATCGTACGCATCATGTGCGATCTGGAATTGAACAAAGCCGCGTTTTCACAGCAATGGCAGATTGCATTCGACAACTATTTCTCCGAGGCATTGGCCGAGCTTGCGGACATGCAGGCAGACGGCCTGGTTGAACTGCACCCCGACGCCATCCGCGTCACCGAAACCGGCCGCCTGTTCCTGCGCAATATCGCGATGTGTTTTGATGCCTACCTCAAACAACCTAGTGAAGCTGCGCCGCGGTATTCGCGGACTTTGTAATATATCTAATCAACGGAGTCATCTGAGCTTTACCCGCAGTGAAAACAACTCACTAAGAAACTCTTCACCCGATAATCTCCATGGGTATCCGTGATTACGAACGCCACTCCCTTCCTTTTCGGACATCATAAATTCAAACACAATCCGTTTCGCTTGAACAAGATCAGTAAAACGCTGAATTGATGGTCGCTCACAGTAAACCAACTCATTGTAATGAAATCGTTGCCGGCCAGCGACATTAGATACTTTCGCTTTCACAAAAACTGCGCGTGCATGTTTTTCACGGAGTCGGCCCTCAAGCATCGCGAATGGCCAATAACCAAACCTTACAGACTCTTTCAATAAGTCGATCTGCTCGGAGATGGCAGACCGTTCAAGTGATAACCCGAGATTATTAGCCAGCGTAGTCACTTGTGAAAAACAGGAATAGCGACCTCGACCATCTTGCTGGCCAATCAAATGCAATCTCTCAAGCGCTGTTAACTTTTCCTCCCACATTGGGGCTTGCTGAAACAAATTTATCTTTCCACCATGCCCACCAGTTTCTTTAACCTGTTTACATTTAATCTCAATCCCCCTGAAATCAGCTCGTCGGTCATTATTTTCTTCAATACCCAACAGCGATTCAAAGGTATATCCAATACCAGTATCACCGATCCGAAGCGAATCTATATAGCCCTGTCCTTGTATACGATCAAAGTGTGTCAAAAGTTCATTAAGTGCATCATCAAAAACGATAGTTGGAGCATCAATGTTTTGCAGTACAAATAACCCTTCGCTAAGGGGAATTGAATCCCCAAACAGCAAAGAACAAAGCCGATGAAATTCGGAATCACCACGTTCCCGTAAAATGTCTACATAGTAGCTAACTGAACCATCAACATGATCTGCTCTCAAAAAAATCCCTAACCTTAGACCATGTTGTCTATCATTGAAATTGCCATTAAGACAGGTAATTCGGCGTTCTGGATAACGTTGATAGAACTTGTATGCCAGAGTCTGCTCCTCGCCTTTAATAGCATCAACTCCTAAAAAATGCACAGTCACATTTTGACTAGGATCTGCAATCTGCAACTCTGGAAAGAGATCGTATGCTTCGATAGGAACCAAGACCCCATGGCGGCCGGAGTCGTCATTTTTGGTTAGTATCTTTGCAAAAATCTCACCGCCACGAATCACTTTACCACCCAAGTGACTCAATCCTTCGCAGTAAGAAAACAAACTATCGAGTTGTCGATTCAGCATTTACTTCCTTATCTTTAGCTATGATTTTTCCGGCGAGACCCGATAAATAGCGATCATTTAATTGGCACTCCCAAACCGTCAAGATCCTCCAACCAAGTGCCTTTAGCATTTTTTTATTTCGTTGATCCCGCTCCCGATTTGCACCCAGCTTCTGTTTCCAGAATTCAATATTACTACCAGGCATAACTGCAAGCTTGCATCGAGGATGTTGATGCCAGAAACATCCATGCACAAAGACAACTGTCTTGTATTTTGGGAAAACCAAATCTGGTTTCCCAGGTAACTCTTTGGCATGAAGTCTGAACCGAAGACCTCGACTATGCAGATATTTTCTAACCAGAAGCTCTGGCTTGGTGTTCTTGCCCTTAATACCTGCCATCATCCGGCTACGCGTAGCCGAATCAACAATATCAACCATCAGGCATCCAGTTGAAGACCACAAGCATGCATAAAAACAGGATAAGCGGCCTCAATTATCTTTTCATGCCCTATCCCTTGCTCAAGTTCGTTTAGCAAGAAATTCAATTCCTTAACCTCAATTTCCGAAAAGAGGCGTTCGCCACTCGAAATACGGATAATGTCGGCAGGATCGTCCTCAGGATGAAAAAGCAGATTACTGCATTGCATCTCCGAAAACCACAATAATGCGCTATCAAACGAGGTGTCGCGTAGCTTCGGAATACGTGATTGGGTACGCATGATTTCTCCTTAGGCAGTTGCGTAATGAAGGGGTAATTCAGGTTCCAGGATATCAGCTTCAAGCATTGGCTGCATCAATTTAGCAACGTGAGCCATAACATCAACAACAACGGAATTCCCAAACTGTTTGTAAGCCCGTGTATCCGATACCGGAATTCTGAACGTATCCGGAAAACCCATCAGCCGTGCGCATTCACGCGGGGTCAAACGACGCGGATTGATGCCTTCGCCTTGATAGACAAGGATTTCAGAACCATCCTTGTAATAGCGCGCCGACAGCGTACGCGTAACACTTTCTGGCGTGACCAGACCGAAGCCGAAGCCGTTGCCTTTTGCTCTGTGTTTTTCCGCATAGCCTTGCAAGTAAGCCCAAAGTTTGTCGGTCAGCGTATATTTCGGGTCAACTCGCTGATTGGCATGATTAAAAAACCGATCACCATCCCATTGCAGATGCGGTTCAGTGCCATCGATCTTGTGCAAAATTTCGCCCAGTGTACGCCTGCCTTTGGCGGGCAACGGTAAGGCATCGAAATCAAAATTTACAGGCTCACGAAAACCGACAATAAGTATGCGTTCGCGATGCTGCGGTACAAAATGGGCACCATCTATCACACGATAATAAACGTGATAACCCAACTCTTCACTCAGCGTGCGACGGATGACATCGAAGGTGCGCCCCTTGTCATGAGAAACAAGATTTTTGACGTTTTCCAACAGAAAAGCGCGAGGCCGCTTTTCTTCAATGATGCGTGCAACGTCGAAAAATAGGGTCCCTTGGGTTTCGCAAGCAAAACCGTGAGCACGACCAAGCGCATTTTTCTTGGAAACACCTGCTATAGAGAAAGGCTGGCATGGGAAACCAGCCAACAGAACATCATGATCGGGGATGTCGGATGCAGCGACTTGTGTAATATCGCCGTTAATCTGGTGCCCACCGGGATAATTTTCTGCGTAGGTTTTTTGCGCATAACTATCCCATTCGCTGGTAAAAACGCAATGCCCGCCCAAACCTTCGAAAGCCATGCGGATGCCCCCAATACCGGCAAAAAGATCGATAAAAGTAAAGGGAACATCATCTGCAAGCGGCAATTCGAGCGGCAAGAGGCGTTGCAGGCCAAATGCATAGTGCGCCGGTACTGATTGCTCAACCACCCAGCGCCTGACAGTACGAGCATCTATACCCAAATGACGCGCTATTTCTGCTTGTTTGTGAATTTTAAGCGCGGCAGTAAGATAATTCGTCGCCATGTCGCGGTCAGGGCCGGTGTGAAGAACTGTAGTCATGACAAAATCCATATCTGGGTATAATAGCGGACATTATGCCCTCATTTAATCCTATTGCAACCACTTGATGAAATAAAAATACACGTCGCCAATACGCATTTTATTCATCAATAATTTGGGTATTAAATCGATTTCCCGCGTAAAATCACGCCTCTAATCGCAACAAATCATATCGCCAACATGTCTGAAGAAACACTACGCCTTTCAAAACTGATGTCCATGCGCGGGCTGTGTTCGCGGCGCGAGGCTGATGTGTATATCGCCCGCGGCTGGGTGCGCGTCGATGGCGTGCCGGTGACCGAGCTCGGCACCAAGGTGTCACCAAATTGTCGCATCGATCTGCAGCAGCAGGCGCAACGCGAGCAGAACAGCCGCGTTACCATTTTGCTGAACAAGCCCATCGGCTATGTTTCCGCCCAGGCGGAGGACGGCTACCAGCCTGCGAGCGTGCTCATCACCACGGCCAATCATTACGCCGAAGACCAGTCCGGCATCGCCTTTAGCAACGAACACGCCCACGGTCTGGCGCCGGCCGGGCGGCTCGATATCGACTCTATCGGGCTGCTGGTACTGACACAGGACGGGCGCATCGCCAAGCAATTGATTGGTGAAAATTCCGCTGTAGACAAGGAGTATCTGGTACGGGTCGAAGGCCAGCTTAGCGCACAGGGCCTGAAATTGCTGAATCATGGGCTGAGTCTGGATGGTGCGGCGCTGCGTCCGACGCAAGTGAGCTGGCAGAATCAGGACCAGCTGCGCTTTGTGCTGCGCGAGGGCAAGAAGCGCCAGATTCGGCGCATGTGCGAGCTGGTCGGCCTCAAGGTAGTCGGACTGAAACGCATCCGCATCGGCAATGTCTTACTGGGCGACTTGCCGGTCGGGCAATGGCGCTATCTCGCTGCCGGCGAGCAATTTTAATCGGGACGCTACATGACGCAACAACACTTTATTATCGGCAAGGATGCTGCGCTGGAAACCTCCATCGCCACCATGCAGGCCAAATTGATGGCACTGGGCTTCAACATCGAAGAGCGCTCCTGGCTCAACCCGGTCGCCGATGCCTGGTCGGTACACATCCGCGACCGCGACTGTCCGTTGCTGTTCACCAATGGCAAGGGCGCATCCCGAGAGGCCGCACTGGCCAGCGCATTGGGCGAATTTTTCGAGCGCCTTGGCTGCCGATATTTCTGGACGCATTATTATTTCGGCGAGACCATCGCCGGACAAGACTTCGTACACTACCCGCAGGAACGCTGGTTCGATTTGCCGCAAGACGACAAATGGCCGGAGGACTTGCTCAACGCCGAATTGCGCGAATTCTATGACCCGGACAGCGCGCTGGATTTGCAGACGCTGGTCGACCGCAATTCCGGCAATGCCGAGCGCGGCATCTGCGCCCTGCCCTATCAGCGCCAGCGCGATAATGAAACCTGCTGGTTCCCGGTCAACATCATCGGCAATCTGTATGTCAGCAACGGCATGTCCGCCGGTAATACACCCACCGAGGCACGCACGCAGGCCTTGTCCGAGATACTGGAACGCCACGTCAAGTTCCGCGTCATCAGCGAGGGCATCTGTCTGCCCGATGTACCTGAGGAAGTCATCGCCCGTTACCCAAGCATCGCCAAGGGTATCGCTGAATTGCGCGCTGCCGGTTTCGGCATACTGGTGAAAGACGCGTCGCTGGGCGGGCGTTACCCGGTGATGAACGTGACCATGCTCAATCCGCACGATCAGGGCTGCTTTGCCAGCTTCGGCGCGCACCCGCGCTTTGAAGTCGCGCTGGAACGCTCATTGACCGAACTGCTGCAAGGCCGCGATCTGGATGCGCTGGCAGGCTTTCACGAACCCGGCTTCGATCTGGAAGAGATCGCCGATCCGCAGAACATCGAAATCCATTTCGTCGACTCCAGCGGCATCATCAGCTGGGAATTCCTGCGCGACAAGCCCGATTATGACTTTGCCGACTGGGATCACCCCGGCACCACGGCGGAAGAATTCAACTGGCTGTGCGACTGCATCCATCAGGACGACCGCGACATCTACATCGCCGACTACACCGATCTGGGTGTGTACAGCTGCCGCATCATCGTTCCCGGCATGTCGGAAATCTACCCGATAGATGATCTGGAGTGGGACAACAACAGCATCGCCAACGACTTGCGCCCGGCGATACTGAATCTGCAAAATCTGGATGAGAGCGAATGCCAGACCCTGCTTGATACCCTGAATGAACTAGGGCTGGCAGACCAGCGCCCGGTGGCGGCACTGATCGGACTGGCTGCCGACCCCGGCTCGCACTGGAAGGATCTGCGTATCGGTGAACTCAAGACTCTGCTGGCGCTGGCTTGCGGCGATGCAGAGGCGATACGCGAAGGCTGCGACTGGATCGATCACTTCGAACAGATCGCCGCACCACGACGCCTGGTGTACCGCTGCATCGCCACACTGCTGGAGATGAAAGACGAGACGCCGTATCAAACCAGTCTGGCGCTGCTTTACGGAGCGGAAACGCTCACACAGGCACGCGCCCTGCTGAACCGTGACAACCGCTTTTTCGAGCTCGGCGCGCCGGGCATGGATTTAACCGGCTGTGACATGCACCAGCGCCTGCTGGATGCATACCGTAAAGTATCGGCACGTTCAGCCGAGTAAATCGGGCTGACCCTCATGCAAAAGGCCGGGAATATCCCGGCCTTTTGCATGAGTCATTATTCTGCTTCCTCTATCCACGCCATCTGGATAGCTTCCAGTATCTTTTCATTGGAGCGTTCGGGATCATCGTTAAAATCAGGCAGCGCGGTGACCCAGCCATGCAAATCGGTAAAGCGGATAAACTTCGGATCGACATCCGGGTGCGTTTCCATCAGTTCGATTGCGATATCCAGCGTATCCGTCCATTTCATGCTAATGCCCCTCCTTGACCATGTTGATGGTGTATTTAGGTATCTCGACCACCAGATCGGAATCCTCGACGATGGCCTGGCATGACAGACGCGAATTCGGCTCCAGACCCCAGGCCTTGTCCAGCATATCGTCTTCCAGCTCGGACGACGGCTCAAGCGAATTGAAGCCCTCGCGCACGATCACATGACAAGTCGTGCAGGCGCAGGATTTTTCGCAGGCGTGTTCGATTTCAATATCATTGGCTAACAGGGTGTCGCAAATACTGACACCGGGTTTTGCATCGATGACGGTGCCCTCGGGACAAAGCTCCGGATGAGGTAAGACTATGAGTTGTGGCATGGTACTTGTTCCTAAATGGTATCGAATCGTTGACCGGCCAGCGCTTGCTTGACGCTGGCATCCATGCGGCGCGCAGCGAAATCACGGGTGACATTATTCAGCACTTCGGCGGCATCCTTAATGGCACGGTGATCTGCACCCTCCAACTGCAGCGTCAGCGCCTGCATGGCTGAAGCGATGGTCTGCAATTCTTCTTCGGTTAGCAAATCCCTGCCATTTTCAGCCAACGCCGTTTGCGTGGCGTCGAGCAGCCGTTCTGCATCCACCTTCGCCTCTTGCATGGCGCGCATCTGCATGTCTTCCTTGGCGTGAACGTACGATGCCTGCAGCATGCGGGTAATATCTTCATCGGCCAGTCCATACGCCGGCTTGACCGCTATCGTGGCCTGTACGCCGCTCTTCAGTTCTTCCGCGGATACCGACAGCAGACCATCGGCATCGACCTGGAAGGTTACTCTTATTCGCGCAGCGCCAGCCACCATCGGCGGAATGCCGCGTAATTCAAACTTGGCCAGGGAACGGCAATCGCTCACCAGTTCGCGCTCGCCCTGCACGACATGAATGCTCATCGCCGTCTGGCCGTCTTTGTAGGTAGTGAACTCCTGTGCGCGAGCGGCAGGGATGGTGGTATTGCGCGGAATGATCTTTTCGGCCAGACCGCCCATGGTCTCTATGCCCAGCGACAGTGGAATCACATCGAGCAACAGCCAGTCGTCCTGTGCGCGATTACCTGCCAGCACATTGGCCTGTATCGCCGCACCAAGCGCAACGACCTTATCCGGATCGAGATTGGTCAGCGGTGTCTGGCCAAAAAATTCGGCAACAGCGGACTGGATCCGCGGCATGCGGGTGGAGCCGCCTACCATGACCACGCCCTTGATTTCATCCACCCCCAAACCCGCATCGCGCAGTGCCTTGCGGGTCGGAGCCAGCGTCTTGTTGACCAGACTGGCGGTAATTTCATTAAAGATTTTGGCCGTAAGCATCACATCCACCGTTTCCCCTGAGGATAAAACAGCGGTAATACCCACTTCCGGATGGTCTGATAGCGCCTCCTTGGCTTCACGCGCCTTGCTCAGCAACAGACGTGTGTCTTTGGCGGTCAACTCGGGAAATTTGGCTTGCTCCAATATCCAGCAGAATATGCGCTGATCGAAATCATCGCCACCGAGAGCCGAGTCGCCGTTGGTCGACAGCACTTCGAACACGCCTTGCGACAAACGCAGGATGGAAATATCGAAAGTACCGCCGCCCAGATCGTATACCGCATAAACGCCTTCGGCGGCGTTATCCAGGCCGTAGGCAATGGCAGCTGCAGTCGGTTCATTGAGCAGACGCAGGACATTCAGCCCGGCCAGCTTGGCCGCATCCTTGGTGGCCTGACGCTGCGCATCGTCAAAATAGGCCGGTACGGTAATCACGACACCAGTCAGATCACCACCGAGCGAGCGTTCGGCACGATCGCGCAATACGCGCAGGATATCTGCCGAGACTTCAACCGGGCTTTTTACGCCGGTTACCGTTTTTAGCTGCACCATGCCCGGCGCATCGACGAAATGATAGGGGAAGCTCGCCGCATCGACGATATCCTTGAGCCCACGACCCATGAAACGTTTGACGGAAACGATGGTGTTGTGCGGATCCTGGCTTTGCACCGCTTGCGCCGCATAACCCACTACAGGGTCAGCCGCTTTGCTGTAGCGTACGACAGACGGCAGCAATGCGCGTCCATCCTCATCATTCAATACCAGTGCCACGCCGTTGCGCACGCTTGCCACCAGTGAGTTGGTCGTGCCCAGATCGATGCCCGCCGCCAGCCTGTGCTGGTGCGGTGCGGTACTCATGCCGGGTTCTGAAATTTGCAAAAGTGCCATGTAATTAATTATCCAATACTGAATAAGCGTCGTCGATCTCGCTCATGATTTTGTCGACGAACTTGAGTTGACGCACCGTGTTGGTAGCGGCCACCAGATCGTGCTGCTGATCCAGCTGCGCTAAAAGCTGTTCGCGCCAGATTTTGGTTTGCGCGGCAATCTCGCGTTCAATCTGCTGCAAAGCGCCCAAGTCGCTACCGTCACGCGCATCCTGGATAGCCTCGCGCCATTCGATTTGCTGCATCAGGAACACGGGCGCGAGTTGCGTATTGGTTTCGGACAGCGCATTAATGCCGTTCAATTGCAATATGTACACTGCACGGTTAAGCGGTGATTTGAGAGTTTGGTAGGCTTCGTTGACCCGGGTTGACCACTGCATCGAGGCCCGTTTTTCTGCTTCGGACAAATGCGCAAACTTGTCAGGATGCACCTGAGCCTGCAATTGCCGATAAGCCGCTTCCAGCGTTGCATTATCCAGTTCAAACTGCGGTTTCAGGTCAAACAATTCAAAATGGTTACGGCTAAAATCAAATTGCATCATCCTGATCCGTATCTAGATAGCGTTAGCGCCCGATCCCGGAGGCAGGCACGCGATGCGCCTGATGCCGGGCCGTAATTAATAAGTCAGACGTTGAAACTTTCGCCGCAGCCGCAGGCGTCCTTGACGTTAGGATTGTTGAATTTAAACCCCTCGTTCAAACCTTCGCGGGTGAAATCCAGTTCCATGCCGTCTATGTACGGCAGACTTTTGGGGTCGACCAGCACAATGACGCCATGATTGACGAAGGTCAGATCGTCGTCTTCCACGGCATCGGCAAACTCCAGCTTATAAGCCATGCCCGAGCAGCCGCTGGTGCGGACGCCAAGTCGCAAACCCACACCTTTGCCGCGTTTTGCCAGAAAATTGGCAATATGTTTCGCTGCGCTTTCGGTGACAGTAATGGCCATGTTTCTCTCCTTAATGCACGCTGTCGGCGGTTTCGCCGTGTTTGGCCTTGTAATCCTCTACCGCGGCCTTGATCGCATCTTCAGCCAGAATCGAGCAGTGTATCTTGACCGGCGGCAATGCCAGTTCTTCGGCGATCGCCGTGTTCTTGATTTCCATCGCCTGATCCAGCGTTTTGCCTTTTACCCATTCGGTAACCAGCGAGCTGGAAGCAATAGCGGAACCGCAGCCATACGTCTTGAATTTGGCATCTTCGATGATGCCGTCCTTGTTGACCTTGATTTGCAGTTTCATCACGTCGCCGCAAGCAGGCGCGCCGACCATGCCGGTGCCCACTTCTTCGTCGTCTTTGGCAAACGAACCGACGTTGCGGGGATTTTCGTAGTGATCCAATACTTTATCGCTGTAAGCCATGAGTGTTCTCCTAAAATTAGTGCGCTGCCCATTTCACGCTGTTCAAATCAATACCGTCCTTGTACATTTCCCATAACGGCGACAACTCGCGCAATTTGCCGATCTTCTGATGCAGCAGATCGATTGCGTAATCCACATCCTGCTCGGTCGTGTAGCGACCGATGGAAAAGCGTATCGAGCTATGAGCCAGCTCATCCGATCGTCCCAGCGCGCGCAGCACGTAGGAAGGTTCCAGGCTTGCGGAAGTACATGCCGAGCCGGACGATACCGCCAGATCCTTGATCGCCATCAGCAATGACTCGCCTTCGACGAAATTGAAGCTGATATTCAGGTTGTGGGGTACGCGATGCACCATGTCGCCGTTGACATGAACTTCTTCGATATCCGACAGGCCTTTCAGCAGACGATCGCGCAATGCACGAATGCGCACGTTTTCGGTCGCCATCTCTTCGCGCGCAATGCGGAACGCTTCACCCATGCCCACGATCTGATGCGTCGCCAGTGTGCCGGAGCGCATGCCACGCTCGTGGCCGCCGCCGTGCATTTGCGCTTCGATGCGCACACGGGGCTTGCGACGTACATACAAGGCGCCGACACCTTTCGGGCCGTAAGTCTTGTGGGCGGAGAACGACATCAGATCGACCTTGAGCTTGTCCAGGTCGATATCGACCTTGCCGGTAGCCTGCGCCGCGTCCACGTGAAAAATAATGCCTTTCTCGCGGCAAATCTCGCCGATAGCCGCGATATCCTGAATCACGCCGATTTCATTATTTACGAACAGTATCGAGATCAGGATGGTATCGGGACGTATTGCGGCTTTCAGCTTTCCCAGGTCCAGCAAGCCATCCGATTCAGGCGTCAGGTAAGTGACCTCATAACCTTCACGCTCCAGCTCGCGCATGGTATCCAGCGTGGCTTTGTGCTCGGTACGCAAGGTGATCAGGTGCTTGCCCTTGGCCTTGTAAAAATGGGCTGCGCCCTTGAGTGCCAGATTGATGGATTCGGTCGCACCTGAAGTCCACACGATTTCCTTGGGGTCGGCGCCGACCAGCTGCGCAACTTGTTCGCGCGCGGTTTCCACCGCTTTGTCCGCTTCCCAGCCGTAAGCATGGGAGCGGCTGGCGGGGTTGCCATACATTTCGGTCAGATACGGGATCATTTTCGCGGCGACGCGCGGATCCACCGGGGTAGTGGCGGAATAATCCAGATAAATCGGGTGCTTTAACATTTTCAACTCCAATATAAGATGGCCGGGTTCAGATACCTAGGCAGCCACCGAAACTTTTTCACGTTTTACGCGGTGGTCGCATACCACCGCCGATGCTGAATTTTTAGCTTGCTGCTGTTCAACCAGATTCGCCAGAGTCACCGTTCTGAGATAATCCTGTATGCGCCGGTTCAGATTCGACCATAATTCGTGCGTCATGCAGCGATGGTCGTCCTGACAGTTTTCCAGCCCGCCGCACTGGGTCGCATCCATGGGCTCATCTACGGCCTGAATGATTTGCGCGACAGAAATCTCGGCTAACGGCTTGGCGACGCGATATCCGCCGCCGGGGCCGCGGACGCTTTCCACCAGTTCACGGCGCCGTAATTTACCAAACAATTGCTCCAGATACGAGAGCGAAATCTTTTGGCGCTCGCTGATCGCGGCTAAAGTTACCGGACCCTTACCATGATGCAGCGCCAAATCGATCATGGCAGTCACCGCAAACCGTCCTTTAGTTGTCAAGCGCATGATTCATTTCCCGTATCCGTCACAGTGAATTGGACAATACAATACCCGATAAATTCAGTCAACTATTTTATTTAAATACGCCGGGTCGAACTCATCTCGTTTCGGTGCCGGCGTAGCAGGCTCCACTCCCAATACTTTGAGCTGCTCAACTATCCAGTTGATACGCTCATCCATGGTCGCGGAATGATCGATCAGACCATGCACCACCTTCACCATCGGGTCATTCATGTCGGCGCTGATCGCGTAAGCGGCAAAACCGAGCTTCTTGACGGCAGTCGTCGCTTCTTCCGTTGCCGCGCTGGTTAAAATCCGCGCCGGAATACCCACTGCAGTCGCGCCTGCCGGCACATCTTTCACCACTACGGCATTCGAACCTATCTTGGCGCCTTCGCCAACTGTCAGCGGCCCCAGTATCTTGGCCCCGGCCCCCACCACCACGCCTTTACCCAGCGTAGGATGACGCTTGCCTTTGTTCCACGAGGTGCCGCCCAAGGTGACCTGATGATAGAGCGTGCAATCGTCGCCCACTTCCGCTGTCTCACCGATCACAACGCCCATGCCGTGATCGATGAATACCCGGCGGCCGATATGCGCGCCGGGATGAATCTCGATCCCGGTCGCCCAGCGTCCGAAATAGGCGGTAAAACGCGCCAGCCATTTCCAGCCCCAGCGCCAGAACCGCGATGACAGCCGGTGCAGCAGTATCGCGTGAATGCCGGGATAAGTGGTCAGCACTTCAAATACCGAACGCGCCGCCGGATCCCGCTCGAATACTACCGCTATGTCTTCACGCAATTGATCGAACACGATGACCCCTATCTGTTCCACAGGTGGACAAGTATGCAATACCTGACTAAATTAGTCAACAATATCCCAGTCCCTGGGTACATTGACCTGCGCCGGATTACGCATCAACTTGAGTATTCCCATTAAAATATTCAGCTCTTCCTTCTCCAGCTGCGCACGCGAATACAGGCGTCGCAGCCGAGTCATCAAACGCCGCGGCGCAGCCAGATTCAGGAAACCGATAGCCACCAGCGTCCGTTCCAGCTCACGATAAAACAATTCCAGATCGTCATGACGCGCCAATTCCTGCGGGACATTTTCCGGCATGCCCGGTTCCGGCATCGCGCAGCGCAGTTCATAACTCAATATCTGCACAGCCGACGCCAGATTCAGGGAACTGTAATCCGGATTAGCCGGAATATGCACCAGCATCTGACACTGATCCAGCTCGGCATTGGTCAATCCCGACATTTCCGTGCCGAACACCAGCGCGACAGGCGCGTTGGCGGCATGCGCCAGCAATAACGGCGCCGCCTCGCGCGCACTGAGCATGGTGTGCGACAGATCGCGCCGTCGGGCGGTACAGCCGACTACCATGACCGCTTCTGTCAATGCGCTGGCCAGATCCTGCGTGACCACGGCTCCATCCAGCACATCGGTAGCGCCGGAAGACATTGCCACTGCGGCGGGGTCGGGGAATTGTTTGGGCTGCACCAGGCGCAAATCATGCAAGCCCATGGTTTTCATCGCTCGCGCAGCCGCACCGATGTTGCCCGGATGGCTGGTATGGCTCAATACGATACGTACATTATCTAACAAGTTGGACATAGCTGTTTTCAATGGTTAATCCATGATTTATCAGCCTGACGCTGGGGAAAATCACGGTTTTGAGTTAAACTAAGCGTTATTATTTCGCTCATTGACATATTGCCATGCATCCTATGCTCACCACCGCGGTAAAAGCCGCCCGTCGTGCCGCCGGTATTATCAACCGCGCATCACAAGACACCGACGCTTTAACCGTCAAACACAAGCAACACAATGACTTCGTCACCGAAGTGGATCGCGCCGCCGAAGCCGCAATTATCGATGTGCTGCTGGACGCTTACCCAAATCATGCTATTTTAGCAGAAGAGAGCGGTCAGCAAGGCGATTCCGAATACCAATGGATCATTGACCCCCTCGACGGCACCACCAACTTCCTGCATGGCTTCCCCCAATACTGCATCTCCATCGCGCTGGTACACAAGGGCCAACTGGATCAGGCTGTTGTTTACGACCCGAGCCGCAATGATTTGTTCACCGCCTCACGTGGTCAGGGCGCCTATCTGAACGAACGCCGCATCCGCGTATCCAAACGCATCAAACTGGCCGATGCGCTGGTCGGTACCGGATTCCCCTACCGCGACTTCACTCACCTCGACGCCTACATGGGCATGTTGCGCGACATGCTGCAGAAAACCGCCGGTGTGCGCCGTCCCGGTTCTGCCGCGCTGGATCTGGCTTACGTCGCAGCTGGCCGCCTGGACGGATTCTGGGAAATCGGCCTGTCGAAATGGGATATTGCCGCAGGCTGCCTGCTGGTCAAGGAAGCCGGCGGTCTGGTAGGCGATTTTCAGGGTGACGACAGCTATATCGACAGCGGCAATATCATTGCCGGCAACCCCAAAATATTCGGCCAATTACTGCAAGCGCTTGCACCTCATATCACGCCCGCATTAAAAGGCTGATCCGGTGCTCGCCAATTCCCCCCGACTACGCTAGAATTTGCTTTTGCTTTTTTAACCAATTTTTATGGCACTCATTGTACAGAAATACGGCGGCACATCGGTAGGCAGCGTCGAACGCATCAAACATGTAGCGGAACGCGTAGCCAAATTCAAAATGCTGGGACATCAGGTTGTCGTCGTACTCTCCGCCATGAGCGGCGAAACCAACCGCCTGATTGCACTTGCCAAAGGCGTCCAATCCGATCCCGATCCACGCGAACTCGACGTTCTAGTGTCTACCGGCGAACAAGTGACTATCGCTTTATTAGCCATGGCGCTAAAAGATCTGGGATTGAAAGCCAAGAGCTACACCGGCTCGCAAGTCCGTATCCTCACCGACAACGCCCATACCAAAGCCCGCATTCTCGGCATTGACGAAGAAAACATCCGCAACGACCTTGCCGCAGGCAAAGTCATCGTCGTCGCCGGTTTCCAGGGCGTGGACGAACACGGCAACATCACCACGCTCGGCCGTGGCGGCTCCGACACCACCGGCGTTGCGCTGGCCGCCGCACTGAAGGCTGACGAATGCCAGATTTACACGGACGTCGACGGCGTATACACCACCGACCCGCGCATCGTTCCCGAAGCGCGCCGGCTGAAGACCATCACCTTTGAAGAGATGCTGGAAATGGCCAGCCTCGGCTCCAAGGTACTGCAAATCCGTTCGGTCGAATTCGCCGGCAAATACAAAGTCAAACTGCGCGTACTCTCCAGCTTTCAGGAAGAAGGCGAAGGCACACTCATCACTTTTGAGGAAGAAAACAACATGGAACAAGCGATTATCTCTGGCATCGCCTTCAACCGCGACGAAGCCAAGATTACCGTACTCGGTGTACCCGACACCCCAGGCATCGCATACCAGATCCTGGGCCCGGTCGCCGATGCGAACATCGACGTGGACATGATCATCCAGAACGTCGGCGCCAACAACACCACCGATTTCACCTTCACCGTGCATCGCAACGAATACGCCCGCGCCATGCAATTGCTCAACAGCATGCAACCGCAGATCGGCGCCCACAAAATCATCGGCGACGACAAGATCGCCAAGGTTTCCATCATCGGCGTAGGCATGCGCTCGCACGTAGGCATCGCCAGCACCATGTTCAAGACGCTGGCCGAAGAAGGCATCAACATCCAGATGATATCCACTTCGGAAATCAAGATTTCCGTCGTCATCGACGAAAAGTATCTGGAACTGGCGGTACGAGTGCTGCACAAGGCATTTAATCTGGAAAACGCCGGATAAAGTTGACGCCCCAGGCGCGTTAGGCTATCATGGCGCGCTGTTTGAAGTTGCTGAAAACCAGCAATTAGGAGAGATGGCCGAGTGGTCGAAGGTACTCCCCTGCTAAGGGAGCGTAGGGTTTATAGCCTTACCGAGGGTTCGAATCCCTCTCTCTCCGCCAACAACCGTTTAAGCAATTTTTAAACCAGTAGTTGAGTTAAGACAGTGAAGTATGTTACAATTTTGTTCTTACGGATGCGCCCGTAGCTCAGCTGGATAGAGTACTTGGCTACGAACCAAGGGGTCAGGGGTTCGAATCCCTTCGGGCGCACCAATCAATTCAAAGGCTTGCAGAAATGCAGGCATTTTTATTTCCTTAAAATATTCAATTGGTGACACTTTTGGTGACACTTTTGCACAGTTCAAATCAGCCTTACGGCTGATGGCTGCCTGCTTACATAATGAACCCCAAACCCGCCACCCATAATCATCCAAAGTCGACCACCTATTACAATGATATGATTGAACAGCCGAGGTCAATCTATAGCTTGTGAGCCATGAATGACCCTGAACCTATCGCACTCACTGCTCTTTCCAGCAAATGTTCGTGGTGTGTAAAAAACAATACCTGCGTTTTCTTGGACAATTCCGCAAGCACCTTGAAGGTTGCGCTCGCCGATGTGTCGTCGAAATTAATAACGATGTCATCCACCACAACCGGCATTGGTTCCTGATTACAAACATGACTCTCAATTGCGGCCAATCGCAATGCCAAGAAAAGCTGATCCCGTGTACCCGAACTTAGATTACCAACGGTTTCACGCTTGCCATTGGCTCGAACGCCAACGAGGATTGTCATATCTTCATCGAAATCCGTCGCAATTTTGGTGAATCGTCCCCCAGTGATAGTCGCGAACAGTTCTGATGCACGCGCCAACAGGGGGCCTTGATAGCGTTGCTGGTAGGTTTCTATGGCCTCCGAAATAATGGAGGATGAAAGTCGTGCTGATGCATATTCGGCGATCAGATTTGAAAGCCTAGCCGCTGCATCTGCTGCTTTTTGCTCCGCATCCGCATCGCCATCAATCTTGCCAAGTGCCGCCTCTGCCTCGATCAACTTCTCGTGTCGCTTTTCCACTTGCGGTGTGCATGCCTGGAGGTCTCCACCTGCTCGCTCCAGCGAAGCCTTGTCACTGCCGGATGTAAATTGATACAGAGCGCCGATTGAAAACTGATACACCTATTTGGGAAGATGGCCGGATTTTGGATTCGGCCATGATCACAGACGAGGTGTATGTGGAAATTGAATTATTGAGGAAACATGGCATGAGCTTGCGCAAGATTGCCGAAGAAGTGGGGCATTTCGCAACCGGCTGCAGACTTTAAGTTAGCCAACTCCTGATTCGCCAGCCGTATTGTCTGATCTGCCTGAGTAAAAGCTTTTCCTGCCTCCTTAATTCTTTCCTCTAGTGATTTGCGACGCTGTGCAAGTATCTTCCCTTCAGTCAACCGCTCATAAAGTGTTTCAACCACGGCATCGGCTGACCTATTCGCGCGGTCGTATTGTATCGCTTCACAAAGACGTGCCGCGTCCCCCTCAACTAGCATCACTGTTGCTTGTGTCGCAGCGAGTTCAGCGCGAGCCGCATCCTGCATATCAAGCGCATCCTCGAAGTCCTCGAACTGTCCAAGTCTTGCGGTGGCCTCCTTGTTGACGCTAGGTTAAAAATGACCACCTGTGCTGGTTTAAAATTGACCAGGTGCTTATAGCCGTTATATGGTCAAAATTAAGTCAGCGGCAACATGGCAGGTGGCGTGCGTGACAGACCCGCGCTTGCAGCATCGCGCATCCGGCATCCTGTCACACGTAAAGCGTTTGCTGGAACAAAAACGTGGCGACATGTAGTAGTCGCGATCTGATCTGACAGTCCCCCGATTTGACTGATGCTACTGTCAGATCAAGTCGGAACTACTACATTTCATTCGCTCTCAACAAATATATAAGTCGGGAATATCTGCCCTTCAATCCTGACCCGAGCTTCCGAAACTGCCCGCCCCTGTTCCTGAGCTGAGTCATTAAACGGAAATTGCGACGCCTGCCTGGACAATAGATTCCCAGCTAGTTTTGGTACTTGCCAGTACGAGAACCCTTGGTCGAGCCATGCCTTCGTAACATGACCATCCTCGCACTCGATTTCCAGAAGTCGCGCATGTATCACATCCTGTTTAGGCATACTTTGCAAAATGCAGCTCATTCCACAATATTCAAATGCCTCACGAATAGCTTCATCACGCGCTGTTGAGGTAGGCCAATTGTTAAAAAACATGCTTGGCTTCTTAAAGCTATTTACTTCCTCTGCAAATGGCACAACACCGAGCTCTACAGACTGCACAGCCCAGCGTTCCTTATATGCGCGCTTGAATGCTGAAATAAAATCAAGGAGTAAAGCGGCCGGGAGTGGCGAGTTCAAATAGCGATCTCGGTATGCAACTCGAACAATATCGGACGAACCACCTATCAATGATGATCCAAATTTACACTCCAACTCCGTGAGCAAACGCTCACCGAAACCCGATGAAATTCCATCCAAAGCATTTGAAACCTCAACTCTACAAACGCGGCCGGATGTCTCCACTGGCGTGTCAGTAGCGAAATTGAGTGGCTGAACCAGGATACCCGAAAGTTCAGGATTGCCAAACACCAACAAAGCTCCGTTATTAACGCCCCAATTCGCTGCGGGATATGCCGAATAAGACGTCGGATAGGCCCATGCTCGCGATTTACCGGCTGAAATAATCTCAGCCACAACATAACCATTTGGTGAGCAAGCAGGCACATCACCAGACCAAATTGATACATTATCAAGATTCGACATAACATGAAGAGCAAACCGATCAGCCTGTGACAGTTCATTCACAGCTGTCTGGGCCAATATAATCTTGACTATACAAGGTGAAGATGCCCATCTCTGAATCCAGCTACGCAAAGGCGACGATGCAATATCCCATTCGGATACATCACCAAGAAGATACATCCTGAGTTCTTCAATATCTGGGCGTGCCAACTCGCGTGTAATTGCCTCCGGTAAAGACTGAAATTCAGCATTAGTTCGATCTTTACCGAACAATGCATCTCCGGCTTGAAGCTCAAAGTCAGCTAACCAACGTTCAGTGAGGAAATCCAAGGCCACTTGCCGATTGAGATCATCTAGCCTGAAGCGTGTATCGTAGCTGAGCAAGCAATGCTGACACGCACCTTCACATTCTGCACTGCAGTTCAATGCCTCTTTGGCCTGACCCAATACTTCCCGCAACCGATTCGTAACTGACGAACAATACCCCGAAGCACTTCGATCAAAAATCACGATAGCTTGACCACTGACTCCACCATCTAACCGTATCGGCTTAGTGTCGCAGCCGAGCTCATCAACTTCAATACCGAGCATTGAAGCAATTCCACTACGAATTGCAACAGCAAGCGAATATGCTACCTGCCGGTCTGTCAGTGGCTGCCCATCGAACCACCAAAGCATAAGCTCCAAAACATCGGTAGTCATGCTATGCCCGAGTCGAACACCTGGCTTGATAGAAAACTTCCTATTACTCCCTTCACAAATGGAGGTTTCTCCACCTTGAGCACCACGCAAACGGCGATGGGGTGTGGTGAATACCTTTGGAAAGGCGACACCCTCCTTATTAGCGGTTATATCCTCAGGCTCTGTAATCATAGGTTCGGCTCGACCGCACTCCAAACAGATGGCGTAACCATGACCGTTTGTACCAGCCGAATAATTAAACACACTACCAGAAGAACTCGACCTGTAGCTGCCAAGTTTCGGGTTCGCGAGTGGCAACCACTCGCCGCTCGCGTTGATCCATGGCAGTTCCACAGGCACGTACGACTGAGTCGAAATATCGTTATGCGGAGACTCGTAAAGATCGACTGAGAAACCAGCTGGCTCAAGATAGGTAAATCGGCAATCCGGACCAATCGGCAACGAAGTACCGCAATCGGGACAGTGAGATATCTGATCTGCCGAAACTGTTGTACCGCTGGAACCGCAAGCACGACAACGCCATGCTTCACGTATGTTCTATAGTGGACCCCTCAGTCAAGACAATAATGCATCGAGTTTAAGAGGGTAACCTTTTACATGCAGCGGAACAGCGCTGCCCCGGTTTTCTGTTTCTTTTTTCGTTTCTATTTCTGAGTGCGTTTTTTCTGTCTCACTCGGGTGCCCGGACAAGAGTTTTTTGTCGTATTTGTCCACAATCCTTGCGCCGCCTCCGCTTGCTGTACGGTAAACCTGGTCCGGTGTGTCGTAGCCCAGCGATTGGTGCGTTCTTTCCGTGTTGTAAAACACAAAGTATTCCGTCAGTCCAAGCAGTAAATCAGGCATGGTGGCGTAGCCTTTCAGGTACACGTCTTCATGTTTGACGCTACGCCAGAGCCGTTCCACAAAAATATTATCCAGTGCCCGGCCTCGCCCATCCATGCTGATGCTAATGCCGTGCGACTTGAGCACGCCCGTAAAAGCTTCACTGGTGAACTGGCTGCCCTGATCGGTATTGAATATCTCAGGCGCACCATATGTTTGCAATGCCTGCTCCAGGCAGTCCACGCAGAACCCACTATCCATTGTGTTGGATAACCGCCATGACAGTACTTTACGCGAGTACCAGTCAATCACCGCCACCAAATACACAAACCCTCGCGGCAGACGAATGTACGTAATATCTGTGCTCCATACCTGATTGGGACGCGTCACCAGCACGCCCCTGAGCAGGTACGGGTAAACCTTGTGCTGCGGGTGCCGTCGACTGGTGTTAGGCCATGGCGCCATGCCCGCAAGACCCAATATACCCATCAGCCTCTGCACACGCTTGCGGTTGATCTTGTGCCCCAAGCCACGCAGGTATTGCTTGATCTTGCGGCTGCCGTAAAACGGATGCCGCGTGTATTCGGCGTCAATCAGTGCCAGTAACGCCAATTCCTGTTTGTCTGGTTCTGTCGTTAATTGTGGCGCATAAACAGTGGAACGCGCCACACCGGTCAGTGCACATTGCCGTATCAGCGCCAGCGGCTCGATGGTGCTGACCCATTGCTTGCGCACTGCTATTGGCTGATCCCAGACTTTTTTTTGAGCCAGTCCAGTTCCATCTTCAACCGCCCAATCTCGGAATAGAGCCGCTCAGGACTGGCAGATGGGTCGGCAGGTTTCGGGCCACGTTTGGCATCAAACACATTGGCAGCTTGCTCTTGCAGCTCCTTCTTCCATAAACCAACTTGCGTCGGATGTACTCCAAACTCCTGGCCAATTTCGTTCACCGTCCTGATGCCGCGAATTGCCTCAAGTGCCACCTTGGCCTTGAATTCACCACTAAAATTCTTACGCTTCGTTTCACTCACAACCTGCTCCTTTGTTCAGCAGGTTACTATCTTAATTCACTGTCTGAAAATTGGGGTCCACTATAGTTCTGTATTTCCTTGATTGCTTGCACTGAAGCAGGCGCATGCCAATTTAACGTAATGCCTGCAGAACGATAAACAAGACCATCAATAACCACTTCCGCTCCAGGTGCGTACTCCCGTAAAGCTGTCACTGTGCCACGACTTGGCAACTCTCGATGGCGTAAGAGATTATCTATCCGATCATCTTTTTTTCTCGTTTTATTTCGCTCCAACTCGTCACAAGTCATCGTCTCAAATGAAGAGATATCAGTTGGGAAGCCATATCCTGGCAAAAAGCCTTCTGCCGCAAGCTCGCGAAGCAAATATTCCCCGGTAAGTCGCTTTTGTTGTATCTGCAGAGCTTTATATGCTGGCTCCTTCTCTTTAATTGCCCCTTGGAACTTAGCCAACTGTAATTCAACACTATCAAATTCCCCAAACCATTCGTGACTATGTGCCGAGAGCATAGCTGCGGCCTCCGCAGCGAGTCGACCAAGCGATACTGCTCCCTCATAGCAGGTATGACGTAATAACGAGCGCAACCCTGATGCAAGATGCGTTTCCTTCGATTCATCAAAACATTTAGCCCAGGCAATAAACTTATTCGCTGGTGCCACTTCTTTTGGAAGCATCCACCATCCCATATCTAGCTTATCAAGACTGGCCGAATTAGAAAGTTGCGACCGAAGAAAGCTCGCCAACATCATTGAATTTATATGTCGCTGGACAATGATTGGACTTTCCAGCTTAATAGTCGGAGCAGGCAACTGAGTCGTGAATGCCCAAAGAGTATTATCAAATACATGCTGATCGTGAGGGTTGTTTTTGCAAACTGTTAATGCTACGGATCGAGTTTCTGAACGTCGTCCAGCCCGACCTGCACGCTGCAAATAGTTAGTGGGATGAGGTGGCACATTATTCATTGCCACGATGGTGATACCTCCAATATCGACACCCATCTCCATCGTGGTTGAACAACTTAGAAGGTTTATGCGTCCCGACTTGAAATCCCGTTCATACTGCTCTAAACGGCTTCCTGGCTGCTGAGCCGAATGTTCTGCGGTACGGAAATAACCCCCTCCTTCAACAATTCGGTCACTTAAGTCCGACCAAAGCCCCTCGGTACGAAGTGAAATAACGTTGATATCCTCCGTCAACCATTGACGAATCGAAGATAGACGTTCTTCCTCGGAAGAAAAATCCCTGGCAAGTAAACTGCAATTCGGTAATATAGTGGACCCCAATTTTCAGACAGTGAATTAAGATAGTAACCTGCTGAACAAAGGAGCAGGTTGTGAGTGAAACGAAGCGTAAGAATTTTAGTGGTGAATTCAAGGCCAAGGTGGCACTTGAGGCAATTCGCGGCATCAGGACGGTGAACGAAATTGGCCAGGAGTTTGGAGTACATCCGACGCAAGTTGGTTTATGGAAGAAGGAGCTGCAAGAGCAAGCTGCCAATGTGTTTGATGCCAAACGTGGCCCGAAACCTGCCGACCCATCTGCCAGTCCTGAGCGGCTCTATTCCGAGATTGGGCGGTTGAAGATGGAACTGGACTGGCTCAAAAAAAAGTCTGGGATCAGCCAATAGCAGTGCGCAAGCAATGGGTCAGCACCATCGAGCCGCTGGCGCTGATACGGCAATGTGCACTGACCGGTGTGGCGCGTTCCACTGTTTATGCGCCACAATTAACGACAGAACCAGACAAACAGGAATTGGCGTTACTGGCACTGATTGACGCCGAATACACGCGGCATCCGTTTTACGGCAGCCGCAAGATCAAGCAATACCTGCGTGGCTTGGGGCACAAGATCAACCGCAAGCGTGTGCAGAGGCTGATGGGTATATTGGGTCTTGCGGGCATGGCGCCATGGCCTAACACCAGTCGACGGCACCCGCAGCACAAGGTTTACCCGTACCTGCTCAGGGGCGTGCTGGTGACGCGTCCCAATCAGGTATGGAGCACAGATATTACGTACATTCGTCTGCCGCGAGGGTTTGTGTATTTGGTGGCGGTGATTGACTGGTACTCGCGTAAAGTACTGTCATGGCGGTTATCCAACACAATGGATAGTGGGTTCTGCGTGGACTGCCTGGAGCAGGCATTGCAAACATATGGTGCGCCTGAGATATTCAATACCGATCAGGGCAGCCAGTTCACCAGTGAAGCTTTTACGGGCGTGCTCAAGTCGCACGGCATTAGCATCAGCATGGATGGGCGAGGCCGGGCACTGGATAATATTTTTGTGGAACGGCTCTGGCGTAGCGTCAAACATGAAGACGTGTACCTGAAAGGCTACGCCACCATGCCTGATTTACTGCTTGGACTGACGGAATACTTTGTGTTTTACAACACGGAAAGAACGCACCAATCGCTGGGCTACGACACACCGGACCAGGTTTACCGTACAGCAAGCGGAGGCGGCGCAAGGATTGTGGACAAATACGACAAAAAACTCTTGTCCGGGCACCCGAGTGAGACAGAAAAAACGCACTCAGAAATAGAAACGAAAAAAGAAACAGAAAACCGGGGCAGCGCTGTTCCGCTGCATGTAAAAGGTTACCCTCTTAAACTCGATGCATTATTGTCTTGACTGAGGGGTCCACTATAAGTATCGTTTGTTGACGAATAGCGATGCTTTCGCCGTCTCAGCGCCAAGAATCTGCCTTCCATCAGCAAACGGCTCCCGCTCACCGACTTGGGCATCAATTGAAAAATAACGGGGTAGATCTTCATTAGTGTGGAGCCTAAAAAGGTGGACCAAATTCTCGACATGCACCGTTGTCGGACAGTGCAATGATGACATCAACTCATATCGCCCCTCTGCAATCGGTTTCAGAAAACGCTCAACTGCAAACATACTAGATGAAGATACCACAACCTGTTGCGCAGCCTCTTTCACCAAACCAGTCAAAAGCGCCTCCGCAGCGACATCTTCTAGTTGTAGTGGAAAACGCTCACGCCATTGAGGATCCCGCTTATTCAAGATCGCAATCGGGTCGGTTTCGCCAGTCAACTGAAACTCTTTCTTCAGTTCCAAAACCGCCCTCACCATTTGGGCAATCAAAGCATAAATTTCGGGTTTGTGCAGACTGCCCGGCAGCTCATCAGCACGATCAGCAACATCTTGTGCAATTTGTGACTCATCCCAGTGAAAACGGGTTGCCGAGCGAAGCGCGGATGCCATGATCGAGGCAAGTTTGCCGCCACCATTCCCAATAAACTTAAGTGGCAAACCGCCCTGAGCTACTGCGGCACCAAAAAATTTCTTGCCTTCACCGCTGGGCCTATGTCCCCAATATGCGAACCCCTGTTGAACACATTCAGTTCTAGCATTTGTTGCAAGTTGCGTTGCATCTCCACCGAAAGAGCCGATTATTGGAGCCCACTCCCAAGCACCACCCTGATATTCACGCCGCCACCACTCAGCCGCATAAAGAACAAATAAAGCCGGAAAGCTACGAATTTTACGGGCCACTTCACCCAATTGGCCAAACTCAGACGCAAAAGCAAGCGTATCTTTTAAAGACAGGTATTCATCGTCGGTCAGTCGGTAGCCATACAACATACGACCATCTGGTTGATTCAAGCCGTATCTTTTCAGTAAATTACCTAGCCATTTATCTGGGTTCATGCTTTTTCCCGATTACATAAGTAAAAATACTTCTACTAAACAATAAATTGATTATTGGCACTCAGTGCTGCTATAGCCATATCACGCTTCGAAGCCTGCTTACCCTTGGTGGCCTCAAGCCAATCAGGAATATGCCGACCACTTGTACCGGCTGGATGAATCACATGAACGAAAGTGACTTGCTTATTGCCATAAGCGACAGCATTGATACGCTTTAGATCTGGATGCAACTTCCGCATCTGTTCATAGCAGGCATCGACATAATCATCGTCGTTACTTAACATCACCACTGTTTCCAGACGAGGTGGCAAGTTAGCCAAGAACTGTTTTGTACATTTACCAATGAAATCAAGCGGTGCTGAAGCTGAGCAGCTTTTGCGAATCACATCACCCGATTTTTCAAATTTTCCAGTAACGGGATTTTTAGCAGACACACTGCAACGGATAAGTGAGCCAAATGCATAATCTTGCTCATCGGATTTGATTCGGCTATCAATAACCTCATGCAAAGGTAACAACCCAAGCCGATGTAGAATGCGGCTCATGTTCGGGCGTATTCCACTGAATGGAATATCATCGAAGGCACGCGTAGCCAATTTTTGCATCTGGTTAGCACCTTTAGAAAAGCCCAGAACCAGTGTTTTAGGATTTGCGCTCCCCCAAGCACCCGGCGCATATTCAAGCCGCCATCCATCCGTTTCAGTAGCGGTTTTCCCCCAAACCGCTGATTGATTAGCAAAGCAATTAGTACAAGTTAGTTTTCCGTGATTTGGTAGCATTTTTATTCCTTAAGTGTTGTGAAGTAATTATCTATTAGCAGCTACCGTGCCGGTTTTTTATAATCACAACAACTTATTGTTTTTATTTGGTTATTATTAAAATCTCGACCACTAACAACCTAACCAAGCCAAATCAGAAACATAAATTTTTTTATGCATATGTAATTTTTTTATTAAAATCTGTAACTAAATTCAAACAAACCTAAAGCGAACTGTAATAACGCCTCATCTTATTAGCCATCAACTGGCGTCTTTTCACCAGAAACTCATCAAAAGTCATGGCTACCCCTTTAAGCAGTTTCCGGCGGTATGCAATTCTCTGTAAGATTACACTCCAAATCTGACAGCTCTCTAATTCCGCTGACACTGGGTTAAACATATTTACCCCCCTCTGCCTTACAGTGCGCCTTCACCTGCTCTAGCCAAGCATCATACCAATACCATGTTTTAACAACTTGTGACCCAAGACCTTTAGCTGGATTGCGTGCATCGAGCGCTTTCCAGAGCTGCGTATGGTGATGCATATTGAAATTCGGATAGCCCTCATTATGAACATACTCAATAACTTGCTTGGGAGAATACTTCTTTCTTTCGGTTTCCTTGATTACGGTATATTGTGCATTCACATCCTTGGCAAAATCCGAGTCCGCTTTGATAAATTCGATCACTTGGTCAGCCTGCCCCTTGCGATTTGCCGTCTTAGGTACAAACAAGATTCGATATGCATAACTTGGATGATTAAACTCTTCTTCAGTAAGAGCTTCATCGAACTTTGTAATGTAGGCTTGAATGTTTTTAGGCAAATCTTTTTGCGCGGCAAGCGTATCAATTTGATCTTTGTTTAACGAGGAAAACTGCAAGCTAAAAGACAAATGCTTATCAATGCCGAACTCTGGGCCAAAAAGTGATTTAATATATTCGTTATAATTCAAACAGCAGGCTTGGAATCTGGCGCTGAGAAACTCGTCGATGCGGCTAGTCATCTGGTGTTCAATCTCGTGCCGTAACCCAATCAAAAAATTTAAATTATTGGCGGCATCCCGATCAATCGGTGAATTTTCATCGTTTAAGCAGCGCTCAAGTTCCCAGTATTTCTGGGCACCTTTATTTGTTCGATCAAATCGTTTCCGTCCACCAACCATCTTGTGATATCGGTATTCAACCTTCTTTTTACGGTAATAAGCGTGCATCAAATAAGTCCAGGAAATTACGATAAGCACGACGTATATTTCGGACTTGAAGGTAATCGCTGGATTATTGAAGACCTGCACTGCTGCAAGCGCAGCCTCCCTGGATTTCTTTAACAGCTCAGCGGAAACAGATCCAACTGAGCGTATGCGTACCTTCTTATCCATGCCGACCAAAAAATTCATCTTGCGTCGAACCAAATAACCTATCAGCTTCCTCTACCATGCCCTGAAATTTTCCCTTTAACTGTTTTGCCTTAGTAAAAATAATGGAAAAATGTCGCTGTTGCTCTATAGGGGGCAAGGGTATCTCCAATGCCTTCATGATTCCGATATTCAAATTGGGCTGCGTGCCGTCTGGTGCCATGCGCCGAAGCGTTGGTGTCAGGATATTGATGAGTGCCAGTAAATAAAATTGGTCAATTGATTTTGAAAAGTCTTCGAACGCAAGCCAGCCGTCATGGATACAGCCTTCTATTTTGAGTATTCGCGCAAATCCTAGGCTTACCCCGCAGTTTGCAAAAACAAACGCCCCAGGATGGAGTCTTACACTCTTCGCTGCACCCGGTTCCGTTACATGTTTAGCTGTCTCCGTAATGTATAAATCATCACCGGAAGTGGCATCCCCAATTCTTATCCAGGGCACCGTACCACCTAAAAAGTCATTAATCGGTCTTGGCGAAGCGCCACGGCGAATACTGCACAGATCACCAAGCGGGAACATTTCCCACCCCTTTGGATTAGCCACCGGATCACCAAACATATCAAGAAAGACCGCACGAAGGAATTCATCGGCGAGCTGGATGGCTTGCTGGCGTTTGCGGCGCAGGCTGCCGGCTTTGTCGAGGATGGCGGCGATGCGTTTTTGTTCTTCCAGAGGAGGCAGTGGTATTTCGAAGTCTTCCACTATTGACTTTGATACCTCCTTAAACGTCGCTCCATTACCAAGTGCAGCCAAACGTTCAGAATACTTCTTCATACAGAAATACAGATACAGCGAGTCAACACCTACGCCAGGAATCAGGCTTTTAAAACCTTGATTCGTACACATTTCATCACCACAAATTGCTACATTACCTATTGGTGCCCTAGAACTGACCATTACAGTGCCTTTAGGCAACATATTTGTTGAGCAACTGGCAAAACCTTTTAGCGTAATCTTGTCCGGAGTGTCTGTCAAATACGGCACATCAAGCCGCGAAATATCTTTCGGTGTTACCCACTTAATTTCACCATCCCAGAACTCAGGATTTACAGTTTTCGGGGTGGCACCAGACACCACTTTACAGCAGTCTCCAAGTCGTGCCATATGCCATTTTCCGCTCATCTCAATAACCCTTCCAACTCCGCCATCTCCCGTACAATCTCCGCTTCCAGCCCCTGCATCTGTTTCAAAATCTCGCGTGGATCCTGGTGCACAACCACAGCGTGTACCACTTGCTTGTAACGGTTAATCGACAGGTCGTAGTTTTGCGCCCTTAGCTCGTCGGCTGGCACGATAAAGGCTTGCTGGGTGCGGTCGCTAAAGTCACCTTGGCGATCAGACCATTGCTGGTATTTGGCCAACACATCGGGCAGGTTGTTGTCTTGGATAGGCTGACGCTTGTCATCCAGCGAGTAGCCGTCGGCTTGCACGTCATAGAAGAACACGTTGTCGGTGCGGCCGCCTTTGCTGAAAACGACGATAGCGGTGGAGACACCGGCGTAGGGCTTGAACACGCCGCTGGGCAGGCTGATGACGGCTTCGAGCTGGTTGTGGTCGATCAGTTCCTGACGCAGTTGCTGGTGGGCTTTGCTGGAACCGAACAGCACACCGTCCGGCACGATAGTGGCGCTGCGACCACCGGTTTTAAGCATACGCAGGATGAGCGCGATAAACAGCAGCTCAGTTTTTTTGGTTTTGACAGTGCGCAGCAGCTCGGGCGCAATGTCATGCTCATCCAGATTGCCCTTAAATGGTGGGTTAGCAAGGATGAGGTCAAAGCCTTCTTTGGCGGCTTTAGGGAAGCGCTCGACGAAGTTTTGCGACAACGCATCCTGATAGTGAATATCCGGCTCGGCCACGCCATGCATGACAAGGTTCATTGTCGCAATACGCAGCATGGTGGTATCGAAGTCGAAGCCGTGAAACATGTCGTGGTCGATATGCTTGCGATGCGGGCCAAGCAAATCACCGCTATAAACAGTTTGGGTCTCGGTTTCACCTTTTTCATTGACCACCGTTTCAGTATGGCGGCCTGCTTCGCTGGAGTGTTGTGCCAACAGGTAATTATAAGTTTCCACCAGAAAGCCAGCAGTACCACAGGACGGGTCACAGATGCGGTCGGTAGGCTTGGGTTGCATCAGCTCGACCATCAACCGGATGATATGGCGCGGGGTACGGAACTGGCCGTTGATGCCGGCGGTGTTAAGTTTGCCAAGCAGATATTCGTAAAGATCGCCCTTGATATCGCCACTATCCAGCGGCAGGTCATGAATCATGTTGACTGCTTTTACAAGCAGACTGGGCTTCTGGATCATCAGTTGCGCGTCTTTCATAAAATCTGCAAAGGCGCTGTCCTGCTCATTACTGCGTGCAGCCAGATCACGAAAGTGACGGAACACTTTGTCGCGCACATGGGGCAGCATTTGCTCGGCACCGTAATGACGCCAGGTTTCCCAGCGGCAAGTTTGCTCTTCTGGCGTAAAGCGGTGGTTAAACTCTTTGTGGGTGAGTGCGGCGCGCTTTTCGTCCTTGCGCTCTTGCATGTCCAGCAGCCGGGAATACATGAGAAAGGTGATCTGCTCGATAACCGTGAGCGGGTTGGTAATACCGCCGGTCCAGAATTCTGTCCAGAGGCCATCAATACGGTTTTTAAGTTCGCCGGTAATCATTATTTTCCTAATTTATTGGTTTTGCACGCGCATGGGCTGAGTTTAATCAGCCGCTAGTCGCGAATTGTTTTTATGCTTGAGCATTGCCACTTGCCAGTGGTTTGCCAAAACTTTCTACAATGCTGATGAGCTGCTGGTATTGCTGCTCGTTGGTAAATATTTCACCAACACCACCGCTATGAATGGTGTTGAATGGCGCGTCGAACAGATTGTTCAGTTCTATAGCGCCATAGCTCTTGATGTGCTGTCTGAGCAGATCAAGAAAACGTAACTGGTTACTGTTGAGTCGATTATTTTGAATAAACTCGTTAAAACGCGCTGCTACCGCATCGGCATCCATGCCCACTAAACTGCGCAGAATCTGATCCAAGCCAATCGCGGTATCCGGGTAGAAATCGCGCAGCAGTTCCAGATCAACATTGGGGTTTTGTGTGTGCACCAGGCTGTTAAGCTGATGCAGCTCTGTCTCACTAACCGGCACACCCTGACGAATTTTTATGAGTACAGGGTTATTACTAAACAAGGGCTCCAGCGCAGCTTGTACGGATTTTTGATAAATACTGGCATCGACGCTGCGAATTTTACTGGCACGCTGGGTGACATGAATTTCAGCTACATCCTCTTTCAAATCCAGTACAGTCGTAGGCAAAGATGGGGGATACACCATAGCTTCGGCCAAGTGCATAATGTCACGCAAGGCCAAACGCTTGATTTCAAGCGCGGCAAAATCAGCCTGCTGCCAGAAGTCATCGCGACGAATGTCTTTAAGGACATCAGCTTTGGCTTTAACCGGATTAAGGTGTGGCGGCAGCCTATCCAGCAGTTCGAGCACTTCAATTTTGACGGGGTTAGGCTGCCCCGGCTGGCTTAAAGCAATGGCTTGCGCTTTGGTGATTAACAAATCCCAGCGTAGGGCATCGCCCTGACCCCGCACATCCAGCGTATTGAGCAAAGGAGCAACATTTTCTGCAAGTAGCTGCACCAAGGTTGGCGCAAACTGGTCGAGCAGTTTGGCATCTCGCGCTTGCTGTACCGCCAGCCAGTTGCTGCGAACGCTGATGGTGGCGTCTTCCAGTGCGTCAGCATCCCGTTTAAGCAGGTTAACAAGCGCGGTGAAAGCTTCCAACTCTGAACGCTTGAGCGCCAACCCTGCCAGTTGCAACCAGCTTTCATAACGCCGCTGAGTGAGCGACTTGGGCACGGTTGGCTCAGCTTCTTCCTGATTCATTTCGTGGTATTCGAAATTACCCCAATGGTCGAAGATGCGGAATTTTTCTTTATCATACCCCGGGCCAAACAGGTCCTTACATAAGCGCGTACCCCGTCCGATCATTTGCCAGAATTTGACTTTGGATTTGATAGGCTTGGCAAAAACTAGGTTCACCACTTCAGGCACGTCGATACCGGTATCGAGCATATCCACTGAAATGGCGATGTTAAGTTGGTCATTTTTACAATTCTCACCGCCCTTGAAATCATCTATCAGTTGCTCCGCACGCGGCTCCTGCGAGTGAATCACCTGACAGAACTTTCCTGCAAACTGCGGGTACATTTCATTGAAGAGATCGGCCAATAAGCGCGCATGGTCGATATTACGCGCATATATGATGCTCTTGCCGGGCAACTGGCCATCACGATCACGAATACCATGTTCCATGAGGTTTTGCAGGATGATGCGATTGGTGCCTTTATTGAAAATGGCATCATCGATTTCCGTGCCTTCGAAATCCAGCGTATTCGGGTCTATGCCTTCATCTTCTAACTGGGCGATTTGCTCATCGGTAAGATGCTGCGCCTTGATACCATAGCGCAGGAATTTTGTGGTGTGGCTGATGACCTCAAAGGGTACGAGGTTTTTTTCTGCCACAGCTTGTTCCAGCGTGTAATTAGCAGTGGGCAGTTTATAGTCACAACCAAACAGGTTGCAGGTGCTGCGGCTGACCATCTCAACTGGCGTGGCGGTAAGGCCAACTTGCAGAGCATCAAAATATTTGAAGATCTCACCGTATTGGTTGTAAATAGAACGATGGGATTCATCCGCAATAATCAAGTCAAAGAAACCGACATCAAAATCCTCGTAATCATTGATCAGCCCCTGATAGATGCCGATGTAAATACGTGCATTCTGCTTGCTGACATCATTTAGCTGACCGATAACATAGAGAGGTTCGTGCATGAAGTCGCTAAAGGCATTTTTGGCCTGCTTGCGTAGTTCCCGACGGTCACACAGGAACAACACGCGTTTGGCCCACTTGGCATCAATCAGTAATTTGGACAAGGCAATGGCAACACGCGTTTTGCCCGTACCCGTGGCTTGTACGATAAGTGCCTTGCGATGTTTAGAGGCAAAACGTTCAGCTACCCGGGTAAGCGTTTCGATCTGATAGTCACGACCTGCGATATGGGTAGGTAAAGGCACTTTGGTCAGGTCTAGCTTGGCAGTGCGCTGGAAACCGGTGCGATATTGCAGAGTGTCTTTGGAATAGAAACCATAAACTGCGCGAGGCGGGTAACCTGCCGCATCGTCCCACACCCAAATATCATGCCCATTAGTATAGAAAATCATGGGGCGCTGGCCGTACATTTTTTCCAGACCGTCAGCGTAATTCTTGGCTTGCTGTTGCCCCATACGGGCATCTTTGGTGGTTTTTTTAGCCTCTACCACTGCCAGCGGTTTGCCGTTATCATCCCACAGCACATAATCGGCATAACCTAGGCCGGTTTGTGTGGACTGATGTTGCAATTCAACTTCTTGCCATACCTGTTCAGTATTGACACCTTTCTTACCCACTTCCCAGCCAGCCATGCGCAGATCACGATCAACCAGCCATTTACGGGTATTGTCTTCACTGAACTTGAGTTGTGTAACAGCCGCCTGACCAGTGGAGTGAATGGTTTTTAGTACATCCTGACTGACTGGATTATTGGCACGCGCGATTTCCTCAACCAGTGCTTGCTCAGTCGCACGCAGCGCCTCTAATTCAGCCAATGTTTCTGTTAGACGTTGTTCTTTTAAATTGAGTTCTTCTTTAAGCGCCTTTTTTTCGCGCTTCAGTTCGGCCTTGTGGCCAAAGCCTTCTTCGGGTGGCTCGGCATAGTCTGCCAGATCACTGGTCTTACCTTTAAAGAAGGTAACGTGCAGCCAGCGAGTTAATTGCCATGCTTCATGCAATGCACGCAGGGAGTCCATCACTTCGACATTTTCACCATGTGCAGCGCGATTGCCCATGCGACGGAGTAAATGCAGTTTATCCAGCACCAGCTTATCAGCGACCATGGTGAAGCTGGCGTTGCTTAATAAATCCGAGAAGTTTGAATGTGGCGCTCGTGGCAAGCGCAAGTGGTTATAAAGATGATCTACCAGACGTTCAGCAAAACTGCGCAGCTTAACCAGCGCACTTTCCGGATCGGAATGCGCGTATTGCTCAGCGTACGCCCCCATGTTGGCCATTTCCGGCCAATGAGCGCGAAGTATCTCGAAGTTAAGTGATGAGCTGTCCTGCATGTACATTTTCTGGCGCTTCCGCTAAAGGGTATAACACCAACTTAGCGAGAACCGTGCCAGCCCCTATTCCACTTGGTATTTTTTTATCCAGTTGGTTAGCGTTTGATAGCTAGACAACCCCAATAATTCAGCCGCTTTAGTTTTATTTCCCTCTGCCTGCTCGATTGCCCGATGCACATAGTGCCCTGCAACATCCGACATCACAGATTGTATATCAAAGCCATTTCCCAGCGACTTTTCAAGAATCGCATTACTCGATCTTGTGGCTGGTTGTAGGATGGCAGCTTCAATATCTTCAGCTGTAATTGTTTGCCCAATTGACCAGAGCGAAGCTCTTAAAAGCGTATTGTGAAGTTCCCTGATATTACCTGGCCAGGCATAATCAAACATAACCTTTCTTGCTGAGACAGAAATATTCTTATGCAGGTACCCAGGCTGATCATTTGCTTCCCGATTAATCTGTTCCATTGAATGATCAATTAACAGGCCAATATCTTCGCCTCGTTCACGGAGCGCTGGAAGCTGCAAAACACCGATTGCAATTCTGTGAAAAAGGTCTTCCCTGAACCGACTTTCTGCAACTTCCATTATCAGATTACGATTGGTTGCCGCAATGATACGCACGTCGAGCGAAATTTCTTTTGCAGAGCCTAACCGGACAACTTTCTTTTCTTGCAGCACCCGGAGCAACTTAACCTGGGAAGCCAGCGGCAACTCACCAATTTCATCCAAAAAGAGCGTACCACCATTCGCCTCTTCGAAGTAACCTTTGCGTGCTTGTTGTGCACCGGTAAAAGCACCCTTATCATGACCAAAAAATTCAGCATCAACCAAATCCAGAGGAATTGCACCGCAATTAACTGCAACAAAAGGGCCTTCACGCCGCAAACCGGTTTCATGAATTGCTCTAGCCAGTAGCTCTTTACCCGTGCCTGACTCACCCTGAATTAACACAGGCACATTTCTCACTGCCACCCGTTGCGCCTGGGAGACAAGCCGCTGCATCTTTTCGCATTGATGGATGATCGCGTTGAAGGCTGGACCTTTGGGAGGCAAGTCCTGAGCAAGCTTTGCCAGAATTTCATCCTGGCGTTTCAGCAAATCCGGCAAAAAATCTGCGGCCAAATCAAATGGGAAATTTACCAGGCGCGTGCCACGCTCTATGGACGTTTCAAGCAAGCTAGCTTTGAAACGGGTCTTTGAAAGGATAATCCAGATAGCCGCCATAGCAGGAGTGCCCGGACTTAAATGGAAGGTTAGTTCGTATGTATTACGTTCTAGCGGGCCAGTAATTGATTCAAGAACTTCGACTGCCTGTTTGTAGATCTCAGCATATTCGGTGGGCGCTGAAAGGGAAACCACTCGTAAATCAGGATGAATAGCATGTTGAGTTTCAAGCCATTCCACATATTGCTGAGAATCTTCAGCAGAATAATTCGTTAACAACACCAGCCGCTGAAAATGCCTATCTGCCAATGACTGTGCAATAGGCCCAACCCCTGTATTAAGTTGGCCTTTGCTCGCCTTTAGGTCTGTATTTCCAATCCAGCTTATTAGAATTTTCTGCATTTTAGGTGACAGAACAATTTTTATGTTTTAGACAAAAAATTATAACACCGCCATCAACTTAAGATTCATTTCTTGACCTTTTTAGCGTATTGGCCAGGATTAACCAGCTCATTATGCCGCCCAACCCCAATCCCATAAAATTTTTATTATATATTCCTTACAAGTGGCTAAGTAAATAGTCACGTCTGAATCACATCTCTCTCGCTTTTTTTATATCTTGTTCCATCTTCACTCATCCAAGGTAAATGCGTGCCACACATGACTGCCACTTTATGCAAGGAGAAATACCCATGGAGTTCTCATGTCCACTATGTCAATCAACTCATGTAAAAAACCAAGAATTACGGATGCAAAACAGGATGCGCAATTGGCTTATTAGTAGGCGCTACCGCTGGTGCAGCAGGTGCAATGGGTGGCGCAGAAATCGGTGCGACCGCAGGTGCAATAAGTGACCCTGATGGTGTTGTGCTCGGTGGTTCCTTCGGCGCAATTATCGGCGGCTTGATTAGAGCCAGCGCAGGTAGTGCTGTTGATGAAGCGTTTGGTGTCACCGTTGATGACGGCATATTGGATAATTACCATTGCCTAACCCTGCCTGGAATTTGGATTAACTTGAATTAGTGGTGCGGGCCAATAATTTTGTGAATCATATTCGTGATCCATAAAGTCTTTGATATGTCGCGCATTGATTCTGGTAAAACTCCACGTGAAATCGGAGTAGTCAGTTACCAGTTTTTCTCTGAATTCAAAAACGTCCATCGCATTCCTAAGTATTTTGCACTTTGATCCACATTCTACGGGTTATGCATCCATCAATGTAAATCGTCAGCACTGGTTGTCAAAAAAGTTGTCATTTGTAGTGTCCGGCAATTTTGCCAAAACGGTTTACCTACGAGCAACGGGCGTTATGTCAATCCGCATTATTCGTGCAGCTTCCAAGCTAACCCTTTGCAGCATTGATGCTCAAGCCTTACCTCAGCCAACGTTATCTAATCAAAATTCAAAATAGGTTAATTATTACGCCAATGGATTTAATGGAATTCGGGTGTCTTGCGTTCGATGATGGGTCTCGGGGCGGAGCCCTGAGTTGACTGCGACGGGCGCGAAGCGACCTAGCGGGCGAAACATCTGGATGGATCAAGCTTTGTGATACATCCAGCATCCTGCCCTCATCATTGATCCAAAAAGCGCATAGATTTGATACAGAATTGCAGTGAATTTGGACTGGATTTGGAGCAGATATCATATGGTTATTTTCTAAACCGGGAGCTGATTAGTATTAGAACAGAAGGGATTTATTGGTTAATGTGGATGCAATCATCATGCACTTATCAGTTAATTAAATGCCTTTTGTTTGAAATTTGTGGTTCTCGCATTAGTTGCAAATGACAGATGTGAATGCTGGATAAATTGCAAAGGGCGCTAATTAGAAATAATTCCTACCTATCTTGCACCATATCCGGTTATGGTATACAGTGAAGCTATGGAAAAATCACAAATATCAAAACCGCACCGATTTTCGATGAAGACTCAGGGAATAACAAATGTCTAATCGTTATGTAACGGAGGCTGAGAAAGCGGGGACTAAACGTAGGAAAGCCGCCTATTTGACGCGCTTGGCTGAAACCGGGATCAAGCGTCGTCAGTTGCTTTTGACGGATACTGAAACCCAGCGAGTGAAAGATATTGTTGCATGCTGGCGAGATGAGCCATGCGACCTTATCGATGAAGAACTAAGAGCGGCAAAAAAACTTAAACCGAACAAATGATGAACCGCAGTTGATGAAGATGCTGTCTTCGGTGGCTATGAAAAGATATGCGAATGTGTAACGAAAGTAAGGGGGATGAATATGTTCGATGCGGCTGTTGAAGCCGTGATGAAAACTGATTTTCAATATTAAGTAGTTAAAAGCCGAATGGATGGCGGGCATGAACGGGGGGGCAACCCCGTTCATGCCCTGGCCACAACAAATCTGACTGGAGATTTATCATGGTTAATTGTAATAATAACACGCATGATGTAAACGGTTTTGTGATCACCTTAACCGATGGAGGTCGTTCCTTTCTGCTGCCTACAGACTTGTCTGAAGAGATAGAGAACGCCCGTGTTAATGCAGGACAGGCTAAAGCTGAAGAACAACGCCAACGTCTTGTGGCAGCTGCTACCCCTGTTAAACAAGTCGAACCACCACCGAACACAGCAACTGATTTTAGCCCAAGTGAGCTTGACTGCATTCGCCTAAACACCAATGACGATCTTGCGGATGCGGATGCGCTGGCCTCAAAGATACTCAAAAAAGCAAAAACGCCACTGGACGCTGCAACGGCAGAGCTCTCCCACGATTTGCTGGTGGCAGTGTTGCTGCAAGTAGCTTATACGGAAAAGATACGCACACTAAAGGCTGTACTCGATTACCTCGTTGATCCCGACTGGGATTCATCGAAGCAGATGCTGTACTCTTTGTGGAATTCCAAATCTGCTTTCTCGCAAAAAGAAGCCAGACTTTGGCATGGCAGATTCGTAAAACGAATAAAAGTCATTTCCGACGAGAGGGCAGAAAGTCTGGTCAATCGTTGTCATGCTCATTGGCAAGCAGCGTTAACCGGTAACGTCATCAAGAAGTCAGCCAAACCACGTGCCAGTATTCAGATATTTAATCCGGATGCGACCGATAAAGCCATCGAGGCGCTGGGTGATATTAAGGACGACCGCAAAGCAGGCGGTGATCGTGCCCTCGAAAACGCACGTATGAACGATGGATTCCGTTCGGTGCCAGATACCCTTAAAGCCTGTGCACAATTGGAAAAGGCAAAAACCCAATTCGAGAATTTGATTGAGCCCATTGACCGTTTGCAAGTTGATCTTGCGCTGGCTGGTGCCATGCCACCAGAAGAGTTTCGCATCACGCCAATGCTGTTACTGGGTGATCCGGGTATTGGCAAAACCTTTCTGGCGATGCAACTCGCCCAAGCCCTAGGTGTGGGCATGGAAAAAATCAGCGCAGGCGGTGCACAGGGTGGTTTCCAGTTTACGGGTTCGCATTCGAGCTGGACTGGATCAAGGCCCGGTTCGCTGTTCGTCCTGCTTGCGGAAAGCAAGTTTGCCACACCGGTAGTGGTCATAGACGAAGTGGACAAAATCCGCGATTCACAATACCCCGTATTACCGGTATTACTTGATCTGTTTGAGCCGAACACATCCGCGCGTTTTAAAGATGAGTTTTTTGGGATGGAGTTCGATGCCAGCAGGATAATCTTCGTGTTGACTGCGAATAGTTTGGACGGCGTGCCACTCCCTTTGTTGTCGAGGGTAGAAACATTCAACATACCACGGCCAGAACCAGAACAACGACTGCGCATCATCAAACGCGAGGCAGAACAGTTACGGTCTAAAACCAAGTATCAAATCGAACTGGATGAGTGTACTAGCCAAGCTTTAGCCACGCGCACAGACCTTGATCTTAGAAAGACGACCCGGCTGATTAGGGAATCATTCACCAGGGCGATGCAATCAGGTGATGGTATTGCTCGGTTGCTGGTGCCGAAACCTGTTGGTCGACAACCCATCGGGTTCTGCAGTTAGGTATACTGCGGGGCAGGGAACTTTGATCCTATTCCTTGATTTTGACGGAGTACTGCATAACGAAAACGTGCGCCTAAAGCGTTGCCCGCCGTCATCTGTGCGCTGGCTGAAGAATCACGAACTTCGTTTTCTCACCCATACAGGCTTTCTGGTCAAAGGTAAAAAACCTGTTCGAACATACGGAGCGCCTAGCTACGGCGCTTGCGCCATTCTCGGACGTACAGATCGTGCTGACAACAAGCTGACGCGAGCATTTTCGCCCAAGTGCGTTGTTAAAGTATTTGCCATTCTCACTAGCAGATCGCGTAATCGGACAAACGCCGCATTGTGACCGATATAGTGATGAGGGTTGCGGTTACGTGAAGTATTGGCTTTTCTTGTAGGAAATGGCTTTGCTGAGGAGGTGTGGATTGCAATCGATGATCAGGTATGACCGTTTTTAGATGATACAGGCAATCCACCTGCGTATTCTGTTGAACGTGAACACCTATTCTGCTCGAACGTGAACACCTGAACGGCGTGTTGTGCTGGTGGTTGGTTTTTACATCAAGTGTTCACGTTGGGTCAAGTTTTTTTAGTTTTTCGCATGGAATCTCCGGTTAATTCGATAGTGTGAGCGCGGTGGACGATGCGGTCGAGAATCGCGTCCGCCAGAGTGGGTTCGCCGATGACTTCATGCCATGCTTTGACCGGAATCTGGCTGGTAATGAGCGTGGCTTTTTGGGTGCGATCATCAATGAGTTCGAGCAAATCCCGCCGCTCGGATTGGGTCAGGGTGGACAGCCCCCAATCATCGAGAATGAGCATATCCACTTTAGCTATTTGCATCAGCCGTTTGCGGAAACTGCCCTCGCTGTGTGCCACATTAATCCGTGCTCAAAACACTAGCTGTTAAAAACCCACATATTAGTGGGAGGTTCAACTAATGAACCACTTCAAGGAAAGCAACGCATTGAGTTAGCTACTTTAACGGTCTGTTTGATTTGTGCGCCCCCATTTTCTCCTGTTTGTTAATGGCGGTACGCAATTTTGTTTTCCATTCGCTGTGGACGTTTATGGCAGAATTTAGATCAAAAGTGGTTGCAGGTAACTTTTAGTGGCTAGGATGATAGTAAATTCGATGAGGGCGTGCGGTGATGTTTTTTAGTTGATTACTGGGGGAGACAATATGTCGCCCACCATCCAATTGAAATTTATTGACCAACTTTTCAAGATGTCCGGCCCGATCTTGCATGGATTTGGCAGCGGCGGCGGCTTGCTCTACCAGCGCCGCATTCTGTTGCGTGCTTTCATCCATTTGGGTGATGGCGTGATTAACTTCTTCAATACCTTGACTCTGCTCGCGACTGGCAGCACTGATTTCGCTCATGATGTCGGTGACGCGCTGTACGCTGGAAACAACTTCACCCATAGTCGTACCTGCTTGTGCGGCTTGCTTGTTGCCTTGTTCTATCTTCTCGACCGAGTCATCTATCAATAGCTTGATTTCTTTTGCCGCTGCCGCACTGCGTTGCGCCAAACTGCGCACTTCAGTGGCGACCACGGCAAAGCCGCGGCCCTGTTCGCCTGCGCGTGCGGCTTCAACTGCTGCATTGAGTGCGAGTATGTTGGTCTGGAAAGCGATGCCGTCGATAACGCCGATGATGTCAGCGATTTTACGTGCAGAGTCGTTGATTAAACTCATGGTGTTGACAACTTCAGATACTACTACCCCACCCTTAGCGGCGACTTCCGAGGCAATTTCAGCAAGTTGATTGGCCTGATGAGCATTGTCGGCATTCTGTTTGACTGTACTGGTGAGTTCTTCCATCGCTGAGGCGGTTTCTTCCAACGAGCCAGCTTGTGCTTCCGTGCGATTGGATAGATCCAGATTACCTACTGCGATTTGACTGGAAGCAGAAGCTATCGCCTCGGTTCCGACTCGCACTTCACCAACTATATGAGACAAACTGAAATTCATGTCTTTTAATGCAGTCAATAAAACGCCTACTTCATCATGCTGCGTCACGGTGACATCAGCACGTAGATCGCCATCTGCAACACAGCGCGCAACTTCAATTGCATAATTAAGCGGGATGGTAATACTACGAATAATCATCCACCCCATCACCACAGCAGTCATCAATGCTAGCGATATGATAATGATCATGACATAGGTCATTTGTGCCACATTGGCTGTGATCATCATTTCATTTTTAGCAGCACGCTGTTTTAAGTAATCAGTCAAAGCTAACGAATCGACTTTCCCTTGATCATAAACAGGGTTAATTTCTTTAAGCAGGACCGATCCAGCCGCTTCCCATTTATTAGATTGAATAGAAATAACAGCCTGATTGATGTTATCCACCGCAAAATGGTTGGTATCTGCCATCCAGGTATCAAGCAGTTTTTTCTCTTCTTGATCGGTAATACCTACCCGATATTGATCGAACAATTCCTGCAATCTCTTTTGTGAAGTACTTATTTGATCAAAATGTTTGTTAACGGAGTGGTCATGGAATTTGGCAATAGACAATTCTGGATTGTGTTGCAATGCTAACATTAACTGGCTACGTTGCTCTTCCATCAGATATTTAATGCGTATCACATTAGCTTCAGCGGTTTTGTCTTTAAGACTAAGGTTTTCTAGCAGGCCAACATTGTGTTGTGCATTATATATCCCCATGCCACCAACGAAGATAAGTAACAATGCGAATAATGAGAATGTAACAATTAAACGGAATTTAATGCTGATTTGATTGAACATGACGTCCCTTCCTTAAATTTATAGCGCGGCTTCAATTTCGAAACACAGCACGTAATGTTTTGGTTATGCTCAAACCTCTGTCAAGACAATATTGAGTCGAGTTTAAGAGGGTAATCTTTCACATGCAGCGGAACAGCGCTGCCCCGTTTTTCTAGTTGTTGCTTTTGAGCGAAATTCCCCCACAAGAATTACTCCGCCACCGTTCGTGGTATAGCACATTTCATCTGGGGTGCTGTAATCAAGCGACAGGGGTGTTCTTCTCATGTTTTAAAAGCACAAAATATTCTGCCAGCCTTAGCAGCAATTTCGCAGGATGGCATATTCTTTCAGATACACTGCACTGCTATGACAATGCCGTGCCATGAACACCACTGCAAAAGCCTTACTAACCAATTGCCAGCCCAGATCGGTATTGAATATCTAGAGTGCCCCGTATGCCTTTAATACCTATTTAAAACAACTCACACAGAATCTGCTTCCAGTATGTTCAATGATCGCCTTCCCAGCAATTTCTATTATTTACAACAACTTATGAATTAAGCCCCGAAATGAATGGACAAAGCATCTTTACAATCAATTATATTTTTCACTTATTGCACCCGCCTCAATACGAAACCAAGCCATTTTCTCGTGTAACTTCACCACATTGCCCACGATGATGAGCGAGGGTGGCTTGAATTTGGCCTCGGTGGCAAGCGCCGGCAATGTTTCCAGAGTGCCCACCAAAACTCGCTGGTGCACCGTAGTACCATGCTCTACGATGGCGGCAGGTGTTGCAGCGGGTAATCCGTGTGAAACAAGTTCCTTGCACAGAATAGGCAACCCCAGCAGCCCCATGTAAATCACAACAGTCTGATTGGGCCGAGCTAGCGCATCCCAATCCAAGTTGATACTATCGTCTTTAAGATGTCCAGTGACAAACACGCAGGACTGAGCGTAATCCCGGTGAGTAAGCGGAATGCCGGCATAGGACGCTACGCCTGATGCCGCGGTGATGCCCGGCACTACTTGGAACGGAATGCCGTTCTCTGCCAAGGTTTCAATCTCTTCTCCGCCACGGCCGAAAATGAATGGATCGCCGCCCTTAAGGCGTAACACCCGCTTGCCTTCTTGAGCATAACGCACCAGCATCAGGTTGATATCCTCCTGAGGCATGGTATGGTTGGCGCGCTCTTTGCCCACATAAACGCGTTCCGCGTCACGCCGACACATATTGAGCACCGCGTCAGCGACGAGATGATCATAAACCACCACGTCAGCCTGCTGCATCAGATGTAGTGCCCGGAATGTCAAGAGATCCGGGTTGCCTGGGCCGCTGCCCACCAGATAAACCTCACCCTGTAGCAAGCCGTCCGCTGCCTCATCCAATTGCTGCTTGAGCGCTGCTTCAGCGGCCGCATCATTACCAGCGTAAACCAACTCGGCAATTGGCCCTTGGAAAACTTTTTCCCAGAATATGCGTCGGTTGGGTGGCAAGGAAAATTTCTTTTTTACCTCATCGCGGAAGCTGGCGGCGAGCAGTGCCAGCCGTCCATAGCTTGATGGAATCAGGGTTTCCAGCCGTGCACGCAGCAACCGCGCCAGCACTGGCGCGGCACCACCGCTGGACACCGCCACCAACAATGGCGAACGATCAAGGATGGCTGGCAGGATGAAACTGCATAGTTCGAGCCTATCAGCCACGTTTACCGGCAGATGACGTGCACGTGCAGCCTGGGATACTGTACGATCAAGATCGTCGTCTCCGCTAGCACAAATCACCACCGCAACATCGTTGAGTAGCATTGGATCAAATTTGATCTTGTGATGAGCAAGCCGCTCCAGACCCTCAAGCTCGGTAAAGGCAGCCACGAGCCCCAGCGCCGCGACAGTCACCTGAGCACCACACTGAAGCAGCAAAGCCGCCTTGCGCGCGGCAATTTCACCACCGCCCACCACGAGGCAGCGCTGGCCGCGAATATCCATAAAAACAGGGAAAAAATTCATTATGATTCGAAAATCGCCATGTAATAACTATCCCTCATAAAAAGTCCAAATGTTCACGTTTATTCTTGATCTTGGCCCATTCATCGGCGTCTGGTAGGGCGGGTATCTTTTCTGTGATCTGGGACCATTTCTTGGCTAGTTCGGCATTGATGACGATAAATTCCCGTTGGTCATTAGAAACATCACTTTCAGCAAATATCGCCTCTACCGGGCACTCCGCTACGCAGAGCGTGCAATCAATGCAAACCTCCGGGTCAATAGCCAGAAAATCGGGACCCTCAACGAAACAGTCCACAGGACACACTTCCACGCAATCGGTATACTTGCATCGAATACAGGACTCGGTCACCACATAAGTCATTTGAAACTCCAAAAAATATTCAGTTATTTAATTAATCACTGCCAGAAAGTTTTTTACGCCATCATCTAAGCTCAGAAATTCAGTCCATCTCACGAAAAGACTGGGGAAGCCTCAGCAGATCATGCCTGCCGCCACCGTACTATTCGTGTCCTGATCAATAATGATGAAACCTCCCGTTGTACGGTTGTCCTGATAAGTATCGTAAATTAAAGGGCGCTGTGTTTTGATTGATACTCTAGCGATTTCATTCGTCTGAAGATCGCTTGCATTAGCGTTGTGCTCCAAGGTGTTGACGTCCACTTTGTAGTGCATCGCCTGGATCGTCGCTTTTACAGTCTGAGTAGTGTGCTTGATTAAGTAGTTCCGTCCCAAATCCATGGGTTTGTCGTCCAGCCAGCACAAAATTGCTTCAAACTCCTTCTCGACCCAAGGAAGATGGCTCTGGTATACAGTCGTTTCCTCGAACAGCCGGTCGAGCCGATGCACGATCATGTCGCCATGGCAGACATCGATATCATCTTCGAGAGTGAGTATCACCGATTGTGGTGCGTAAGCTTCGGAAAGCTTCTTGTCAAATGAGGCGTAAATCTCCTTCACTTTCGATGTCCGTCCGCTGGGCAGCACCGTAATCTCATCGCCGACCTGAACACAGCCTGATTCGATACGTCCCATGTAGCCGCGAAAATCGTGTAAATCAGGCATTTGTGGTCGACTGACCAATTGCACGGGAAATCGAAAATCACGCAAATTCAAGGTATCGGCGACCACGATATTCTCCAGCAGATTCAGCAACGTGCTGCCCTGATACCAAGGTATGTTGTCACCCCTTTCAACCACCATATCGCCATGGAGTGACGACATCGGGATGAAGTGGATATCGTGTGCATCCAGCTTGATGCAGAACTCGATAAATTCGGCCTTGATCTGCTCAAATACTTCCTCGGAATAGTCCACCAGATCCATCTTGTTGATCGCCACAACCAAATGACGAATACCCAATAGGCTCGCAATATAAGCATGACGGCGGGACTGGGCACGAACCCCTTTGCGCGCATCGATCAGGATCACTACCAGGCTTGCCGTGCTGGCCCCCGTCACCATGTTACGGGTGTATTGTTCATGACCGGGCGTGTCGGCGATGATGAACTTGCGCTTGGGGGTGGCAAAATAACGGTAAGCCACGTCGATGGTGATGCCCTGCTCGCGTTCCGCCGTCAGACCATCGGTCAACAGCGCAAGGTCTGCCCCTTCCATGCCTCGGCGGCGGGTGACGCGCTCGATGGCATCAAGCTGGTCCGTGCAAATAGCCTTACTGTCGTACAGCAGACGACCGATCAGAGTGCTCTTGCCATCATCCACACTGCCTGCGGTTATAAACCTGAGTAGGTCTGTCGCAGGAGCCAAGTTGTGCTTTTCATTTGCCATTAGAAATACCCTTCTCTTTTACGTAATTCCATGGAAGCCTCCGAGGTACGGTCATCCATGCGAGTTGCGCCACGCTCGGTGATAGTAGTTGCCCTTGTTTCCCGTATAATGTCTCCGATAGTTACCGCCGTCGACTCCACCGGACAGGTGCAGCTCATATCACCCACAGTACGGAAACGTACCGAGCGCCTCTCCACAATTTCACCCGACGCTGGTTGCACCAAAGATGAGACCGGGAGCCACTGAGCACCACGCTGGACAACCTTCCGCTCGTGGGCAAAATATAAGCTTGGCACCTCCAGAGACTCTTGGGCGATGTATTGCCAGATATCCAATTCTGTCCAATTGCTGATAGGAAACACCCGCATGTGCTCACCAGGATTGACGCGAGTGTTGTAAAGATTCCACAGTTCGGGACGCTGATTTTTTGGATCCCATTGACCGAACTCGTCCCGAAACGAAAAAATTCGCTCTTTGGCACGCGCTTTTTCCTCGTCCCGACGCGCACCGCCGAAGCACGCATCGAAACCGAATTCACGAATAGCATCCAACAGTGTCACGGTCTGCATCTGGTTGCGCCCCTGATCAAGATTCTTCACCTTAATCTTTCCCTGATCGATTGAATCTTGTACCGTACGCACGATCAACTCCTCGCGAAGTTGGGCGGCGCGATGATCTCGAAACTTGATCACTTCGGGAAAGTTGTGCCCAGTGTCAATGTGCAACATCGGGAACGGAAATTTGCCGGGACGAAATGCTTTCTCTGCCAAGCGCAGCATAACAATAGAGTCCTTACCCCCTGAAAACAGTAATACTGGATTTCGACATTCAGATGCCACCTCCCGCATGATGTGAATCGATTCACTTTCGAGCCAATCTAAATGGCTCAACCGATGGTATGACATAGCACTCCTTAATCTCAGTTCAGGTTATATTTCAATTAGGGTTTTTTTTGCAATGCAAGCCGCACTCTTTGGGTATCGAGTCCTCCCAAGACCAACGCCCTGCGCGAGAGTCCTCTCCGATTGCGACAGCACGAGTACATGGAGCGCAACCAACACTCGGAAACCCCTGATCATGCAAATCGTTATAGGGCACGTCAAATTCATAAAGGTAGGCCCACACATCTGCATGTTTCCACTCCACCAAGGGGTTAAATTTCTGTAACTGATACTCCTGATTCCATTCTGAAAGGAGCAAATCCGCGCGTGTTGCTGCCTGTTGCCGACGCAACCCAGTGAGCCAAGCCTTTTTCTCCTTGAGCGCACGCTGCAACGGTTCCACCTTTCGGATGTAGCAACAAGACTTGCGTAGCTCAACACTCTCATAAAAACCATTGGGACCATGCCGTTGGGTATACTGCTCAACCACTAGATCTTCTGGGAAATAAATGCGTAGCGGAACCTTTTGATGGTGAATAATCTCGTGCATAAGTTGATGGGTCTCTTCTGGCAAACGCCCCGTATCAATACTGAATATTTCGATTCCAGGCGCATGTTTTACGATTAGATCAGTCAGGACCATATCTTCAGCGCCAAAACTGTTGGCAAAAGCTGCAGGCGCATGATCACATTCGATGCTCTTTAGAAGCGCAACAACTTCTTCAATTTTTTGCTCCAAATTCATTTGCTTTTCCTTTTCTTCATTAAATTTACGATCCAGACTCATTTGCTTTTCCCTTCCTTCATCAAATTTTTGACTTCGGCCTTACGAACCAATATCACGGTAATATCGCCATCTTCTTGCTTAGATAAAATGGTGTGCCCAAAACTTTCGAAACTCTCAGGAACCAGCCTAGCTGCGCGACCAGAAGCGACCTTCACGGTTAGCTCATCACCCACCGCGACATTATCCAATGCCAATTTTGCCTTGAGAAAATTGATGGGACATGGATGCTGAGACACATCGATAGTCCAAATGGAAGCATCTGTTCGCAATGGAGTCCTAGGGGACAGAGTGCCAACCAAATCAAGTTGCGGGGCAACATTCGTGCAAATTTGTGCAGCTTCTCTAACCCATATATCGAGCTCCGTTGTTAGGCTGGCAAATGCAGCATCATTGAACTCTGCCCTAAGCTTCTCAAGCTCTCCAATTAAAAAGGTAACTCGCTTCCCAAACAAGGTGGATAGCGAATGAACATCACTCAATGATCCTGCCACATCTGATAATTCGCTCACCTTATGATCCTGCCCAGAGAGGAAAAGAAGTGCTTGACCAACTAAAAGTGCTATCGCCTCTATGCAATCTATGGCCTCCCCATGCTTACGCTGTGCCGCCAAGGCATTACGACAATCTCGTTCATAAGCTGCCTCGGAAAATTTCGCAGACACCACATCTTGGACTGCGCCTGCGCATTCCCCACCACCTAATTGCAGCACTTTAAAGTCCACACCATGACCATGATCCTGAATTACCTTCGGCAAATCCGCCTCAGAAACTTGCGTCAAATCGGCAAGCAACCTATCGAAATAGCCAGACTCCTGCTTCCTCACCCAATGAAAGTACGACTCCCGAGGTTCATCTGCGCTCGCGTATGCTTCCCGTAACCTTTCCACTGCTTTCTCAATGCGAGCCGCCGGCACCGATGGCCCTCTAAGCGCTAATTCACCTCCACCACAACCGTTGCCGCCGAAATACATTTGATAATGAGGAATCAGCTTGCCATGCATGCGCCGACCCTCACCGAAGATGCCGATGTCGCCAGTTTCTGGCTGAGCGCATCCGTTATGGCAGCCGGACACGCGTATCCGTAGATCCAGTTTGCCTCCAACAAGCTTGGGTGCCACTGTCATGGAAGAAGTGATGCCGAGCCGACAAGTCGAGGTGCCGGGGCAGGCCACGACATCATCGCCAGGTCGGGGCGCTTGTAGCCGTAGAACACCGAGCCCTTCACTCACCACCGACAGCAGCAATTCAGGAACATTTGCCAATATCAGGTTCTGGTCCTGAGTCGTGCGTACATCGCTCAGACCTAAATCCCTCATTAGTCCGACGATGCCCCGCAATTGCTCGGCATCAAGATCTCCCAAGGGAACGCTCACCGGAAACACGTATAGATTCGGCTGCTTTTGCTTAAAGATGCGTCGCGGTGCCCCGGGACCAGGAATATCGCCAGATTCGCCGCCCTGCCATTGTCCTTTCGGATAAGCGTGAGCAGCCAAAGCTGCCCGTGTACGCCCAAGCTCTTCTCGGTATCTCGCCACGAAACCCTCAGCCCCAAAGCGGTCGACTAGAAACTTGATGCGCGATTTGGCACGCTTGGTGCGATCGGAATACTTGTTGTGAAGAACAACAATGGCTTCCATAACCGCTAGCAAATCTGCTTCCTCTATGAATGGTTCCACAACGATAGCCTCATGCGGCTTGTGCCCCAATCCCCCACCGGCAAGAATCTTGAAACCGAAACGACCATCGTCCGCTCTCACAGCCACAACCCCTAGATCATGTATCAAGCCTTGCGCGCAATCAGATTCACAACCAGACATACTGATTTTAAATTTGCGCGGCAAATTCTGGGTCAGTGGATGGCGCAGGAAATGCTGGACCACTCCTTGCGAAAATGGTGTCACGTCCACGTGTTCACGTGGGCACACTCCAGCCAAAGGACAAACAGTTACGTTGCGCACCGTATTGCCGCATGCTTCCCGCGTAGTTAAGCCGGACTGTGCCAAGCGACGCAATACAGCAGGGGTGTGCTGAAGCGGCACATAATGTATCTGAATGTCTTGGCGCGTAGTGATATGCACTTTACGCCCAGGTGCATAATTCTCCAGCGCTTCCGCTATCGCCATCAACTGCGCTGGCACGAGTCTGCCACCAGGTACTTTGATGCGCACCATATTCACGCCGTCCTGGCGTTGTCCATAAATGCCTTGTTGGAGACGCACCGCCTGAAAGCGGTCAATATTCATTTCATCATTAAAATAAGACTGAAGTGCCTGATCGAAACGATCAATTTCTTTATCATCAACTAAATTTTCTTCATAATTCATGAGCGATCCCTATCGTAGTTTCTACTACAGTTATTAAATCAATTTGATGCCAAGTAAAATCAACATTGCGCCCAAAATTGGGCGAAGCACCTTCTCCGGAATTGCGGTTCCGACATGTGCGCCAAGCCAAACTCCAGGCAAGGAGCCTAAAAGCAGGCTGGCTAGCACCGTTACGTCCACTGTTCCCAGGTAGTAAAAATGCCCCAGCCCAGCTATCGCAGTGAGCGGAACTGCATGAGCCAGATCGGTGCCGACGATGTGCGCCGTCGGTAAACGTGGATAAAGCAAAAACAGCAGAACAGCTCCCAGCGCTCCTGCGCCGACGGAAGTCAACGTGACCAAAACTCCAAGCGCCACCCCTATCAAGATAGTAATAATGGCTCGCCAACGGCGCATGCTAGAAAGCGCGATCCGCCCTTGTACGACACTAGCTATCAAGCGATCTTTGAATAAAAGCGCCAATGCAGTCAGAATCAGCATCATCCCAAGTGCGCTGGTTATTAGTCCTTGGAGCCGGACAATATCCATAATGAATAACTTGAGAATGGCAATTGTGACCAAAGCCGCCGGAAGACTGCCAGCCGCCAACAAACCGACAATCTTCCAGTTCACTGTTTCCTTTCGACCATGCACCCAAACACCAACGCTCTTGGTAATTGATGCATATAGGAGGTCGGTACCCACTGCAACCGACGGTGAAACGCCGAAACCTAACACTAATAATGGTGTCATCAGCGCACCACCACCCACTCCAGTCAGACCTACGAGAAAACCAACTCCAAGTCCTGCCAATGTATAAAACCATTCCATATTTGCTTAAGCTGATTTTTTGTAGATGAGCACTATCATAATTTGATTTATTTATAATTAAAAAGAATATATAATTATTATTTAATAATTATTAATTATATAAATGAAACTTCAACAATTACGTTATTTTTACGAAATTGCTAAGCAAGGACTCAATGTCTCGTTGGCGGCGGAGAAGCTACATACTTCGCAGCCAGGCATCAGCAAGCAGATTCAATTATTGGAAGAAGAGTTGGGGGTGGACATTCTTGTCCGCCACGGTAAGCGGGTAACTGGAATAACGGAGCCTGGCCAGACTATACTGCTCATCGCAGAACGCATGCTCCACGACATGGAAAACCTGAAACGGGTTGGCGCGGATTTCGTCAACGAAACCGTAGGTAGCCTATCCATCGCCACCACCCACACCCAGGCCCGCTATGCCTTACCGTCAGTTATCAAGACATTCTCCGAACGCTATCCTGGCGTTCAGCTGCGGCTGCACCAAGGCAATCCAACCCAGATCGTGGAGATGGTACTTTCTGGCGAAGCCGATATTGCCATTGCCACTGAAGCAATCGCTTTATGCGATGAATTGGTGATGCTGCCTTGCCACCAGTGGAATCGCTGCGTTATCACTCAGCCAGGACACCCGCTGCTGAGTGAACGTACGCTGACGTTAGAGCGCATTGCCGAATATCCCATCATCACGTACGATTTTGCGTACTCTGGGCGCTCGCTACTCAATAAAGCCTTTACCGAGCACAACCTGAGCCCAAACGTTGTGCTTACAGCCATCGACGCCGATGTGATCAAGACTTATGTGGAATTGGGGCTAGGCATTGGCATTATGGCCAGTCAGGCTTTTGATCCCAAACGTGACCGAAACCTGCGTGCTATAGATGCGGGGCACCTGTTCGAGCCTAGCACGACCAAAATAGGCATTCACCGTGGAACCTATTTGCGTGGTTATACATACGCATTCATAGAGATGTTTGCTCCCCATCTCGACCGCAATACGATAGAAAAAGCGATGAATGCCTAGAAGCCTAGCGTGTGATTTCAACACGGGCTCCTCGTACAGCCACAACGATGACTATCGGGTTGACAGCCATCTACCTCTGCAGCATATTCCGTTTAAGTAGCAAACCTAAAACCTTCCCCATGTGTGTAATCGATAAATTCGTGGATTAACTCGGGCTACGTCTTTCACAGTTATCTCCCCAGAACGAACCACATACTTGCAATGGCAAACCTAATGTAAGGGAACAAAGCTGTAAGTACAGGCCGCACAACGCGGCGCGGGTTTTCTCATGGAGCCTCCTAAAAGCAGCAGGTTTTATCCTCCTAATCGCCCACATACGGGACAGGCGGGATTTTTTGTCAGGCATATCATGTGGGTGCGATTGTCTAAACTATCCAGAAGCATCAACATTCCCTGCATGTTTGGTTTCAGGCCCAATATCTGCTTGAGTACTTCCAGTGCCTGCCAGCAACCAACAAGACCCGCCACCGGGCCGAGAATACCTCCTTCCACACAACTTTGCGCAACCTCACTGTCCGGCGGCTCTGGCACCATGCATTGGTAACAGGAAACAAGGGGTGAAAAGACCGCGAGTTGCCCCGAAAATCGGGACAACGCCGCAAAGACAAGGGTCTTGCCGAGATCCATGCAGGCAGCGTTGACCAGGTAACGGGTAGGAAAATTGTCGCTGCAGTCGGCGACGATATCGTAATCTGCGACAATGCTCCGCACGTTTTGCTCTGTAAGATAGGTGTGTTCGACAACTTCCACGAGGGGATTATTGCCAACAATGTTCGCTTTAAGCTGCGCCGTCTTACGCGCTCCGACATCCTTGTCGGCATAAGCCACTTGCCGCGGAAGATTGGAAAGCGCCACAGTATCGCCGTCCGCGATACCAATGACACCTACGCCAGCTGCGCCCAGATAGCTGGCCACCGGCACGCCTAGCCCCCCCGCACCTACAATTAGAACCCGAGCGTTAGACAGCCGTTCCTGTCCTGCTTCACCGACATCGGGAAGTAAAATTTGTCGCGCGTAACGGATGAGAACATCATCTCTGAATATCATATTTCCCCCAGTTTTGAGCTAGCATGGGAGTTACTAGCCGCCACCTCGTACCAGCCCAGTTCAGCCAAGATTTCGATTCGCACCTCGTATACGTTGGCACGGCACAGCAACATCGCTCAAATTCACTTGTCAGGCCCAAAGTCTTTGTAACATCGAAATCGAAGCTCGATCTGTAAAAGCAATATTTCAAGCGACTCGTCAGGTACCTAAACTTGGTCGTAAATGGGGCTCAGATGAGGAATCATCACAGCACCAAACTTAGCCCTCCCATCACTTTATCGCTCTTTTTCAACCCGCCGATCAACTGGCGCCACACCACAACATCAGCAGAAATTTCTTCAATAATGTTCAAATTATCAGACTGTTTGCGCTCGGCGGTAATTTTATACAGTTGCAATTTGAATAACCTCCCAAGGGACGATATGAACATTTGACTCAGGCATTAAATTTATTTACCGAATCTTGCCAACTACCGGTCAATTATCCCAAAAACTCAAAAGCCACTGAAATATCACAAATAGCAGTTGAGTTTTCGTCTGCAACTAAGCATTTTAGACTCGCTATGAAATCTGGACAGAATTGCACACTGTTTTATTTACAGCCTCTAGATAAAAGCAGGCAAACAACCGATCAGAAGAACGTGTCTCTGGCACGGATGAAATCTGCCAGCTGGAGTTGACTCCTCAGTGATCGCCACTCCTTTTGAGAGCGACGATCCAGTAACCTGCTGGAGTTGACTCCTCAGTTACCGTCACTCGTTTTGAGAGCGACAGCCCAGTAAAAAGAATCAGTAGAAATATCTGAATCAAAAGTTGCATCTGGAATTGCAGATCCAGCGCACTCTACTCATCCCTCATACCCCTTTAAAATCATTGATAGATCAGCCTCCGCTAAAAAACCATCGTTGATATCTTGTTATAGAAGCCGAAGCTTTACATCGTGACAAAGCTCCTAGCTGAGCGTCAAAATCCACCGAACTAACGTTTTTATATCTTTCTTATTCATCTCAGGATGTGCAGGCATCGCCATCGATCCCCACACGCCGCTACCACCATTTCTAACTTTCTGAATTAATTTTGATTCGGCTCCTTTGTCGCCTTTGTACTTGGCTGCCACATCCTTATATGCGGGGCCGACAATTTTGTTGCCGACACCATGACACGCCATGCAGCCATTTTTTTGAGCCATCGCCTGAACCTGCGCATCTGTTAAATCACCAGCGGCATAGACCACTTCTGCAAACAATGACGCCACTACAATACCCAACACAAACAATACCTTCATGCTATTCCTTTCGTCTATATCATTCAAAATTAAAAAGTGACGCCTCCCGCCAGGATGTCTGTCGAAAAGCGTCTGAGTTCACCCTAAGGTTAAAGATTTGGGGTATGAATACTGTCAACGCCAACTTAAAACTGTATCAGTTTTAAGTTGGCGTTGACAGTATTCATACCCCAAGCTGCGAGCGGTGCTTGTATATTAAGCAAATCGCCCGAGCCTTACGCTTTTACTCCAATCAGTGCTTAATCAGTCCAGCGTCAAACTTGTAGATGACGCCCAACGAGATGACCGAGGGGTCACCTCCTGGTGCGATCCCCGGAACCCCTTGGTCGCCATGGCCATAATCATAGGCGCTATATGACGCGCCAGCGCCGTTATTGGTCCTGGCGTAGGCGACGTAAAGCGTGGTGTTTTTGTCCCAGGCGTGATCGTAGCCGACTGCCCACTGGCTGGCGCTGGTATTGGACGTTCCGCTCAAATCACCCGCCCTGGCGTACTGCGCTTTAACCGTTCCGCTGCTGCCCACTTTAGCCGCAGCGCCCAGCGTGTATTTGTCGCGGTCTGCGTTCGATATTCCGCCAATGGCAGTTTCACGCTGCCAGCCGCCACCCAGATTGAAAGCGCCGAAATCGTAACTCGCCGTAATGGCACTGACTTTGCTGTCGGACAAGGTTCCACCGCCATTGCCAAAGTTGCCGTAGGCGCCACCCAGTTTGAGCCCACCGTTCGCATAATCGCCCTTAGCGATATAGGAGTTGGTATTGCTTACACCCTGATTCGGCACATAAGTCAAGCCAAGAGAAAAGCCACCAAAGTCGGGCGTGCGGTAATACGCGGCATGATCGGCACGGCCTGGCAGACCGTCGCCGCCCCAGATATTGCCCAGATCACCCACTTGATCGCCAAACAGGTTGTAGTCGTAGAGCCACTGGTTAAGCGCAGGCAGACGACCCAGCAGAACCGTACCAAAACCCCCTTTTACCCCTATGTACGAATCACGAGCCCGTGTGAAAATCTGCCCGTTGGAGTTTGCGCCTCCGTTGCCGTCACCCGTGCCTTTACCCGTGAGATCTACACCTGATTCGTATTGGAAAAGAACGGAAAGCCCATCACCGAGGTCATGACTACCTTTGAAACCAAGGCGAGAGGAATTGCTGTGAATGTAGTCGCTTTTTTGGGCACCGTTGTCTATACCGTCTGCGGACAGGTGTCCCACGCCGTAGATAGACAGATCCAGCGCCATCGCAGTCGTGCTAAATGCTGTGCCCACTGCCATTGCAACTACCAGTGACTTCATACCAAACATTCGAGTTTTTTTGTTACTAGACATGCCTTTTCTCCCATTAACATTTATCTAAAAATCAAACAAATTCCGGCAAACCGGAGTTATCTCAACTAAATTACCCTTAAAATTACCCTTAAACTTAAAATTTTTGTTCCTTTCAAGCACCCAGCAGACGCAGAGCCAGCTGAGCTTGATCGGAACGCTCCTTCAGATTTCTGCACCGCAGTTCAGGCATTATCAAAACGCCGACGCTTGAAGCTGACGGTTTTCTGGTACTGGGCCATGGGGCCGACGCGGCGGATGTTGGCCCAGGTGTGCTTGTAGTCGGGTACCACGTTGCGATCCACCGCCTCCGTCACCACATCGCCCTCGATGCCATTGAAGTAGCCCATCAGCATGAAGGTCTGCCCCGGTTTGATATCGGCATCGGGATAAGCCATAGCATAGGTGGAGCCATAGTCGTTAAAGACCTCGACCACATCACCGGCGGAAACGCCCAGTTCCAAGGCGTCCTGGAGGTTGAATTCGATATAGGCCATGGGATAACGCCCCTTGACGAATTCGTCGTACTGGTTGTGGTAGCCGGTCTGCCAGACTTCATTGGCACGGCCACTGTTGATCCAGAAGCGGTACTTGTCCTTCTGGGACTGCACCGATGGAAACAAGCCTTTCCACGGTGCGGGCAGGAAGTGCGCCAGGCCGTCGTCGGTGCCGAATTTATCCGTATAGAGCATTTCGGTGCCGACCAGCTTGTCGCCTTCCACTTTTTTAATCGGCAGCTGTACGCCGTTGTTGCCGGCCTTGCTGAGCAGAGCGTAGGTCGCCATGTAGCCGGTGTCGCCGCCCTGGCTGTCAATAGGGCCTGCACCGGGTTGCCCTGCGCGGCGGAAGCCATCGTTGAAGGCATCTTCCTCGGTTTTCCAGTTGAAACCGGCAAAGCGCTCTGCCATTTTACTGTTACCTTCGTTCTGGTACATACCCCCGATGGCGTTGGCGATGTGCGCGGCAATGAGGCAGTCAGGCAGGGCGGAGCCGGGCGCGGCCATGAACTTCTCGGACAGGCGCAGGCGGCGCTCGCCGTTCATGGAGGTCAGATTCATCTCGCCGGGATGCGCTGCAGGTAGAGCCAGGTGGGCGGCTTCCATCATCTTGGTGGGATAGAGGTTGATGGTCGTGACAAACAAGCCGCCCTTGTTGGTGACGGCGTCGTAAATGATGTCCACCATTTGCGCGGGTGTGGCGCCGCGCGCTTTGCTCATGGCGTCCTTGACGATTTGCGAACGACGCAAGACGACTTCGCGTAAAGTCTGAGCGTTGGGGGATGTTTGGAAGTTATTGCATCCCCACCAGGTCATCATTTTGTAGTTGCCTTTGATGATTTCCTGGTCAATGTAGATTTTCTCGCCGGTGGGGTGCGGCGGACGGACGTATCCTTCCTGGTGACCGCCCATGCGCACGCAGCCAGTACCGCGACGACCGCCAACGTTGTGAGTAGCAATCACCAGATCGAGCAAGGCGGACTGGATACGGTAATTATCGTTGCCCCAGATGATACCTTTTTCATAGGCATGCATGGTGCGCGGACGGGTACCATCTGATTTGGGCGCATAGGCCCATTGGGCAGCCTGTTTGAGTTGCGCCACTGGCACACCGGTGACCTGGCTGCATTCATCCAAGCTCATGCGGTTGGCTTGCACTGCCTGATCGAACCCCTTGGTGCGCTTGGCAATAAAGTCCTTGTCATGCCAGCCCTGATCGATTACGTAGGTAAATAGACCGTTGAACAGTGCAGTGTCGGTCCCAGGGTTAATGGCCAGTTGCATGACGCGATCCTTGGCCACGGTTTCCGATATTGCGATGGAAGGCGTACGACGCGGATCAACGAAGATAAACTTGCCCTCTGCGACAGCTTCTTTGCCAAATAATTTTTTCTTTTTATCCACGGTGCTGCCCTGGAGATTGGGCATCCAGTGTTCCAGGAAGTAGTTGGTCTGGGCTTCATAAGGATTGTTGCCAATGGAGACGATACAGTCGGCCACCTCGGCGTCTTCATAGGAATTGTTCAGCTCCATGATGCCCATGTCACGGGTGGCGTGGCATTCGGAGTTGTAGGACGGGCGGTTGTGGATGCGTACCGCCGGAGTCTGGATGGCACTGAACATTAGTTTGCCGCTGCCCCAGGTATTTTCAAAGCCGCCACCGGCACCGCCGTGGTCGAAGGTGGAAAATGCAATCTGGCGCGGGCCATCCTTGTCCAGGATTTTTTTCACCAGGCCACCGTAGATAGCCAGCGCTTCATCCCAGGTGGTGTCCAGCCACTGGTCGCCGGCATACAGACGCGGTTCGGTCAACCGCTGCTGGGTTATGCCATCCGCGGTATACATATAGGAGGCCATCTTGCCGCCGCGTGTGGAAGAATTACCCTTGTTTACCACGCATTGTTTGTCCGGCGTGATCATGATGTTGTAGCGCGTACCGTCACCATCGGTGATCACATTGGTCATGGCCGGGGTCATCACTGTGGCAAAAGCCGGCAACTGTTTGCGGAAATCCAGGCCAAGGGCGTTCTGGTGGGATGCGCGTCCGCCCTCTTGACCCTCTGGCCATTTGTAGACGTGGTAGCCACAGCCGACAATGCAGAAGTGGCAAACCATATTAGTTTTGTGGGCGTTGACTGGGGGCAGCGTCACGCGGTCTTTTATCATGCTCATTTTATTATCCTCCTGGTTTACAGTATGTTGGCTTGGCGGCCATAGATCAGCCCTTCGACACCCACGGCCGAGACAGCATCGGTTTTGGCGTCGTACTTGAGCACGATGCGGGGCAACTCTTCGGTGGCTTGGCCGCACACCATCTGGCCGTTTTTCTCGGGGTCAAACATGCTGTAATGACAGGGACATTTAAAGGTGCGTGCCTGACCGTCATAACTTACTGGGCAGCCCATATGCGTACACAGAGTGGAATAGGCGACAATGTCGCCGTCCGGACCTACGCCGCCGGCCACCACCTTGCCGGTCTTGATGAGCGCACAGGGTGAGGAAGCATCGGGGTAGCTGAAGGCTACCGCCTCATTCACCGGCAGCTTCCTGGCCAAGCCAACCGCCTTGGTCTTGTAAGGTAGACTGACGCGGCCAACTTCAGCCGCTTCGGCTGACCCGGCCTGGGCGAGACCGGATACAGCCATGCCGGTGCCGGCTACTGCGCCCCCGCCCAGCTTCAAAAACCCTCTTCGCGATATCGAACTGCTCATAGAATATTTCTCCTTTTAATGATTGGATGTGACGATAAACTAAAAAACCCAGCAACATCGATTACTTGCACAGCAAACACCATGCCATAATTAAAATTATGTTGAAAAACATAATGATATATTTATTTTATAGTTAGATTTACCAAATAATCCATTACTAAACAGTAACAATTCAATAATCGGGATTACCCATTGGTAACCGACTTGTTTTTTTATTTTATTTATGATTTGATTCGCCGTTAACCAATTAAAATTACACATTCAGCATGCTTAGACGACATTTCCTTTCCGCACTAACCGCAACACTTGCGGGGTTAGCGATGCCAGGCTTCCAGGCACGAGCCCAATCCGAACGCCCCATCCTATTCGGCACGACCCCTGTTTTCCTCGACGACCAGATATTGTTTTTAAACAAATGGCAGCACTATTTAGAAGTGCGACTAAATCGGCCAGTTGTTTTTGTCCAACGCGAAACCTATACTGAAATTACCGACTTGGTGATTAAGGGAAAACTCGATTTTGCCTGGATTTGCGGCTATCCTTACACTCGCTTCAAGCCTTATATGAAGCTTGTCGCGGTTCCAATATTCCAGGGTAAACCCCTATACCGAGCCTACGTGATCGTGCCGCAAACCGACGCTGTTACACACAGCCTTATGGATTTGAAAGATAAGATTTACGCCTTTTCCGACCCGCTCTCCAATTCGGGCTGGCTTGTCGCGCAGGCTGAAATCAAGCGCAACGGATACGTTCCTGCGAATTTCTTCCGCAAGTCTTTTTTTACCTTGGCACACCGCAAGGTCGTTGAGGCGGTAGCTATAAAATTAGCTCAAGGAGGATCCGTGGATGGATATGTCTGGGAGACGCTGAATGTAACTCATCCCGATCTCACGGCACGGACCCGGATTGTGGAGAAATCAGCAGAATACGGTTTTCCTCCAATTGTTGCTTATAAAAACGTAGACCCATCTGAGTATAGTGCTGTACAGGAAATATTAATCGGTATGAAAGAAGATCCGGCAGGACGTGCATTGCTTAAGCAACTTAATCTGGACGGATTTGAACAAGGAAATGACCATATTTTTGACGACATTAAACGCAACATGCAATTCGTAGGCGTAGATTAGGCCATGTTTAATAATTTGAGTTACCGGTACAAAACGCCGTTGAGCCTGAGCATGGTGATTTTGTTCACCGCATCGATTGTGTCAGCGACCCTGATCGTGCAGGCTTATCAGGACACACAAAAGGATCTTATCTGGAACGCACTTAATCTTGGTAAGGTGCTTGCGCGCACAATCAGACCGTTTTTATTACACGACGATCTCTGGCAAGCCTACGAAACGATAAATATCCCATTCGATCAAGCTAACGAAGCGGAGTCTCCTACCCGACTCGCCATAGTTTTGGATGCACAAAATCGAATTTACGTTTCCACTAATCCTTCTCAATTTCCCGTACTCGGCAAACTTTCCGAAACCAAATCCGAGTACGCCGTATTGGAGCATCGGATCGCCGCCCGCAGCGAGAAACCTTTTACGATAGAAAACGTCGACCCGCACCAAATTTTTATGGTTATCCCCATCCTCGCTGACGACAAAACCCCCTTGGGCACGTTAATTTTGAGTTATTCAAAATCAATATTGTTGCAACGTTTCTACCATACCGTCGAGCAGGTCGCCATTGTCACGTTTGCAGTTATCGCGATCCTTCTACCATTCGGCTGGTATTTAGGCAAGCGCATGACTAAACCCTTGATCCACTTAGCCGAGTGTATGGGGAGAATCGGCCACGAGTTGCCCGCCGATATCCAATGCGACTTGCACTTCAGCCGAGACGAAATCGGTTTTTTAGGCGGCCGTTTCAAGATCATGTTAAATGAACTCAGAGAAAAACAGGTATTGGAACGCCGGATGCTTGCCTCGGAACGGCTTGCCGCCATTGGTCGCCTCACGGCCGGTATTGCGCATGAGATTAACAACCCTCTTGGTGGCATGCTCAACGCCATCAACACTTTCAACCGGCACGGAAATCCAGACTTGCTAACTAGCAAGACCATTTCGCTGATTGGGCGGGGATTGCTACAGATCAAACAAACTGTCGCGGCTTTACTGATTGAAGCCAAACTTGAAAACCATGCCCTGACCCCTCAAGACATTGAAGACGCACGTACCTTGATTATGGAAGATGTGAATAAGAAGCAAATCTCGCTTAACTGGCGCAATGAAATTGATGAGCCATTACCCCTCCCTTCTACCCAAGTAAGGCAGATCCTCCTGAACCTATTGCTGAACGCCGTTAAGGCGACGCGAGAACATGGACACCTGGATTGCCAAATCACCAAAGAACTAGATAAATTTAAGCTAGCGGTCAAAAATGATGGCGACTACATCAAACCAGAAAAGATGGAACATCTGTTCGAGCCGTTCTCAGGTTCTGGCTCTGAAGGACACGGACTGGGGCTATGGATCACTTATCAACTAGTGCAGCAAATGAATGGTCAGATCGAGGTGGAAAGCCAGCCGGATCAAACTACTTTTACGATTACCTTACCAATTGAATAACAAAGAGGAGCTCACCCTAAGCAGTCTAACCGCGTTGATATCGAAGTGCCAAAATTATATCCGTGTATACTTATGACGATGGTAAAGTTGAAATGAATGGTACAACAGGAGTTAGCGCAATGCTCCAGAATCAACGGTTTTGCGTGATAGAAGACGATGAAATCATGCGGGAATCTCTACGCGATAGATTTGAGCTGGAAGGGTTCGAGTGCGATTGCTTTGCAACCGCCAAGGGGGCAATGGAACAAATCGGCCGCAAACATTACACGGTAATCATCAGCGATATTCGTTTGCCAGATATGAATGGCGAAGAGTTGTTTAAGCAGCTCATCGCTCGAGAGCCCTTTCTGCCACCTTGGCTGTTCATCACTGCCTACGGTACAGTTGATAGAGCAGTCAGTCTGCTCAAGCTCGGCGCTACCGACTACATCACCAAACCTTTCGACTTGGATGAATTGATCGAAAAATTACAATCCCTTTCCAGCCATCCGAATCAAAATTTCGTCCCTGAAATTGCGCCCATACTCGGCATCTCGTCAACAATGCGCAAAATCACAGAAACACTACCTCGCCTGGCTAAACAGGCAAATCGCATATTGATCACCGGGGAGTCCGGCGTCGGCAAGGAAGTCGTCGCACGAGAGATTCACCGTCTTAACCCCAAGCGGGCGGAGCATCCTTTCGTCGCTGTCAATTGCGGCGCACTCCCCGAAAATCTGCTTGAGGCGGAGCTTTTTGGCTTCGAAAAAGGTGCCTTCACGGGGGCCTTCCGCAACAAGAAGGGCTTATTCGAACAAGCCCACAAGGGAACGCTCTTCCTGGACGAAATCGGAGATATGCCGAAAGCAATGCAAGTAAAACTGCTGCGTGCACTCCAGGAACAACGCGTAACCCGGATCGGCGGAGAAGAGGAGATTCCGGTGGATATCCATCTGATATGCGCCACGCATCAAGACTTGAAGACCATGGTTGAACAAGGAACATTCAGGGAAGATCTGTTTTATCGGATCCATTTAATCCATCTAAGAATCCCACCGTTACGCGAAAGAAAAGAGGATATACTTTGGCTTGCACAACGCTTTCTTGAGGAATATGCATCCCAAGCGTGTGAGTGTCGGAAGCTGATAACAGCTGAAATAGAACAGCTCATGTTGAGCCACCCTTGGCCCGGTAATGTGCGAGAGCTTCGGAATGCTATAGAACGGGCTTGTATTTTAAGCGAAGGCGGCGAGCTAGAGTCCCATGCCTTGTTCGATCAAAGCGCACAACAAACTCAAAGTTTGTTGTGCGCATCGGATAGCTTATCCGGATTTCTTCACACCTGCGAACGAAGTTTTATTCTCCAGGCCATAACGCGCCATAACTGGCACATGGGGCAGACAGCACAACATCTTGGTATCAGCCGCAAAAATCTCTGGGAGAAGATGAAAAAGTTAGACATATCCGCAAATGTCGCAGGAGATTCCGAATAAATTTGTGACCATCTGCGCAACGGCTGATCTTCGCAGAAGGTGAGTTGCGCCCCGTCAGCACCACGCCTGACAGCAAAGGTGGCGCCCTGTTCATATTTGTGCCCTATGCGCCTCATGCGGGTGACTTCATCACCCATCTGAACCAACTGCAGCTTACCGCCAGGGTTCCATTTATGCTTTGCAAGTCTCGTGTCGCGATATAAAACTGCAGTTCTGCCAAGGCAGCGAAATGGGTAATGGCGCATAGCTTCCTGTTAATGCCGCAGTTATACGCGGCGATGCCAATACCGCCAGAGCGGCAAGTTATTATCGGGCCGAGGATCTTAAGATCGATCCGCACTTTACCTATACCCGTGCCTCCGATTCCGCGCGCTTTTGCTGGACCAATACTGGAAACAAAAAAGCACAAAACTACGGGGAAGCATTATGTGGGATTGATCAAGCTCCATTGACGGCATTGGGGTAGATGCCGAATCCGGGCTTGTGCACACGATGGTGGGCGCCACAGCGAAAGTGTTGGACATGGCGCGGTCACGCTATTTGCTCTGTCAAACCTGTTTCGGGCGAGGCGAATATTGTTGATGACGGGAGAGGTGCGTCCCTGATCGAAAGAAAAGCCACTTCCGGGCACCAAAACGCCCGGTGGGGGCAGTCCGGCAAGAGATTTTTACCCGTGTCTAGCACATTTCTTCGCCTATATCCATTTCAGCTCCCATCGGCTGGTTAAAAATGGGCCTGTTCAGATGAACCCTAAAGGTTCGCATTCCACCGTCTTTACCAGAGCGAAGGCGCGCAGTTTTTCCAGGTTACCCTTCACTGACGGCAAGGTTCGGGAATGACTGGCCTTATCGTGCTTGACATTAGAGCTACCTCCAAGGTTTATAATTATTTTTTTGTAAAAATTTGCGTCTGGTTTTACTCTCTGACGGAGTGGAATTGCCAGAGATTCGATGCAATGAGCCATTCGTTATGACACCGTTAATCTACATAGGAGACATCATGAAGAAAGATATTATTTTGCGGTCCGCGATCGCGGGTTTGTTTACGGTGGGGGTAACCGCCACCACTGAACAAGCTGTGGCGGGTGCACCAAAAGGCATGGAAGAATGTTACGGAATCGCCAAAGCTGGTATGAATGATTGTGCTACCAGAAAACATTCATGTGCCGGGCAAGTCCAAAAAGACGGTGACAAGGACGATTACCTTTATGTACCCGTTGGAACTTGCAAAAAAATAGTGGACGGGACGCTGAGTAAGAAGTGAAAATGGTAAGTGGCTGTTTCCTTGTAGGCGAAATTCCCGCACGGGCAGGAATTGGGCTGCGCGCGCAGCATTACCTGGATGTGCTGGAAACTCGGCCCAGTATCGGTTGGCTGGAGGTGCACAGCGAAAACTACTTTGGTGCCGGCGGCCAACCCCATTACTTTCTCGAACAACTCCGCGCCCGATATCCCCTCAGTCTACACGGCGTGGGTTTGTCGCTCGGTTCGACGGACGCGCTGGACTACGCGCATTTGGGCAAGCTCAAGGCGCTGATCGCGCGCTATCAGCCGGGATTGGTTTCGGAGCACTTGTGTTGGGGTTCGGTCGGCGGGCACTACCTGAACGATTTGCTACCCCTGCCCTACACGGAAGAGGCACTGCGTCACATGTGCGAGCAGATTTGCCGGACGCAGGATTTCCTGGGCCGGCAAATTTTGATTGAGAACGTGTCCAGCTATCTGCAATTTGCGCAGTCGACCATTCCGGAATGGGAATTCGTCGCCGCAGTGGCGCAGGCAACCGGCTGCGGCATTCTGCTGGACGTCAACAACATCTACGTCAATGCCGTCAACTGCTCGTTCGACCCTCTCGTCTATTTCCAGGCGATTCCGGTAGAGGCGGTGCAGGAAATCCACCTGGCAGGGTTCGATAGTAACGGAGACTGCCTTATCGACACCCACGGCAAACCGGTTTGTGATGCGGTCTGGGTGATTTACCGGGAAGCGCTAAAGCGCTTCGGCAACGTCCCAACACTGATCGAGTGGGATACCGATATCCCCGAACTTACGGTGCTGCTGGAAGAAGCGCGTAAGGCTGATGTCATTCTGGAGGAAAACCGTGCGCTCCCTGCGTGAACTGCAACTCGGTTTTGCAGAAGCCATATTCGGCCAAGAGGCAAGCGACTTCGCGCAAGAGGTGGCCGTGGACGGATTAAGCAGCGGGCGCCGCCTCGCCATCTATCGCAACAATGTGTTCGGTCGGCTCACCGAGACGTTACAGGCGGTTTACCCCGTGGTTCAGCAGTTGGTCGGGGAAGGCTTTTTCAAATTTGCCGCGGCGGAATATATTTCTCACTACCCGTCGCAAAGCGGTAACCTGCATCATTATGGCCGGCAGTTCGCTGGATTTCTGGCCAATTTTCCACCTGCCGCCGAGCTAAGCTATTTGCCCGACGTGGCGCATCTGGAATGGGCATGCCACGAGGTGTTCCATGGGGCTGATCATGGACCGTTACCGCTTGAACAATTGCAGGCGCTCCCACCCGAGCGATATGGCGATCTGAAATTCAGGCTGCATCCGGCGACGAGATTGATGGCATCCCTTTTTCCCATACATCGTATCTGGGAGGTTAATCAACCTGGCTACAGCGGTGATCAAACGGTGGATCTGGCCATAGGCGAGGTTAGGTTGCTGGTAAAACGCTCCGGGCGCGTAATGGAGCTCAATGTCCTGACTTCGGGCGAATGGTATTTTCTGAGTACGCTCGCAGACGGCTGTAGCTTTGGCGAAGCCTGTGAGTTGGCATTGGCTGCGGAGCCCGGCTTCGATCTGGGGTCTGCTTTGAGGCGTCGAGTCACTGATCTCACACTGGTAGATTTTTTTGATGTTTAGCCAGCAATCTTTCTCCTTGACATTGGTCTTAACTCCAAGGTCTACAATGTGAAAATGATGGAGGAGAGAACCGTGCTTACGATAGGAAAGCTTGCGCTACGCGTTGACGTGACAACCGATACCATCCGCTACTACGAGAAGGAAGGATTGCTTGCGCCGGCCAGGAAAACCGACGCCGGATACCGATTGTACGATGACGCGGCTATTCGGCGCCTGCGTTTTATCAAACAAGCGCAGCATTGTGGTTTCAGCTTGGCGGAAATCCGTGAGTTGTTGGCTTTGAAGCGTAGCGATGCCGCCTGTTGCAAGGACGTGCGCAGTGTTGCCATCGGGAAAAAATTGCATCTGGAACACAAGATAAAAGCGCTACGGGTCATGTCGCAGGCGCTCAGCGAGCTCATCATGATTTGCGATGATGAAACCAAGCCGCTGCAGGAATGCCCGATTCTCGCGGCGCTGGAGAGCAGCATGGAGAAACAATCGAAAGGAGATCGAAATGATTAAAGTGGAAGTATTTTCATCACCGGGCTGCGGCAAGTGCACCCAGGCCAAAAGTATGCTTAAGACCATTGTAGAAGAAATGGGACAAGGCAGGATCACTTGGCGCGACGTGAACATTCTGGAGGAAATGGATTATGCCGTGGAGCTGGGAGTGATGTCGTCGCCCGCGATCGCGATTGATGGCAAGCTGGTGTTTTCGTCGCTACCCAGCTCCGACAAATTGCGAACGGAACTCAGCAAACGGCTGGTATGAACAAGCGCTACATTGCTTAGCCCTTAACAGCCGAACGAATGATAGGAGGGTACGATGAGTATGATATTGTTAATTACCGCCGCGGTGTTGGGTTTTTTGTCATTTTTCGAGCCTTGCACCATTGCCACGCACACCTTGTTTGCGGTACGCGCCAGTCACGATTCGGTGAAGCAGCGATGGCTGGCGCTGGTTCAGCTTACGCTGTCCCGGGCACTGTTGCTGGTGGTGGTATTTAGCGCCGCTGCCGCGATCGGATTGGCAGAGATTTCTGCAAATACGGCGATGCTGATGCTCAGCGTGATTGGCCTTATCTATCTGATCACCCGCAAGATTTATCTGCCCGTTCCGCATCTCGAGTTTTACCGCCTGCTTCCCCGGCATGATGACTTGTCTCAGGGATTCAAGCTGGGCCTGACCTTACCGGCCTGCACGCTGCCGCTGGTGCTCATCGTCGGCATCCTGTCCGCGTTAACGCAACGACCCGACGCCGCAGTGTTGGCAGGGCTGGTGTTTGCAGTCATGTTCACGCTGCCCACGCTCTGGGATAGCACGCACGAACTCGATGCGGCACATCGGGCCTTTCTCAGCAAAGCCGCCAACCTGAGCCCTTACGTCACCACCTTGTTGTTATGGGGCAGTGCGTTTCTGATTTGGAAAACAGGAGTTTGATATGGATTTAGAAACATTGCGCAGCACGCTGGAACAGGCCAGCTTGGCCTCGCTCGGCGTGGGTTTCACGGCGGGGTTCATCTTCAGCTTCAACCCGGTCGCGCTGGCGGCGATCCCTGTGTCGCTCGCCTACGTCACCAAGGCGCATGAGACAAAAAAAGCCGTCCTGTTTGGTGGCATGTTCATTCTCGGCCTGATCGTAACGCATGCGCTCATGGGATTCATCGCCGGGTTCGGCGGACTATGGGTGCAAAAGCTCATGGGGCGTGAGTGGGGCCTGGTACTGGGTCCTCTGCTGATCGTGCTGGGTTTGATGTGGCCAGGATGGATCAAGCTCCCCCTTCCTGCCATCACCTTCCGGGCCAAGCGTGCCACGAGTGGCTGGGGAGCGTTTGCATTGGGGATTCCATTTTCGGTGGCGATATGCCCCTTTTGCACGCCCGCTCTCGTCATCTTGCTGGGCGTCGCGACGGGGATTGGTTCTCCGCTGTTTGGCGCAACCTTGCTGCTGGCGTTTGCCCTGGGGCGTTCAGTGCCCATCATCCTCGGCGCATGGGCAATCGGTTGGCTGGAAAGCTTGAAATCCCTCAGGCATTCACAACGAATATTTGAAATTATCGGGGCGCTGCTGCTTATTTTGTCGGGCTTGTACATGCTCAATGCCTATTTTTACATTATTCCAGAGTTGGCAGCATAGCGCACAGCTTCGGACGCGTAATGATTATTAAACTGGAGTAAACCATGCTTGTTTTGTTACGTTTCTGTCTAGTACTGTTTGTTTCGCTTGGTGTGAGCTTGCATGCTCAAGCTGCCGATACTGGCCCCATTCCGTTTGTCATGCAAATGACCGCGGACGACTCAGATGCACAGCGCCGGGCGTTTTTGCAAATTCAAAAAGTCATGCAAGACCTTGGCCCGCAGAAGGTAAAAATTGAAGTAGTCGCTTATGAATCAGGCATCGCTTCTCTGCTTTCTGACAACAATGACACCGCAACGCTGGTCGCGGCCCTGTCACGCGAGGGAGTCCGTTTCAAGGCGTGTCGCATAAGCATGCGCGGTCATGGATTTTCCGACGCCGACTTTCCTATCGAAGTAGAATTTGTACCCGCCGGGGCACCGGAGATGGTAAGCCTGCAAATGAAAGGTTATCGATATTGGCGGCCATAAGGTCGAGAAGGAAACTGCGGTTTGATGCCAGGTAGGTTTGGACAAAGAGCACATTCGGCTGGCGATTAGGCGATTATATTGAGGAAACTTTCCATGCGATTAAATATAAAACAGATGGTGACAAGCCTCTTGATGCTCGGCCTGTGGTTCGGCCTCACCGACAGCGGAGCGGCTTTGGCTACCAACGACAAACAAAAATCCCGCATCGAAACCGCACTTGCCGCTGCACCGAAGGCAACGTGGATTACGCAGGGTCAAGGGCGCCATGAACTGTACGTCTTCTTCGATCCAAACTGTACATACTGCCCGCTGCTGTACAAGAACTTGCAACCCTTGATTGTGCCCTACGGCCTGCAACTGCGGTGGATTCCTGTGGCTATGTTGGATGCTACGAGTCTCGGCAAGGCGGCGGCGATCATGCAAGCAAAGGACCCAAAGGCTGCGCTCGATTACAACGAAGCGCATTACAACACGGGGTCATACGCAGGCAGCATTGCCGAAGATATACCGACCGGCGGCACCGAGGCGCGCTTGCGCGCGAATGAGGCACTCCTGAATCAGGTTGGGATCCCGGTTGTGCCCACCATGCTGTTTCATGCGAAATCCGGTGAAGCCATGGTGATCCAGGGCGCGCTGTCGCCGATCGCGCTGCGAAAGGTACTGGATCGTGTCCGATAGAACGACGACCAGCAGAGCGCCAATCTTGTAATGGTACACGGCGATTCCAACTATTTTACCGAAGCAGAAAAACAAGTGCATCGAGAAAGCGATTCAGTTTTTGCGGTGAATGCCTCCAGCGTAAAGACAGCATGAAGGGCGATCCGATGCACAGGTTCTCTCAGCTGCATGCGCTGCTGGCGGCGGGGTTGCTGGGTTTTGGTCTCACCAGTACGTCTGGAGCGAGCGAGTTGACCGATCTTCTGCAGCGCACCCTGGATAACCCGTCTATTGCGGCGCGAACTGGGCAAGCAGGGGCGGCGCGTCATGACGTGGGTGCGGCTGACTTGCGCTATTTCGGCCATGCAAGTTTGTTTGCAAGCCGGACGCGTTTTGAGGATGCGCGTGTAGTGGGTATTTTCACCCCTGGTGTCACGCTGCTTCCAGTCCCTGTAGCGCAGGACATCAATCAGTACGGGGTTACTTATACTTTGCCGGTGGATGTGTTTGGCGTGATTGCTGCCGAGCGTGCCCAGGCACGCGCAGGTCGGCAATCAGCCGAGCTTTTGGCACGCCAGGAAATCCTACTGCGGCTGCACCAGACCTTGTCTGTCTATGTGCGGCTGCAGGCGCTGGCGCAGCAGGTAGCCGCGTTGGCTACCCAGAAGCACCAGATGGACGCCAACGCCAGGCGCATACGTGCTGAGGTCAAGCTCGGCAGTGCGGCTGGGCTTGATCTGAGCCTGGTGCAAAGCGATCTGGCGCGGCTGAATGCGCAGCAAACCGTGCTAGATGGTAATCGGCGGGCGGCATTGGCTTCGTTGCAGGCCGCCGCCGGCACCAGCACAGCTGCATTGGCGGCGGCGATGGTCATCCCGCACCTGCTCCAGGCAGAGGCGCAGGCGAGTTTGCCGGTTGCGTTCGCGCGTGTCCAATCAAAAGCAGCTGACGCGGCGGCCGATAATGCCAAGCGCAGTCTGCTGCCTGCCTTTGCCGTTAATGCGCAGTATGCGCAATACAGCGGCGCTGATGTGAATCGTGATGCATGGTCCGTTGGCGTCAACATGACGCTGCCGCTGGATGCAGCAGCTTTTCGCAGCGAGTCGGCGGCAGCTGCGCGTGCCCAGGCCGCGGCCGATCAGGTGCGGGCGGCACAGAACGACAGCGTGGCACAAATCACCGCGCTGGAAGCAGGTTATCAGGCGGCGCTGGCAAACGCCCAGGCGCTTACCACCGAAGTCGAACACCGCACCCAGGTGGTGACGATTGAGCGTGAAAAATGGCGCCTAGGTGCTAGTACGATGGAAGATTTGTTGCGCCAGGAGCGCGACCGCCTGGATGCGCAATTTCAATTGGCGGATGCCGAGGCGCAGGCGGCACTGGCCTGGTCGTCAATCCAGGTGCTGCAAGGAACTGCCCCGGGCATCTACATACAAGCATGGGACACAAAACAATGAATAAAAAAACGCTATGGATTACGGGCGCGGTGGTGGCCGTTCTGGTGCTGGGCGGGGTGATGCTGGTACGCAGCCAGCACAAATCATTGGCTACGGCCAAGCGTCCGCAAAACTGGGCGAGTGTGATTGATGCCAGCACCTTGGCGTTGAGTGATGTGCGCCTCACCCGTCCTGCGGTGGCAGACGTGCAGGCGGTGCAGCAAGCGGTGCTCGCCAGCCGGGTTTCCGGCTATGTGAAGCGTATGCCGCTGTTTGAGGCAGCAAGCTTTAAGCGCGGCGAGGTACTGGTCGAAATTGACACGGCAGACGCGCACGCCAGCCTGCTCAAGAGCCAATCTGATCTGGCGAGGGTCGAGCTTGATGCCGGCATACTGCAAAGTGCACTCGCGGCTGCCCAGGCTGACACCAACGCCGCACAGCAGCGGCTGGAACGGGCGCAAGCGCTATACAAAATTCAGGGTATTGCATTACAGGTATTGCAGTCGGAACAGGCAACTACGGCAGCGGCACAAGCACGGCTACAAGGCGCGCAAGCTGCGCTGGATGGGTATGACAAGGTAAAAGCAGCGGCCAGGTCCGCTGAAATTGCTGCGCAGGCGAATCTGGCATATGCCGCGATGCGTGCGCCATTCGATGGCGTGGTCGCGGCGCGTCTGGTACAGCCCGGCGATCTAGCCACGCCTGGCCGACCGCTGTTGCGTATCGTCGCGCTTGGTCAGCAGCGTGTGCTGGTGGATACGGCCGACAGCGCCTCACTGGTTGCGCTGCGGCTGGGTGGTCGTGATTATCCGGTGCGCCCTTGGCCTGAGGCCACCGCGCAAGGGCAGCGGCGCTGGGAGGCGCGCGTGGACGGGCTGATGCCGGGCGCCAAAGTCGCGGTTGATCTGCTCACTTTTTCTGGCGCTGGCGTATTCCTGCCGGGGCAATGCATGTTGAGCAATGATGGTCACTATGCCTCGGTGATCCGTCTACCAGTCGATGGCCGTGGCCCGGCGCATGCGCAGCGCGTGGAGTTATTAGCCAGTGGTATCGAGGGCGCGGCAGCACAGCCGGCGGGACTGGTCGGTGCGCAGATTGCTTGCGCCAGTCCCGACGTGCTCACTCGCCTGGCGGGCGGCACACCCTATCGCATCGCCGGGAGAAGCTGATCCATGTTCGAGTTCTTCTACAAGCGCCCGTTGCTGCTGGGCGTGATTTTGCTGATCAGCTCGCTGCTCGGAGTGATCGGCTATCTGAACATGCCGCGCAACATGTATCCGGATGTTGACCGGCCCTCGGTGACGGTGATCACCCAGTTGCCGGGGGCGGCGGCGCTGACCGTGGCGCAGCGCGTGACGCGGCCGATCGAACAGCAGCTCTATACGCTGTCGGGTGTACGTGATGTGCAGAGTATCAACAAGAACGAGGTGTCGATAGTCACCGCCGAGTTTGAGTACAACAAGGGACTGGACAGTGCCCTGCTGGATGTGAGCAACGCGCTGACCCAGGCGCGTGCAGCGATGCCACCGGAGGCCAGCGCATCAAGCGAATATGCGGTGGGCGCTTTCATCAACCCGGTGCTCACACTGGCATTGACACCCAAGGCGGGCAGCGGGCTGATGCCGGAGCAGGTGCGGTTGCTGGCCGAGAACGATATCCGCACCGCTTTTCTCACCCAGCCCAATATTGCCAATGTGGAGATCTTCGGCGGCCATCAGCCTGCGGTGCGGGTGGATTTCGATCCAATGAAGCTGGCTCGTTACCATATCGATGCGGCCACGCTGCAGGGCCTGATTGCCCGCATTGACCGCGATTACCCAGTGGGGGTTGCGCAAGGTGGCGGCGCTTTTCATACCCTGACGGTGTATGGCGAACGGGTCAGTGTGGATACGCTACGCGCACTGCCGCTGAGTAGCGGGCTGACACTGGGCGACGTGGCCGGCGTTAGCCTGACTTCGGCTGAGCGTTTTTCTGCTTTCCACAGCAAGGCGGGCGCGGCGATTGCGGTTGCCATCCAGCGCGCGCCCGGCGGCAGTGTGCAGTCCGCCATTGACGCTGCCCAACACATTCTGCCATCTCTGGAGGCGCGCTTTCCCAACATCCAGTTCAGCGTCGCCGATACCCAGGAGCCGCTGATTGAGACCTCCAACAGCAACATGATCGACGCCCTGCGCGACGCGGTGATATTTGTCGCGCTGGTGATGCTGCTGTTCCTCGCTAACTGGCGTGCGGTAGCCACTGCGCTATTCAGTATTCCGCTGGTATTCCTGCTCACGCTGGCGGTGCTCTGGCTCACCGGCAAGGAGCTCAACGTGCTGGTCATGACCGGCATCATTCTGGCGCTGGGAATGCTGGTGGATGATGCCGTGGTGGTGCTGGAAAATATCGAGCGCCATCTGGGCGAGTTGCACGAGGATGTACAGACTGCCATCCGCACCGGCACCCAGGAAGTGCTGTTTCCTGTATTCATCGGTACGATTGCCACTGCCGTGGTGATCGCACCGCTGATGCTGGTTGGCGGCTTTCCGCAGCAGGTGTTCAGTCATCTGGTGTATCCAGTGCTGATTGCTGTGTTCGTGTCGTATTTCCTGGCAGTTACGCTGATTCCGCGCATTTCCCTGTTCTGGTACCGCAACGGCCTGCCCCCCAAAGCGCGCTGGGAACAGGTCATCGAACGCGGATATCAACGCTACATAGGATCGGGAGCAACGCTCTACACCGGGTTGCTACGCTTCGCCTTTGGCGGACGTACCCTGCGGCGCGTGATTTTCTTGCTGCCGGCGCCTCTCTTGCTGGTGTTCAGCGCGCTCACCGTACTGCCGTTGATTGGCCGCGAGGCGCTGCCGCCGATGGATACCGGCATCGTACGGGTACACGTCAAGTTTGGTGGCAACGTCACCGTGCACGAGGCTGAGGCACGCCTCATGGCATTCGAGCACAGGCTCGATCAAAACCCGCAATTGGTGCGTTGGGATGCGGCATACGGCTCGGAGCCCGGCGTGCTCTCGCTCGGCTCGGGTCAATTACCGGCTGAGGTGATCTACACCCTGACTTATGTCGATCGTTTGCAGCGCAAGCAGACCAGCTGGCAGATCGAGGCCGCGCTACGCCAACAGATTGCTGCGATTCCTGGCGTGGTGACCAATGATACCTACGACTCCGGTGCCACTGCGCTGTCAAGTATCAAGGCGCCAGTGGATATTCGCCTCAGTGCAGAGGACTGGCAATTACTGCCCGCAGCAGCGGACAAGGCGCGCGCGGCCATGCTCAGCGTGCCTGGTTTGACCTCCATCTCCTCCACTTGGGACCGCAACAGCGAGGAAGCGGTGCTGGTACTCGACGACGCCAAGCTGCGCACACTGGGTCTGACACCCGATCAGTTTACTGCGCAACTACCGTTGAAAGGCTTGCCGGTGGCCGCGTTCAGCCGCTTGCCGAGCATGAGTAGCATTCCGGTGCGTCTGTATTTCGACACGCCCTATCGCAGCAATGCGCAGGCGCTGATGAATCTGCCCATTCATCTGGCCGATGGACACGACACGACGCTCGCCGAGGTGGCGCATCTGGTGTTGCAGTCGAGCACCGCCGTGCTTACTACAGACGGCATTCGCTACAGCCTGGATCTATATGGCTTCCGTAACAACAGGCCGGTCAGCTTTCTGAGTACCGATGCGATGGCAGCGGTAGTCAAAGTATTGCCGCCCGGTGTCAGTGTTGCGGATTATGGCGACTTCGCCAGCGCGCAGGAGTCGAGCAAACTGATGGTGCTGGGGTTGGGAATGGGCATGATGGTGCTGTTCGGCGTGCTGGTGCCAGCCTATCGCAGTGTCGGGCTGGCGGTGCTGTCCATCCTCATCCTGCCACTGTCGGCGATTGGCGCAATCTGGGGGCTGCTCGCCTTTGGCAAGGCCATGGCGTTGCCTGCCATTCTCGGCATCGTCCTGCTGTTTTCCATCATCATCAAGAACTCGATCCTGATGGTGGACTTCATTCAGGCGCGCACGCGCGAAGGACAGGATGCCTATAGTGCTGCCGAAGGTTCGATCCGCCTGCGCTATCGCCCCATTCTAATGACTGCGTTTGCGACCATCGCCGGCATGGTGCCGATCGCCATGCAACGTGCTATTGGTTTGGAGCGCTTGTCACCACTGGCTGATGCCGCCATCGGTGGTCTGTTGATCGGCACCTTCTTGAGCCTGTTTTATCTGCCGATGTTTTATGTGTGGGTGACTGTGCGGAAAAATACACGCGGGGACTTGCGCTAAAATTCGGCGAAGCCCACATAGCTCAGGTGCGACGCGAATCTTGTCGAGTTCGGACATCGGAATAGTCTTGGGCAGCATGACGACGGCTTAGCAGTTGTATTTATGGAATCTGAGATGCCATATCCGGCTGACCTCGGTCACGTTCTCTTAAGCGGCTGACTGAGCATTCGGAAACAGGGGGAAAGGCGGGACGTGGACGCACCATGGGGTAACGCGCACAGCCATAGAGCGACGCATCAAGGCGTTGGCACTGAGACTGAGCAGGGAAATCGGGATCGAGGGGCTAAATGAACAAGGGCTTGCCTTCGTGCAGCGGCGCAGAACCTGCAGGTCGGCGATTATCGGTGCGCTCGAACGATATGAGCCGCAGGTATCCCAGGAAAAGCGCGTCGAGCGACTATTACAAATAATGAGCCTGTTCATATGATCCCTAACGGTTCGCATTCTACCGTCTTTACCAGAGTGGAGGTGCCAGTTTTCCCGGGTTACCTCACTGACAGCAAGATTCGGGAATAATTGGCCTTATCGCGCTTGACATTGGAGGTACCTACAAGGTTTATAGTTATTTTCGGGAAGTTTGCGTCTGGTTTTACTCCCTGATGGAGTGCTTTTCCTCACGCCGCTGTTTAAAACCCTGATCCCCAAATTGGGAGGTCTCAACCTGCTGGTGCCGGGCATGTGCTCGGCATCGTGCTCGGCATCATGATTCTGCCTACCGTCGTGTCCATCAGCGAGGACGTGATGCGTGCCGTACTGGCATCGCTGAGAGAGGGCGGCTACGCGCTCGGGATGACACGCTGGCAGGTTGCCCTGCGCGTGGTTGTGCCCGGAACGCTCTCCGGCATCATCGCCGCCTACCTTTTGGGCATGTCGCGGGGCATCGAGGAAACCATGGTCCTCGCCATTACCGCGGGCCAGAACCCGAACCTTACGGCCAACCCGCTCGAAGACGTCGCGACCATCACCGCCTACATCGTGCAGATGAGCCTGGGCGACCTGCCGCACGGCAGCATCAAATACCAGAGCATCTTCGCGGTCGGTCTGGCGCTGTTCGTGATCACGCTGTTGTTCAACGTCGCCCCGTTCGTTGACGACGATGTCCGGCGCGCCATCGGGCGCAATCGGAGGATCGACATCGTATTCGCCGCCGGCGGTGTGATCGCCTTTATCATCGCTCTCGGCTTGCTGTTCACGCTACTCGCCGACTTGGCGGCGGACGGGCTCGGTCGCATCGACTACGATTTTTTCACGAATTTCCCGTCGCGCAAACCGTCGGAAGCCGGCATGCTCTCGGCCTGGGTCGGCACGTCACTGGTCATGCTGGTGACCGCGGTGTTGGCGATCCCGCTCGATGTCGCTGCCGGGCTTTATCTCGAGGAGTACGCGCCGAAGAACTGGGTAACCGCCCTCATTGAGATCAGTGTCAGCAACCTCGCGGGCATCCCGTCGATCGTCTACGGGCCCTTGGCGCTCGGCTTTTTCATCTACGGTCTCGGCCAGTCGATCCTCGTTGCCGGCATGGTGCTGGCATTGCTGATCCTGCCCGTGGTGATCGTGGCGACCCGCGAAGCGGTTCGCTCGATTCCTCAGGAGATCAAGGAAAGCGCCTATGCTATCGGTGCCGAGCAATGACAGGTGATGTGGCACTACATCCTGCCGTTCGCCAACAAGGAGATTTGAATGGGACATCTCTTTCTTGACTTTATTTCAATCTTAGTTGTATGATTGAATCATGAAACAGCAAACCGCCACTCAAATCTTCGAGTCCCTGTCCTCTGGCATCCGGCTCGACATCTACCGCCTGCTGGTCAAGCGAGGCTTGGAAGGTATGGTCTCAGGGCAGATTGCCTCGGCACTCGATCTACCGCCGAACAACACCTCGTTTCACCTCAAAGCAATGACGCAGGCAGGCCTGCTTTCGGTCGAGCAGGAAGGTCGTTTCCAACGCTATCGGGCCAACATCCCGCTGATGCTCGACCTGATCGCCTATCTGACCGAAGAGTGTTGCGCCGGTCATCCCGAACAGTGTGTGAGCCTTCGTGCCGCATCGCTTTGTTCAGAGAGCGCGCTTCCTCCCCTTTCTTCAACCCCACAAGAGAACTGACATCGTGAATATCCTGTTTTTGTGCACCGGCAACTCCTGCCGCTCGATCCTGGCCGAAGCCACCTTCAACCACTTGACATCCGAGGGCTGGCACGCCATGAGCGCGGGCAGCCAGCCGACCGGCCAAGTGCATCCGCGCTCGCTGGCCTTGTTGAAACGCGAAGGTATTCCAACTGGGGGGCTATCCAGCAAATCCTGGGACAACTTGCCGGAAACCCCGGATATCGTGATTACAGTCTGCGCCAGCGCCGCCGGCGAGACTTGCCCCGCGTATCTTGGGCCGGTGCTGCGCGCACACTGGGGCGTCGATGACCCAGCCAAGGCGACCGGATCCGAAGAAGAAATAAATGCGGCCTTCGTGCACGCCTACCGCGTCTTGCGCACGCGGATTGAAGCCCTGCTGGCATTACCATTGGACAGTTTGCGTAAAGACCCCGCCGCTCTCAAGGCGGAACTTGAACGCATCGGCTCGCTGATGTCCTAAGGGGCGAAGCTTGCGAGGCGATATCTTAGTCGTGAGGTATGGCCTTTTTTATTGAGCGACATTTCAACTTTCTTAGGAGTATTGTAATGAAAAAGATCGAAATATTTGATCCAGCCATGTGTTGCGGCACCGGCGTGTGCGGTGTGGATGTCGATCAGCAATTGGTGACCTTTGCCGCCGATGTGGATTGGGCCAAGCAACAAGGCGCACGTATCGAACGCTTTAACCTCGGGCAGCAACCGATGGCCTTCGTCAACAACGTCGTTGTCAAGGGCTTCCTGGACCGTTCCGGCCAGGAGGCGCTGCCCTTGATTCTCGTCGATGGGGAGGTTGCATTGGCGGGCCGCTATCCGCAGCGCGCCGAGCTCGCCCGCTGGCTGAGTATCGCGCCGGAAACGTCGTCCGCGGCACCGGCCCAATCGTCTGGCGGCTGCTGCGGTGGCGGCAGCCGTGCCTGCTGACCCGTTCATCATTGGTTCATTATTTAAAAGGACTTCATCATGCTTTTTCTACAAAACCCTCCCGCTTTCCTGTTTTTTACTGGCAAGGGCGGTGTTGGTAAAACGTCGCTGTCCTGCGCCAGCGCCATTCATCTGGCACGACAGGGCAAGAAAATACTGCTGGTCAGCACTGATCCGGCGTCCAACGTCGGTCAGGTATTCAGCCAGGAAATCGGCAACAAAATCACCGCAATTTCCACCGTAGCGGGGCTATCAGCCATGGAAATCGACCCACAGCAGGCGGCGCAGCAGTACCGCGAACGCATCGTTGGCCCGGTGCGCGGCGCTCTGCCGGACGACGTGGTCAAAGGCATCGAAGAACAGCTCTCCGGAGCCTGCACCACCGAAATCGCGGCCTTCGACGAGTTCACCGCGTTGCTGACCGATGCGACACTGATTGCCGACTACGAGCACATCATCTTCGACACGGCGCCGACCGGTCATACCATCCGTCTGTTGCAACTGCCGGGCGCGTGGAGCGGTTTCATCGAAAAGAATCCGGAAGGTGCTTCGTGTCTTGGCCCGCTGGCAGGACTTGAAAAGCAACGCCAGCGTTACGCTGAAGCGGTCAAGGCACTGTCCGATCCTGAGCGCACGCGCCTGATATTGGTCGCCCGCGCGCAGAAAACCACGCTGGACGAGGTCGCACGCACGCACGAGGAACTGGCCGCCATCGGCCTGTCCAGGCAGAACTTGGTCATCAACGGTGTGTTGCCGGAAAGCGAAGTCGTTCACGACGCGCTGGCCGCTGCCATTCATCGCCGTGAACAGGCGGCCATCGCCAATATGCCCGCCGTGCTGCGCGACCTGCCCCTCGATCAACTGCCGCTCAAGGCATTCAACCTGGTCGGTGTCGAGGCGCTGAGCAGCCTGTTCTCCGATCGAGACGAGGCCGCGCCCGTCGTCGCCGATGCGCCTGCCAAACCCGTTGACCTTCCGCCGTTGTCGACGCTGGTTGATGAGATCGCTGAAACGGGCCATGGCTTGATCATGATGATGGGCAAGGGCGGGGTCGGCAAAACCACCCTGGCGGCTGCAGTGGCGGTGGCGCTGGCCGAACGCGGCCTGCCCGTGCATCTGACAACCTCCGATCCGGCCGCACACCTGACCGACACGCTGGCTGGTTCGCTGGACAACCTGGAAGTCAGCCGCATCGACCCCCAGGCGGAGACCGAACGCTATCGCCAGCATGTGCTGGTCACCAAAGGCAAGGATCTCGATGCCGAAGGCCGTGCCATGCTGGAAGAAGACTTGCGCTCGCCCTGCACCGAAGAAATCGCGGTGTTTCAGGCGTTCTCGCGCATCATTAGTGAGGCTGGCAAAAAATTTGTGGTGATGGACACAGCGCCGACCGGGCATACCCTGCTGCTGCTTGATGCCACCGGGGCCTATCACCGCGAAGTGACCCGCCATATCATCAATCCGCATGTGCATTACACCACGCCAATGATGCAGTTGCAGGACCCGGCGCGCACTAAGGTGATGATTGTGACCTTGGCGGAAACCACGCCGGTGCTGGAAGCAGCCAATTTACAGGAAGACCTGCGCCGCGCCGGCATCAAGCCGTGGGCCTGGCTGATCAACAACAGCCTGTCCGCCGCACCAACCTCGTCACCCTTGCTGAAACAGCGTGCCACGTTTGAGTTGACCCAGATCGAGGCGGTTCGCACCCGCTACGCCAAACGCGCCGCCCTGGTGCCGATGCAGGCGGAAGAACCGATTGGCATCGAACCCTTGCTAGCCTTGGTCGAGCCGCGGAACGGGTTCGGCCTTGGCGGCACGAAACCTCGAAAGGTGGCGCTATGACGCGTCTGCTCGTCATCGGCGGCAGCGATGCGGGCATCAGCGCGGCGCTGCGGGCTCACGAGCTCGATCCCCAAGCCGAGGTATCGGTTCTACTGGCCGACGAGTACCCGAATTACAGCATCTGCGGGCTGCCCTTTTACCTCAGCGGCGAGACGCCGGATCATCGGCAACTCGCCCATCGCACCGCGTTCGACGGCATCGAAATCCTGACGAACCATCGGGCCGTATCGGTTCATCCAGCGGCCAAGACGGTCGATGTCGTGCGCAGGGCGAACGGCAGTGTGGAGACGTTGCGCTATGACCACCTGGTCATCGCGACCGGTGCCGTCCCAGTCCGTCCCAAAGCGTTGCCCGGGCTCGATCTCCCCGGCGTTTATCTCCTGCACACCATGGGAGATGGCTTCGCTGTCCATAGCCGTCTCATGGGCGGCGAGACACGCTCGGCCATCATTATTGGCGCTGGCTACATCGGCGTGGAGATGGCCGACGCGCTGCGGCATCGAGGGATCGATGTCACACTCGTAAGCCATACCGATCCCGTGTTCCCAAGCGTCGATCCGTCGTTCGGTAGGCTGATCGGGGAGGAGCTGTCACGGCATGGCGTGCGCGTCGTGGTCGGTTGCACCGTGGAACGAATCGAAGTCGCCGATAACCGGCGTGGTCTCACGGTATCGGGTTCGGGCGGATTTACCGCCTCTGCCGATCTGGTGCTGGTTGCCACCGGCGCGCGACCCGATACCACCCTTGCCGCCGCTGCGGGGATTGCGCTGGGGCCCTCTGGCGCCATCCGCGTCACGCAGCGCATGGAAACCACGCTACCCGGCATTTGGGCCGCCGGCGACTGCGCCGAGACCTGGCATCGGATACTCCAGCGGCCAGCGTACCTGCCACTCGGGACGACCGCGCACAAACAGGGCCGTGTGGCCGGCGAGAACGCGGTAGGCGGGGAGCGTCTGTTCGCGGGCTCGGTCGGCACCCAAACCGTGAAAGTGTTCGAGTTGGCGATCGCACGGACGGGCTTGCGCGAAGCCGAGGCGCGCACGGCCGACTTTGATCCCGTCACCATCGAGACTGAAACCTGGGATCACAAGGCCTACTACCCTGGAGCGCAGAAGCTCCGCGTCCGGGTGACCGGTGATCGCCGGACTGGCCGGCTCCTGGGCGCGCAGATCCTCGGCCACTGGCGCTCGGAGGTGTCGAAACGCATCGACGTGTTCGCAACGGCACTGTTCCACGGCATGGGCGTCGAAGACTTGAACGATCTCGATCTCAGCTATACACCACCCTTCGGCAGCCCGTGGGACGCGGTGCAGATGGGAGCGCAGGCCTGGACGAGCGTGATGAAAAACGAAGTGGCAAGTAGTTCACCGCCTATCGACCCACAAATTTTAGGAAGGAGCACACCATGAAAGTCCGCGACCTGATGACCCCGAACCCCGTACAAATCGCGCCGGAGACGGCTGTGGCAGAAATCGCCCGTATTTTGATTGAGCACCACATCAACGGCGTTCCGGTCGCTGATACCGAGGGATGCCTGCTCGGTATCGTGACCGAGGGGGATTTGGTACATCGCGCGGCCGATGAACGGCTTGAGCCGCGCGAATCGCTATGGAAAGAGAACTTTTACCGCTCCATGTTTCGTCGGCGCACGCCGGCGGAGCCGGACAAGGCGGAGGGCCGCACGGCTGAGCAGGTCATGACGCGGGATGTTCTGACGGTGGCGCCCGACAGCAATGTCATTATGGCCGCCCGTCTGCTGGCGGATCACAACATCAAGTCTTTGCCCGTCATCGAAAACGAGCGGCTGATCGGCATCATCTCGCGCTTCGATTTGATCAAGCGACTGGCCAGCAACGCGGATACCTTCAACCCCATGAGCGAGGACTGAGCTAATGTTGACCGCTTTTTTAATTTTTATCGCCACCATCGTACTGGTCATCTGGCAGCCGAAAGGTTTGGGTGTTGGCTGGAGTGCCCTGCTGGGCGCCGCACTGGCACTGCTAACCGGCGTGGTGCATCTGGGTGATATTCCAACGGTTTGGGGTATCGTCTGGAATGCCACCCTCACCTTCATCGCCGTCATCATCATCAGCCTGCTGCTTGACGAAGCCGGTTTTTTTGAGTGGGCGGCACTGCATGTGGCACGCTGGGGTAACGGTAACGGGCGCAGGCTGTTCGCCTTTCTCATGTTGTTGGGGGCGGCCGTGGCGGCACTGTTCGCCAACGACGGCGCGGCGCTGATTCTCACACCCATCGTGATTGCCATGCTGCTGGCGCTCAGGTTCAGTCCGGCGGCGACGCTGGCCTTTGTGGTGGCGGCCGGCTTTATTGCGGATACCGCCAGCCTGCCACTGGTCGTCTCCAACCTGGTCAACATCGTCTCGGCCGATTTCTTCAAGATTGGCTTCACCGAGTACGCCGCCATCATGGTGCCGGTCAACATCGTCGCCGTCGCTGCCACCCTGGCGATACTGATGTGGTTCTTTCGCCGCGACATTCCGAAAAACTATGATGTTATGCAACTGAAAACTCCGCGTGAAGCGATTCTTGACAGCGCCACCTTCAAGGCCGGTTGGTGGGTATTGGCGCTGCTGCTGGTTGGCTTTTTCGGACTGGAACATGTCGGTGTGCCGATCAGCGCTGTGGCAGTGACCGGGGCGCTGATTCTGTTGGGTGTGGCGGCGCGCGGCCACGTGATCTCCACCCGCAAGGTGCTCAAAGAAGCGCCTTGGCAGATCGTGATTTTTTCACTCGGCATGTACCTGGTGGTCTATGGCCTGCGCAACGAGGGGCTGACCGATTATCTCGCCGAGGTGCTGAACCATTTCGCCGACTATGGCGTATGGGGAGCGACGATAGGAACCGGACTGCTGATTGCGTTCCTGTCCGCGATCATGAACAACATGCCGACAGTGCTGGTCGGCGCGCTGTCCATTGATGCCAGCCATGCCGAAGGTGCCGTGCGCCAGGCGATGATCTACGCCAACGTCATCGGCAGCGACTTGGGCCCGAAATTTACCCCCATCGGTAGCTTGGCCACGCTGCTTTGGCTGCACGTGCTGGCACGCAAAAACATCCGGATTTCCTGGGGTTATTACTTCAAGGTGGGTATCGTGCTGACCGTGCCGGTCCTGCTCGTCACCCTGGCCGCGCTGGCGTTGCGCCTGAGCCTTGCTTGAACTGCTGAACTAGCCAATGAATACAGCCGACCCATCCGCATCCTGCACCTGTTGCTCGCGGCAGGGATCTCAGCGTCACTCGTGCTGAATCTAGTGATGAAAGCGTCCAAGCCTAGAAGAACACTGGATGCGGTCCAGGCCTTCGCATTCGAGGCCCACGAAAATCTAGGGGTGGCACTGCTCGCGGTGCTGGTGCTCCACTGGCTCTTGTTCTTCGCTGGGCACGCCCACCTTGCCATCGGCCACTTCTTCCCGTGGTTTGCCCAGACACGACTTGCAGCACTCATCCAGGAATTAAAAGGGATAGGAAGGCTTGGCCTCGCCGACCCTGAGGCCCAGAACGCCTTCGCCAGCGCAGTCCAGCGTCTCGGTCTCGTGATCGCAAGTCTACTTGCGTCGAGCGGTATGGTGCTTTACCTCGGCATCGCTGCGAACGGCTCATGTCCCCGGCGACGCACGCAGTGAAGAAATTTCACGAACTCTCGGTCCACTTATGTGGGATTATCTCGGGATCCACGTGGACGCCACGGGGAATTTATCCTTCACAATCGCATTGAATTGATCGAGTCCGTTGCCAGCCAGATACGTGACTCCCATATTGTGGTCTTTGCCAAGTTCACGAGATCGGTTGATGAAATCAGCGCGTCGCTGTCCGCAATGGCGCGCCGCGTGGTGTCTTTCGATGAGCGGCTGCTGTTTATGATGGCTGCCTTGCTCATGAGTTTTCTGCTGTGCATCATCAAATCTACGGAGTAGATCCAGCATAACCCGTTTTCAGGAATGATCTTGGGATCCGACGTCGGTTGGAATCATGCTGCTGCCATCATGTGTTACGCGCTCATCAGCGGGTAGCGCCCCGGTTGCAGCAAGGTATGCGGCTTCGGCGATATTGGCGGCGTGGTCGCCAACGCGTTCGATATTCTTGGCGCAGAAAAGAAGATGGACGAAGCCGACCACATGCGCCTGGTCTGCGGTCATGCGTACGAGAATTTTTTTGAATAGCGCAGTATGTAGTTCGTCAATCGCATCGTCCTGTTGGCGGATGATCAGCGCCTGTTCAGCATTACGCGAAACGTAGGCATCAAGATGCTGTCCGAGCATTTGTTGAGCGAGTAATGCGTGTTGACAGTATGGAGTCATTTTTCGTCATGATTTGATTCCTCCACGGTCGCCCACAACCAGCACACCAGCGGGTTCGCGCATCGATCCGGCAAGCATCGATACAGGGCGATTTCAGCGTAATTGGCTTACCACCTTCTGTACCTCTTCGAGGCCTGAAAATAGCTGCCTCGAAGGTGGCCAGACGGTTCTCTTAGCGTACGATTTATACCCTTTCGTAAGTTGCCCCCTCATCAACATGTTGCGTGGTAACCGTCCAGCCGCCCCACCTAGAGGTCCATTCCCTCATTCACTACACTCGCTCGCATTTCATCACCGGGAGCGAGCATGGCAAACGACGCAAAGAAATTGGCGTACTGGATTCAACACCATAACGGCTGGCAAGCCAGTGGGAAGTGAAATAGGCCAAGGAATATCACAATCACGACAATGACCGAACGCAGCAAGCGGTCACGCAATTCGATCAGATGGGAGATGAAGGTTTCCTGCGGACCGGGCGTGCTCATGCTCGGGGTTTGTTTGATTCAGGCGTGACGTGGGGCTGGGGCATACTGACAGGTTCCAGCGCCAACTCGGCCTGAGGCGAATCGATGAAGTGCGTTTCTACTACAGCCGGGTTATGCACAATAGTATCTGGCTGCGGCGCACTTTCAGTCTGCGTCATCGCCTGCAGGGCAGGCTGTGTGCCAGTGACTTCCTCGGTGATCTTGTTTTCCGTTTGTTCCAGGCTCTGCTTGAATTGCTCGCCGGCTTTCTTCAGCTCGTCCAGTTCCACTTCCCGGCTAATGTCGGATTTAATGTTGGATACATAGCGTTGCAAACGTCCGAGCAAATGCCCCGCTGTACGCGCGACCTTGGGCAAACGCTCCGGACCGATCACAATCAGCGCCACCACGCCGATCACCACCAGCTCGGAAAATCCAATATCAAACATGGTTCAGCCTGCGCAAATCGTGCTCACACCTTGGATTGCTCTTTGACTGCACCTTCAATTGTATGGATATTCTTGGCGTCGTCAATCTTGTCCTGCTCGCCTTCCTTCATGGAGTCTTTAAAGCTCTTGATTGCGCCGCCCACATCACCGCCGATGTTGCGCAGTTTTTTGGTGCCAAACACAACCAGCACAATTGCCAGAACGATCAGCCAATGCCAAATGCTAAAGCTGCCCATGATTATCTCCTTGGTTAAATTAAGTGCGGCATCTTACCACCGCCGAATACGTGTAAGTGCAGATGAGGGTAAGACGTTTGCTCGTTTGCCAACCCAGCTCGCCCCGGGCCTTGTCCTCGGTTGCTACGTTTGGTTATTTGTAAGCCATGATGACGATTTGCACGGACATATCGTCATCACGTAACATGCGTTGTGTCAGTCGCCGTCGAGGGACGGCCCCCGCGTTTCCGTATGTATCATCTTCTCCCGTTGAAAAACCAGCACGGAGCCAATGCGCAGCGCCCCCAACACGAACAGGAGAACACTCAGGGCGTAGATTTCCTCCGTCGTGATCTTGACTTCGAACAGTTTGATCATGATCTCGCGCAGCACGAAGACGATGCTCGCGTCTACGATGAAGGTCATGCGCAGCCGCTCCTCAGTGAAAAAACCCACCAGCGACCGGGACAGCTCGATCAGAATGAACAGGGTGAGCACGTCGGAGATGATATGTACGTAGCTACCCATGACATCTGTCTTGACGACAAGATCGCCGAGGATCACGAACAGGCGGACAACACCGATGATGATGCCGAGTGTGATGAAAAACAGCATGACGCCGAACACGAAACGCATCACACGGTTGAATAGCTTCATCATGTTAATTTTTCCGATGCGCAACACTACGATCTCCTCGGTGAAAAGGATGAAATCAGGCCTGAACTATTGCAACCTCATAGAGGTTCCGCAACGATACCTTCCACATTCTGTGTCTCGTTCATATGCCATTGTCCTGATTTTCCGCCTTGTTTCTCTATCAGACGGATACCGCTTATAACCATACCCCGATCCACCGCCTTGCACATATCATAAATGGTGAGCATTCCCACACTGACCGCGCACAATGCCTCCATTTCTACGCCTGTTCGACCTTGAGAAATAGCTGTGACTACGCACTCAATGACTGCGTTTGCTTCATCTGGTGTGAATTCCACACTGACGTGAGAAAGCTGGATCGGATGGCACAAAGGGATTAATTCAGCGGTGCGCTTTGAAGCTTGAATAGACGCAATGCGGGCTATACCCAATACGTCCCCTTTCTTGCTGCCACCTTCGAGGATCAGTTTGAGTGTTGCAGGATGCATGCGAATTGCCCCAGTTGCGCGTGCAACCCGGTGCGTCTCCGGCTTATTCCCAACATTAACCATGTGAGCTTGGCCGGTTTCATCAAAATGATTTAACTGATTCATTATAGTCCTGTCGTAAATTGAAATTTACCGTTACGAGGCGACAAATCACCCTCCCGTCGCCGACATAAAACGCACGATTTTATGCGGCATTTCTAGAAATTCGTGTCGCTCTGGCTTGAGTTCGATCGCATCCCTGAACGCACGTTCGATCTCTACATCCGACACGTCTGCACGTAGCAACGGGCGAAACTCGTATTTGTCTTCCTGCCCCAGACACATGTAGAGCGTTCCGTCAACAGAAAGCCTTACACGGTTACAGGCCGCGCAAAAATGCTGGGAAATGGGGGTGATGAAACCAACATTGAACCCGCCGTCAGGCGTTTTTAAGTACCGTGCCGGTCCACCGCCCGGAAGCACGCCATCCACAAGTCCGAACTGTCGTTGAAGGCGCTGTTTGACGGGTTGCAGATCCAAGTATTCCGCGTTAAGCCCTGTTTCTCCCATGGGCATGGTCTCAATTAGGCGCAAAATGAACGCATGTTCCATGCAAAAGGCAACCATATCATCTATTTCGTCGTCATTGACGCCTCGCATGGCAACCATATTGATTTTAATCGGCGAGAACCCCGCTGCCTTCCCAGCCATGAGTCCTGCAAGAATTTTGTCCAGCACATCGCGTCCGACAATGCGGGTAACACGTTCGCGCCGCAGGGAATCGAGACTCACGTTAATACGGGATACGCCGGCCTGTTTCAGCGCGATGGCATACTTAGTGAGCTGAGTCCCATTGGTGCTGAGGGAGATATCCATAATGCCAGGCAAGGCGTTTAGTCTGCGGACTAATTCCGGAAGATTCCGCCGCAACAGCGGTTCTCCCCCGGTCAGGCGCACGCGGGCTACCCCCATGCGAGCGAGAACACGAACCAGCCGTTCAATTTCATTGAAACTGAGCCAATGCGTAGGTTCCTCAAAATCTTTAAAACCTTCTGGCATACAATAAGTACAGCGCAGGTCGCAACGGTCGGTCACTGAAATCCGCACATATTCAATTTGCCTGCCGAAACGGTCGATCAGTTTCTGACTCAATTCATTTTGACTCAATTCACTTACCCCTTTTTTAAATTCTCAATCTGGGTGATTTGACGCTAGGGATATGAACCCTGACGCTGCTCGACGTTCAGGCTTAAACTACTTGAATGCCCCCTTTACCTCAGCATGGGATTGGGGGCAGGTAGCTCAAGACCACTACAATGTGCCTACCCCCCATTTTGATCTTGTTCATTAATTTGACCTCGACTTCATTATCATTTTTGCATCAGGCCTCGATTTACTTGTAGACGAGGTCAACGATTTTGCACGAGGCTTCTGGACAGTTAAAACAGCTGTTTTTCGCTACTTTTAAATCTTCTGTCACAGGAGTCTGCTCAAAACGAGTCAACTTGAGCAGGCTCATTCAAAACCAAAAAGCTACAAAATACCCCATATACATATAAAAATATTTATTTACCCTAATTCCATTCCCACAATAAATTGAAAATGGATCACTAATATTTATAGCAAAGCAAAAATTATGCCATATTGCAATATAGCCCTATTCACGCCATTAATATGGGTTATTACAGAATAAATATTCTCTTGCAGTGTCACGTAAAAGAAACGTTAATATCTAAAAACGTTACTTTGAAGTAACGTTTTTAGCATTTATTTTTTTAAATAAGCCATATTCTAAGGTTTCTTTAACAACAGGCTGGCTGGCATATGTTTTGCTTGATAACATGAGTTAATTTATTTTTTTCCGCTTTTTATGTACCTCTTGGATAAACTTTTTTTGTGAAAGGTATTACGGCTAGTGCACAAACTGTAACGCGACATTCTGGAATATCTACCCCATGACTATTCTTAATTAGACATGCCATTCATTTTTTTACGATTCAATCATTTCTTTGAATAAATAAATGACGCTTAAAGGGATATTTAAAGATATGCTGATTTTTGGTTTTGCAGGTTTTTCGGGAAGTGGTAAGACAACATTGCTTGAGAAGTTGATTCCGCTCTTTGTAGCTAAGGGCCTGAAGATAGCCCTAATCAAGCATGCTCATCATGATTTCGACGTGGATCAACCGGGAAAGGACTCCTACCGCCATCGCGCCGCTGGGGTAACTGAGGTGCTGGTAACTTCTAGTCGACGCTGGGCGCTAGTGCATGAATTGCGAGGCGAATCAGAGCCAGGATTGGAACAACATATAGCGCGCCTTGCACCATGCGATCTTGTACTCGTGGAAGGTTTCAAACGGGAAGCCATCCCGAAGCTGGAAGTGCATCGATTGGCAACAGGTAAGCCACTTCTGTTTCCAGAAGACCCCCATATCGTTGCCGTTGCTGCTGACACGCCACTGCTGACAAATTTGCCGCAACTGGACATCAATCAGCCGCAGACCGTGGCGGACTTCATACTGCGTTATCTGGAGATTGCGTGAACGAGATTAGCTATTCCCAAAAACCGGGCATGTTATCGATGGATGAGGCGTTGTCCTATTTACTCAAGCAAGCACGGCCGATTTCCGGAACTGAACGAGTAGAAACGAAATCCTCGCTGGGACGAGTCCTGGCGGAGCCGCAGGTGTCTGCAATAGATGTGCCTCCCTTCGACAACAGCGCGATGGATGGCTATGCGCTGGCATGCGCCGATCTCGATCCGGCCGGTACAACCCGCTTGCGAATTTCCCAACGCATCCCCGCAGGAAAGGTGGGTATTTCGCTAGAGTCGGGGACTGCCGCGCGTATCTTTACTGGCGCGCCCATTCCTCCCGGCGCTGACGCCGTGGTGATGCAGGAAGATTGCATCCTGGAAGGCGAGATGATAGTTATCCTCCATCAAGCGATTCCGGGTATGAATATCCGGCGCGCAGGCGAGGATATCACGATCGGCGCCGAGATTCTTGCTAAGGGAACCCGTATTCGCCCTCAAGAAATGGGGTTGGCCGCATCGGTGGGGCTCGCATCGCTATCGGTTTATCGCAAGCTGCGGGTGGTCATATTTTTTACCGGCGACGAAATCGTTATGCCGGGAGAGCCGCTAGGCCCAGGGCAGATATACAATTCCAATCGTTTTAGTCTCAGCGGTCTCTTAGAGACGCTAGGCTGCGAGGTAATTGATTATGGTATCGTTCCCGACAACCTGAATGCAACGGTGGAGACGCTCAAGAGAGCAGCACGTGAAGCCGACCTGATCGTGACCAGCGGCGGCGTGTCTGTAGGTGAGGAAGATCACGTGAAAGCAGCGGTCGAGCGGGTCGGTAAGCTCGATCTGTGGCGCATTGCCATAAAGCCAGGCAAACCACTGGCTTTCGGCAAAGCAGGTGACGCATTCTTCATTGGCCTGCCGGGAAACCCTGTCGCGGCGCTGGTGACCTTTTGTCTATTCGTGCGCCCTTTTATCTTGCGGTGCCAGAATGTTATGGAGGTCACGCCGACATGTTTGCAAGTGCGCGCCGATTTCGTCTGGACCAAGCCAGACAAGCGCCGCCAATTCTTGCGAGCCCATCTCAAAACGGCAGGCGACGGGGCAACAGCTGTGGATATCTATCCCAATCAGAGTTCCGCTGTGCTCACCTCCACCGTGTGGGCGGACGGTCTGGTCGACCTACCTGCCGGGGAAGTGGTCGAGCATGGTGACATGGTGAATTACATTCCATTTTCGGAGGTTCTATGGTGATGCTAAGGTTGCTGTACTTTGCACGACTGCGGGAGCAGTTCGGCATGTCAGCCGAGGAGGTTAATCTGCCAGTTTCTGTGCAGGATGTAAAAGGACTGACGGACTGGCTGCGCGCTCGCGGTGGCGCGTGGGAATCCGAACTGGCATCAGGGCGCCCGGTACGAGTGGCAGTCAATCAAGACATGGCATCACCGGAACAGTCAATTCACCCGGGCGACGAAATTGCCTTCTTTCCGCCCGTCACGGGGGGATAGTATGCCAATTCGTGTACAACTCGAAGATTTCGAGATCAGCAAGGAACTCTCCGCTCTACGGGCTGGCAATCCAAAAATCGGAGCCATCGTCAGCTTCGTTGGATTGGTGCGTGACATTAACGAAAACGTTCCGGTGTCGGAGATGACGTTGGATTACTATCCTGGCATGACGGAAAAAGCGCTCGCCGCCATCGTGGAAGAGGCGGCGCGGCGCTGGGACATTTACGATGCGCTGGTGATCCACCGGGTCGGCACGCTGCATTCCACGGATCAGATCGTCCTGGTGGCGGTTGCCGGGGCCCATCGCGGTGACGCCTTTGCGGCGTGCGAATTCATTATGGATTACCTTAAGACGCGCGCACCGTTCTGGAAGAAGGAGTTGACTGCGGTAGGTGAACACTGGGTGGAAGCCCGCGATAGTGATCTGATTGCGGAAAAACGCTGGATATAAAGCAGCGTCTGGACTTGGCCAGTTTCAGCACCCAATTAATAACCACACCAAAATCCATGTAAACGACTGTCGTAGCTCGTTTTTATATGGGCTTTGGATGGTGAAATTTCAAAGCTATTGTCTGGTCAATTATCCTTGCTGATTTACAATTTGGCTTATGTGTTTTGCAGGAACCTTAATATTTAGCAGAAATCTGCCACATATGAAGCACTCCGGAGATCAGGCTAGGCAATAGCACGCGTATAATTTTATGATTGGTCACCATTGCCATTTTCCGTGAGCACCACACCGATGAAAATCAGCGCTGTCATCCTCGCTGGTGGGCAAGGCCGCCGGTTAGGCAGGGAGGACAAGGGCCTGGTACTCTTGCACGGGCACCCGCTCATTGCCAGGGTGCTAGACCGTATCACGCCGCAGGTCGATGAGATACTGATCAGCGCCAATCGCAATATTGAGACCTATGCAGGGCTCGGCTATCCGGTCCTCGCCGATGGGATTGGCAATTTTGCCGGGCCACTGGCCGGGCTACACAGGACCATGACGGAAGCCACACATCCTCTGGTGCTTGCCGTGCCCTGCGACACCCCCTTCTTGCCTGACCATCTCGCCGCGCGGCTGCTTACAAGCCTGCGCGATGAGGATGCCGATATTGCCATTCCTTTCGCTGGTGGGCGAACACATCAGGCGGTTTGCCTGTGCAGGCGTACCATTCTCATGGATCTCGACCAGTACCTGAGACAGGGTGGCCGCAGGGTCGATGAATGGCAGTGCCGGCACCAGCGCATAGAAGTGCTGTTCGATAACCCTGATGCATTCGCCAACATCAACACGCCGGAGGAGCTTGCGCTGGCGGAACAACGTCTCGGCAACTAGTGTGTCGTCTCACAAATGTCTGTCATGAGTCATGGGCGCGATGCGCGCATCATTGATCTGGCCCAGCTGAGTCAGCCCATGGTACGTGCAGCGAAGGCCGAAACTTGACACTGGAACAGCAGCAAAGCATACGGCGCATCATTTGAGACAAGCGGCTCGAGCAACTCAAGATAGAACGTCCCGCTGTCATACAATTGATTAAGCGTAAGTCGGTATACACCGCAGGGTGCCAATTGTCGTAATCTTCATTTCGGACGCCCCTTTCTCTTTTAGTGGTCATAAATGGATACGCCCGGAAACGTGGGAGCCGGTGCCCAGCGAGCTTTCTATAGTGGACCCCTCAGTCAAGACAATAATGCATCGAGTTTAAGAGGGTAACCTTTTACATGCAGCGGAACAGCGCTGCCCCGGTTTTCTGTTTCTTTTTTCGTTTCTATTTCTGAGTGCGTTTTTTCTGTCTCACTCGGGTGCCCGGACAAGAGTTTTTTGTCGTATTTGTCCACAATCCTTGCGCCGCCTCCGCTTGCTGTACGGTAAACCTGGTCCGGTGTGTCGTAGCCCAGCGATTGGTGCGTTCTTTCCGTGTTGTAAAACACAAAGTATTCCGTCAGTCCAAGCAGTAAATCAGGCATGGTGGCGTAGCCTTTCAGGTACACGTCTTCATGTTTGACGCTACGCCAGAGCCGTTCCACAAAAATATTATCCAGTGCCCGGCCTCGCCCATCCATGCTGATGCTAATGCCGTGCGACTTGAGCACGCCCGTAAAAGCTTCACTGGTGAACTGGCTGCCCTGATCGGTATTGAATATCTCAGGCGCACCATATGTTTGCAATGCCTGCTCCAGGCAGTCCACGCAGAACCCACTATCCATTGTGTTGGATAACCGCCATGACAGTACTTTACGCGAGTACCAGTCAATCACCGCCACCAAATACACAAACCCTCGCGGCAGACGAATGTACGTAATATCTGTGCTCCATACCTGATTGGGACGCGTCACCAGCACGCCCCTGAGCAGGTACGGGTAAACCTTGTGCTGCGGGTGCCGTCGACTGGTGTTAGGCCATGGCGCCATGCCCGCAAGACCCAATATACCCATCAGCCTCTGCACACGCTTGCGGTTGATCTTGTGCCCCAAGCCACGCAGGTATTGCTTGATCTTGCGGCTGCCGTAAAACGGATGCCGCGTGTATTCGGCGTCAATCAGTGCCAGTAACGCCAATTCCTGTTTGTCTGGTTCTGTCGTTAATTGTGGCGCATAAACAGTGGAACGCGCCACACCGGTCAGTGCACATTGCCGTATCAGCGCCAGCGGCTCGATGGTGCTGACCCATTGCTTGCGCACTGCTATTGGCTGATCCCAGACTTTTTTTTGAGCCAGTCCAGTTCCATCTTCAACCGCCCAATCTCGGAATAGAGCCGCTCAGGACTGGCAGATGGGTCGGCAGGTTTCGGGCCACGTTTGGCATCAAACACATTGGCAGCTTGCTCTTGCAGCTCCTTCTTCCATAAACCAACTTGCGTCGGATGTACTCCAAACTCCTGGCCAATTTCGTTCACCGTCCTGATGCCGCGAATTGCCTCAAGTGCCACCTTGGCCTTGAATTCACCACTAAAATTCTTACGCTTCGTTTCACTCACAACCTGCTCCTTTGTTCAGCAGGTTACTATCTTAATTCACTGTCTGAAAATTGGGGTCCACTATATTCATCGGCATAAAAAATATGGATGACCACTTTTTTGAACATAACATTTCCTTATTTGGATAGGATTGAGAACAATTTATATGCCGTCATCACCACAATCAGTACACCAAAGATCTGTTTCAGACGCTTGCCCGAAACGAACAGACTTGTCAGCTGCGCCCACCACTACCAATATAGCGCCAAGTTGCAAATCGACCTGCATGGTGGAAAGATGCGGGATAAGCGATGAGAAGGAAGGCGGTGTCACAGCCACCGAATTAATGGCGGCGGCGCGCTTCGGCTCATAACCCACCAGAATCAGTGCTGGCATCAGCAAGAAGCCGGGGCCCACGCCTAGTAGACCCGCCAGGATCGAAATCGGCGCCGCTAGCATCAACGCGAGTTTGAGATTCGGCGCGACGACGGTTGGGGCTGCCGCATCCTCGGGTTTTTCTTTCTGGAACATACGCCAGGCGAGATAGGCCACGGTGACTAGATAGATGCCCCACAGCCAGGTCGGGGCGATGTACTGGGCAAGCCATGCACCGAAAGGCGCCACCACCGTGGTCACGGCGGCGAGCAGCAGCGCCTCGCGCCACGCCACCAAACCGCTCTTGGCGAATCCGAACACGGCAAACAATGCGGTCACACCATTCAAGAACAAGCTCAAGGGCTGCACCTGATGCACCTGATGCACCAGATCGGCCATGAAAAAGCCGAGAAACGGCACCGCCGCGAAAGCCACACCCAAGCCCAACATGCCTGAGGCGACCGAGAGAACGAACAGCCCGATAGCCATGATGAGGGTTGTTTTCCATGTTCGCTCCTTCAAAAACGGAGAAACCGGTAGCTGGCGCCACCGGGTGCTACTGCGCGAAATTACTTGAGGAAGCCGCGTGCCTTCATGTTGTCACAACCGTAGCCAGAGCCCATCGCTGGGAGGCTCACGTTTTTTTCTTGGCGCGAGTCTCCATCTGCTTGTGTTGTTGTTCTTCCTCCTGGTAGGCCTTGCACTCGTTATAGGTCTTAAAGCTGCGCATCTTGGTCTGGTGCTCGGTGCGTTCCGCCGGGGTCATGAACTGCCAACCCCAGATGTTGCCCTGGTTGGCAGCCCAGTGGCCTCATGCCAGCGCCAGGGCGGATGTGGAGAGGATGGCGCCGGTCAGGGCGGCAGCGAAGACAAATTTGAGTTTCATGTTCTGCTCCTTCTCAAGTGAGATGGAGATACTGCAAACTACATCCGTAGCCATAATCGACTGAGGACGCTTTTAAACTATAATACATGGGCGCGGGGATACCGCGTGGTATAGCAGCCCCCTCGCGCACTGTCACTTTACATTGCGTAGTCATGCCAAGCCTTCATCCCTAAGTTTTTTCCGCATAGCAGGAATCCAGACGTTAAGGCGCTGCCTAATTTCATTACGCACGCGACGAAATACGGCCAATTTTTCTTCTGCTGTCCCTTGTACCTCAGCAGGATCATCATAACCCCAGTGTATGTTCTCGCCATCACGAGGGAAGGAGGGGCAACTATCCCTGGCCCGATCACAGACCGTGATCATGTAATCAAACTGAATTTCCTCGTATTCATTAAGATGTTTGCTGCGCTGGCCGGAAATGTCGATATCAATTTCCGCCATCACCTTTACCGCAAGCGGATTCAATTCCTTGGGTTCAAGTCCCGCGCTGTAGACCTCAAAATCCTTACTGCCAAAGGCTCGCAACAATCCTTCCGCCATTTGAGAACGGGCAGAGTTGGCAGTACATAAAAACATCACACGAATTGGATAGTGCATATAGATTTCCTTCAGCAATAGTCTAATTTTCAAAATATCAGCAAGCTACGACTGCCTGCGTTCAGATACACCAATTTCAGATTTTATAGTTCAAACGCCGCATCATAAGGGTTGCTCACCTTTTACCGTAGGCAAACTCAAGTTAATCCCCCAGTCACTCCAGCCGCCGTTGTACATGCGTGCATCTTGATAACCCAGGCTTTTAAGTTGCAAATAAGCCAGACTGGAACGGAATCCATCATGACAATACACATAAACGGTTTTATCTTTCGGGATGGATTTATACATTTCCGCTAATGCAGCTTCAGATTTCCACGTTTGCGTTTGCCCATCTGCACCATCCAGACTAACGATACTCATCGCGCCAGGGATATGTCCCGCGCTAATCGAATGCGCTACAACCTCCCCTGTGTACATCGCATGTGGTCTGGCATCAAGCAGCACGATACGGAGATCACGACGGGCAACAACATTATTGTAAATATCAGTCCACTCTACTTTTATATTGTCACGCGCCAATTTAAGCGATACATGACCTGCTTTACGCACAACAGCATCTCTGCTCAGATCGTTAAATGCAGACCATTCCATGGTGCCGCCGTTGAGTATTTTTACGCGCTTCATATCGAAGCCATACAAATCCAATAAATAATAAACACGAGAGGCTAACGCTGTGACTGAATCGTCATAAATCACAATGGTGGAATCATTATCTACGCCCCAGCCACGCAAAGTCGCTTGAAATGCTTCACGTGTAGGGAATTTCATCGTCGGCACGCAGGTGTTGCAGCCCAGATCAACAAACCGTTTAACCTGTACTGCGCCAGATATATGCCCAATAGTAAAATAATGATGAGGGTGATAATGCACATCCAATACCACCACTTTCGGATCTTTAATATGTGCAGTCAGCCAATCAGCATCTACCAGAAAATCGCGTGCAGCTTATGCGCCCAGCGCCCAAGTCATTAGCAAGAGGGTTAATGCTAAACGTCGTAACATGGTATGAAGCCTTCTAAGTAATCAAGTGAGTAATATATACGCCATATCGAATATGCGTCAATAAAAATATAACGGCTTTATGAAAAACATGTCACTGGCCAAAATGCAGGTAATAGACGTAGCGAAAGACTCAACTACGATTCCGTAATTCTTGATGTTGCCAGTGATTTTTGCGACTTAAGGATACTCTGAACAACCCCGTCTGCCGCGCAGCGGCAGACGGCACTGCTTTAAATTTCAAATCAGCCACGCGAAACGCTTAATACGTGCCTGTTTTTCTGCTGTTTTTGGCCCAGTTCAGGCCGCTTTTCCGACTTCCGGGCGCACTCATCCCGGTAGGGCCATCAGTTTGTGCCGCACCATCCACAGATTGGATAGCGCAAACAGCGTAACAAGCTGGGCGGTGTTCTTCTTCAAGCCCTTGTAGCGCACCTTGGCGAATCCGAACTGGCGCTTGAGCACCCGGAACGGGTGCTCTACCTTGGCGCGGATGCCTGCCTTGAGCTTCTCCAGCTTGTCGATCAAGGTGTCGCTGGGTTTGTCCTTGTTCAGCGCCCGGCGTTTGCCCGGGCGCATCGCCACGTGCCAGGTGACGCTGGCCTTGGCATCCGGGCGTTTGGCTGCCCCCTGATAACCGGCATCGCCATAGACTTCCGCTTCCTCGCCATGTAACAGCCCATTGGCTTCAATCACGTCGTGGACATGGCCAGCTGTGCCGCGCACGGTGTGGACCAGTCCAGAGTCTGCATCAACACCAATGTGGGCTTTCATGCCGAAGTACCATTGATTGCCTTTCTTGCTCGAGTGCATTTCGGGGTCGCGGGTCTTGTCTTTGTTCCTGGTCGAGGTGGGCGCCGGGATCAGGGTGGCGTCCACTACGCTGCCGACCTTGAGCAGCAGGCCTTGCCGGGTCAACAGCTGGTTGACGGTGGTGAGGATCTGTTCGGCCAGCAGGTGCTGTTCGAGCCGGTGGCGAAAGCGCAGGATGGTGCTCTCGTCAGGCAGGCGGGCGTAGTCTTCAAGCCGGGCAAATTCGCGGTACAGCGGGACGTCGAAGAAGGCTTCTTCCATGCCCGGATCGGACAGGCTGAACCATTGCTGCATGAAGTGGATGCGCAGCATGGTTTCAAGCGGGAACGGTGGGCGTCCGTTGTTGCCTTTGGGGTAGTGCGGGGCGATCAGCTTGACCAGTGCCGCCCACGGTACGACGTGGTTCATCTGTTCGAGGAATTCACGCTTGCGCGTGCGCTTGAGACTGAGGTCTAGATTCAGGGTGGTTTGTTTCATGGGCTCAATGGTGCCACATCAGGCTCAGATGTGGGACGTGAATGTGGGGGTTTTGCAGAGTTTCCCTAGAACGAATTCGTGCTCCATTACTGAATATTGGTGATCAAGACAATCTAGCCGAATGGGTTGGCTTGCTGCCCAAGGCCGTGTGGGCTAATGGGTTCCTTGCCTTGACGAACGAGCTGGCGCCGACTATTGTGCGCATGTTTTCCGGTAGCTACATGTCGGAAGTGCCACCCTACCAGCTTATAATCTGCCCAAACTGGTTGCGCCGGTTGATGTGGCGCAACCATCCGGACAGCTGACTCCTCTACCTGGATCATTCCGGGCAGATTGTGGCCAGGGTAGTTTGGTGGCGCGACGGTGGGCGTGTGGATGTTGAGGACGACGCCATCTGGGGTGAAGACGTCTACGTTAGCGTGACTTCGTCTGGGCTGGCGCAGATCAAGAAGGCTGGCGGTAGTGTGTCTGTGCTAGTTCACGCCCGCCGCAAGGTGGAGCCCGAAAGCGGTGACGGTGAAGCGCTATCCAGCAGCGCATCAGGGCGAGATTGACACATCGCGGCCCGCCGAAAATTTGACGCGGACGCCAGACATCAGTTGGGAGCTGGCTGCACGAATTAATCTTCAGATCAGCCAGGCCCGCGGTATTTCGAACGAACAGCCCCCGACCGCGTTAGCGCAATGACGAGCTCGTTCTAGAGGCGATATAGCCTGAACCCTTGACATCGCTACAGCAGCGTGTGCCGATCTAAGCTCGCTTTCCGATTGGACAGCCGTCGGCCATGAATACACAACTTATTACGAACATCCCTTAAATTTTAGCTGCCGATCCCGGTATTCATGCTTATTTCTGGCACTAGAACCGCCCCCCCTTTTTTTCCTACCCGAACCCGATCTCCAAGTTTTGGAACAAAATCGGTCGGTAGGCGCACGACAAATGAACGCCCCGCATCTTGTATCCAGCGGCCATCAGCAGCGATGTGTAAGATGCGGCCAACGGATGCGATTGACTCGTTCTTATTTTTTGGTTTTTCCTGGTTGGTGAGCAGCCATTCCTCAATCGTGAGCGGTTGTGGAGCTTGTAAGGTTGGCTCGGTTTCGACCATCTGGTTAGTGTCGGCAACAACCGGCGCGATTGGCTCCTGGTGGTCTGCAAGAGATTCCTCTGTCACTTGATTGGCTGCGAGTTGTGTTTGCGGTTTGGGGTTCGATGAAGGGCCAATCTGCTCAATGGCCGAAGCTTTATCAGATGGAAGGGGCACGAACTTTGCGCGCGGGTCGATGGATAAAACCATTGCCCGTAAACGTTCCTGAGGATTTGGTTGAACGATAACCTCCTCGATCTGGGTTTCTTCCTTGTAAGCTTTGGTGCGTTCTTGCGATGGATGTTCCCGCTTCGTGGTTTTGTTGGATGTATTTTCTGTTTCGTTTGATCTGGCCAATATCGATGGTACCAGTATGATGGTTGTGGCCTGGGTGATTTGCAGCGCAAGGGCGTTGCGACGATTTTCAATCGCTAACTGAAGTTCTGGATTGAGGATAGTCATGCCCATATCGTCGGCCAAGCAAGCCATTCTTTCGGCGAATACCGGATCGTCGCCAGTCAAAGTTAAGTGTTTGCCGAATTTTTGTTGTGCGTGCACAAGTGCGAGACGGATTTCTTCGTCGCTCACTCGTGCTCGATCGAAGGTGACGCGGTTTCCTCGATCGGTGAATAGTTGTTCTCCATCTCTGTCCCTGTATTCGATATTACCATTTCCTGTGACACGCCACTGGATACAGCTGTATCTGGCAAGTAGGGCATCGACTTCGTAGGGACGCATGGCGTTTTGTTTAGTGGATCGGATGGCTATTTCTTTTCGTTCTTCTTCGAACAAACGAGCCATTAGTTGGCGATACTGGTGCTCGCTGGCTTCTGGTGTATCTTCTTCGTTTTCCTCTTCTTTTGAGTCCTTTTCGCTTTCGCTACTGTATTTGGCATCGCGTTGCGCTTGGTAGACAATGCCGCGTAATGCGGATAGGGCTGCTTGGTCGCCAAGATTGGCTTGCTCGTGAAGCCATACCCGCCAGCCTAATGGGGGTTGGCGGATGTCTCGCAAGGCTTGACTTCTGGATTGGAAGTCGGATTCTGCTTGCAGTTTTCGGCGCGTGCTTTCTACGTCGATAGCAATGATTACTAGCAGTCTGACAGAGTTATCATAGTTCAGCTTATGACGAGCTTCTAACTTAGCGGCTTTTGTCTCTTCGCGAATTGTTTTGAGCGTTTGATTTCGGTCGGCTTGGATACTTTTTGTGCGTTTCCAATGGTCGGTGTCGTTTTCGCGAACAAAGCGCTGATACTGTGAAAAACGTTGACGGAGATCGACGCGGGCTGCGGCACGTTGTTCATTACGTGCTTCACGCTTCGAGTTGTCGCGGGTCAGACTTCTTTGGCTGCTTTCCGTACTTGTTTTGGGGCGTCGCAAACTCTGATCTTGCCGGGGTTGCCCGTCTCCCAAGTGAAGACGTAGAGCGTCCGGCAGTAGCATTTCACTACTTTTTCCGTCGCCATTCAGACTGCTAGTGGGCAATTCATGCAGGCTACCTCTGCGGTGGGTCGGCGGGAGGGATTTATCTGGTTCACCGTGTAGGAGATGCTGACCAGGATTGGGGGGGATTCCGTTGTCTGGAGCAATTCTGAGGACATGGTTTACTCCTTTGGAAAGTTGGTTGTGAGTGAGATGGGATAAATCTGGGACGATGCAGGGGGTAGTTACGTTTTCCTCTGCTTCGTCTGTTTCCGTTCTGTCGGACGGGAATGATTGGATGAATGGGTTGGGCTCGGTAGCACCATCCGTGAATTTTCCCCAGCGTTTTTCTAGTTCGGGGCATTTTAAAAGGGGCAATCCTTTGCTGGCTGGTAGATCGATGGCCTCGGCAGTTTCGGGTGATGTGGCACGCAATCGCATTCCGCCTCCGCCTGTGTCGTTAAGCGTGACATCGTGCTTTGCGAGCCAGACATGCAGGGCGTTCCAGTCATGTAGTTTTGGGAGCGCTTTTTTAAGTGTTCTTGATACGTCTGTCTTGAGCCAATATTCCAGGCTTTCTGGATCGTGCCATGGAGGTAAGTCTTTTTCATGTTTGAATTCAGAATGGGCGTAAGGCTGGGTGTTAGTGACTGATTTAGATATTTCAGGATTAAGGACTATTCGTTTTTTGCCGTCATTATTGATTTCAATGATGTAGATTCCATTATCATTGGTCCACCCGTGCTTTATTTCGCTTTGGCGCGCGGCCAAGTGCAAGGTTTTTCTTGCCCACTCGATGTTATGTGATCGGTACGTGATTGGGTGAACTCGGTTTACAGCAATGTGGCAATGCCTATTGTCGGTGTTTCCATGAATAGCAATAACGTATTGGTGTTCGGCCAGCCCTAAAGATTTTATGGCATGTTCTGCCGCATCAAAAATTAGGTCAGGAAGAGGATGTTCGTGTTCAGGCCAGCTTAAAATGAAATGAAATGTGGGGTCAACGCATCGAGTGTTTTGAGATGAAACGGCGTTCATCTGGATTGATGCTGTAGAAATGTCAGCGATGCCATGCATACGAATGGCAATGCATTTTTCTTCACTTGTTTGCTTGTCCAAGGAATTAGTTGAATAGTTAAGGATGTCGCTAAATTTATTCGAAAATAAATGTAATTCCTGATGCTTATTTTCAGTGACGTAATTGACGAGATCGTTAAATGGTTTTGTAGCGTTAACTTTTCGTTGACGTTGTGAAGGGATGTGGGGAATCATGGATCAAGGATTTCTTGCTGGAATATTAGCTTACTTGCTTATCCGCTGCATGGCTGCTACCGCTTCATTAATCACGGGCCCCCATTCGGATTCTGGAGGCAGGATTCCCAGCTCAACCACGGCCGCGTGTAGGCCAAGAATGGATTTAACTACGGCATCAAGAGCTAGCACCATCTGGGATTCGTACCGAACATCGGTGCGGCGTCCAAGAGCGGCACGACGCATGTAGTCACACACAGAAAGGTTTCGTGTCTTTGCAGCGGCAGTGATAATTTCAGAATCCCTGACGGACACTCGAATGTGCAGGACTGTATTTTTTCGAACTGCATCTGGCAGGAGTTTAAATAATTTTTTCATGCGGCAGCATCTCCTCGGCAATGTGGTTGGCATGTTTTTGATTCATGACGATACGCTTTTGATTGGTCTTGTCGATTTCGACGATATAGATGCCGTTTTCGTTCGCCCAGCCATGCTTAATTTCGCTTTCCCTTGCCGCTAAATGCAGAGTTGTTATTGACCATTTGATATTGTGCGAGCGGAAAGTTTCAGGGTGGATCCGGTTGATGGTGATGTGGCAATGAGTGTTGAGTATATTGCCATGGACGACGAGAATGTACTGGTGGTCAGCTAAGCCGATTGACTTGATGGCATGTTTGGCGGCGTCGAATATGTCGTCTGGATCAGGGTGTTCGTTCTCAGGCCAACTCAAAGTAAAACGGAATAAGGGATCTAAGCATCGCGTGTTGCGCGATGAAACAACATTCATTTCTATTGTGGCAGTCGTAATATCAATCACGCCATTGGTACTAATGGCAATACACTTTACCTTGTTAGCTGTTTTATAACCTGGGTAGACGTAATTCTGGATCTGGTCAAAGATGCTGGAAAGCCGCTGCATTTTTTTCAGAATTTTATTCCCTGGGATGCCGCAGATAATGTTGTTGAATGGCTGGCTATCGCTGGATCTTTGCTGTCGTTTGGCGGCGATGCGTGGGATCAAAATATTCTCCTTGCGTGTATTAATTCATTATTTACAGAGTGATTCGTAGGGGTGGTAGTGAAAACCGTCTTTATTCCATAAGTAGTTATTTCATAACTCATATGTCGATAGAGATTTGCGCAGTTCCGCTACGTTCCATGCTGATATATGCGGAGTTATTTTACGGGGTGCCGGCAATGTGCCGCGTTTTACCATTCGCCAGACAGTTGCCGCAGAACAACCGAACAACCCCTGAACCACAGCTTGCCGAACATTCGCTGAGTCGGGCAATGAATCGAAGTTTTTGAGAGCATCGGGGATCATGCTCGTGTTCCCGTTTTTATTGCTTAAAGGAATAATATTGCGATTTTTTACTTCAAGTTTTATATGCTTCATTTTTAATCACCTTTGTAATGTCTATATTAATCATAAAATTTACGAGCATTGCCGCAGCACTCCCACTCGGCGGTGATACACTGATCAAAATAGAGTTTAATGATTGTTATTTGAAACAGCATCTCCCGAATTCAGCTAAATTGTACTGATTTCGGCGATTGACAATTCTAACGATAAGTGTTTTGAATCATGGGTAATAAAAAAAATGAAGACAAATGGCTTCCCGCCACCCCTCTGAGGATCAAGGCATTTGCTTGTTCACTTTTGCCTGATGTTGATGATCATCTTGGGCAGGGGGTCAAGACACGGGGTATTCAACAAATTTTGTCGATGCTTAAAAATCCAATAAACAACATATCTGAAACAACAATTAGGAGTTGGCTAGCTGGGGAAAAACAACCCAGCAAGTTATATGTCAATTGGATTAAGCAGGGATTGCCAGAATGCGCAGATTGGCTGGAACCAGATCTTGATTCTTCGTCGTTGCGTCGATTTATTTGTGCATTGGATATTTGGGGCTCCCGGATTGACAGCCCCAGAAGAAAATTGGATACAGCTTCATCGGTCATAACCGTTGGGAAAGGCTTGGCTGTTTTGGCAAAACGTTGGGGCCCTACTCCAATTAAATATAGTTTGTATGACGCCATCATTCCAAGTCTAAAGCGCCTTGTTCCTCACCAAATTTCTCCCACTCTCTATCAATCTTTCAATCCTTTTTCATTAATGGAATTTATGTTTAGATGTGGCCCTTACCTTGAATTAACTAGTGATGAGTTCACAGAATGGGCCATTGATCTTGCGTCATTGACCTTAATAACTGAAGCATTTATTGAGGGAACATCGATGGATGAACGGCGTTATTCTGGGGCAGGAGGGGATTACAGTCGTTTAACCTATCGTATTTTCTTTCTAGGTCATGGGAATTGGCCCAATTTAGAGTCCGTGAAAGAAGAGTTGGAGCTCTTCGCCCCTGTGTTCGAAGATTCTGCAATAGACTACCCCCAATATCTGATGAGAGCACGAAAGGTGATTGAGCATGAATTGCTGTCTATCGGTAGCGACTTGTCGATTGTAAAAGAACTTTCATATCGTATTAAAGATCGCAACAGGATGTGGTCGGAACCCTAGGCACACACGACCGAGGTAAAGCGCACTTCGTCACGCAGAAGTAACTCTAGCCGTTCACCCAGCAAGCGCCATGCTTCGGCCTGTTCGGCTTCTAGCTTTTGGCGCTGGTATATGCGTAAAAGCTTGTTCTGTTCGACATGGTTAAGACATTTTTCAATGACGTCTGGCCTAGTGCCAAGAATCCCCATCATCGTTGCCCCAGTGCGCCGTAAATCGTGGGGAGTCCACTTCCCACCGGGAAATACCAGTGCATTGATATTCAAGCTGCGGCATTTCATAGGCGGTTTGTCACCGCGTTGCCGGTCACCAATCTGCTTTGCTAATGACTTCACGCAAACGTGCTGATCGGTCCATCTTGCAGGTAATACCCATGGGCTTTTGACAGCCAGCGCTTTCAGTACTTCGAATTGGCGAGCGGCAAAGGGGGAAAGATAAATGGTATGTTCTTTTGCATTTTTTGAGTTTTCAGGCGGTATACGCCACATTCCACTATTTTGATCAACATCCTGCCATTTTGCCTGGCTGATTTCACCCACACGGCAGCAGGTAGAAAGCATGACCCATACTGCAGCGGTGCTTGACTCAGTCATCCGAGCAGTCTTCAACTTATGGGGCAGTCCTTTGATTTCCATCTCGGAAAGGATACGATCACGTTCAACTTTTTTTCCAAAACTATCACGCTTAAGTCGGCTAGTCGGATCTTGCTCAACTATGTCACGTTCTATGGCGTAGCCGAACATTTGCCGAATATCCCCCAGCAAATTGCGAGCGACAATAGGAGCGCCGCGTTCCACTACGCTATCCAGCACGGCGACCACCATTGATCGAGTTACTTCCTCAGCTGGCAAAGCACCAAGTGCTGGAAGAACATCTTTTTCGAAGCTACGCCTGACCTCAGCTCCCTTATCTTTTCGATTTTTGAGTTCTCGTTTTTCCCATCCTTCGAAGAGGTCGAGAACAGTCATTCTTGCTTGTTGAGTTGCCATTTCAGCCGCTTTACGTTTGGCTTCATCCTTCTTTTCTCTCACAGGGTCAATGCCGTCCTTGCGCTTAACCTTTTGCTCCGCTGCTTTCAAGCGTGCGTCATTCAAGGAAAGGCCAGGGTATAGCCCTAGGTCAAACCACTGAGTTTTGTTATCTGTGGCTTTGTACCGGTACAACCAAGTTTTGCTGCCAGATAAGCGAACTCGAAGATATAAGCACTTCCCGTCATTAAGGAATAAATCCGCGCGGTCTGTCTTGGCATGTTGAATTTGTCGGTCAGTCAAAGCCAAAGTAACACTCCTCAAAATTGGTGACACTTTTGGTGACACTTTTGCATAAGATTTGACGACATTCTATGCGTCGAGGTGAGACGATGCAATATAAATATAATAATTAAAACATATATATATGATTACTGTCTGATATGGGGTGATACGGCTTGGGGCGGTCTTATACCTAACTACGAACCAAGGGGTCAGGAGTTCGAATCTCTTCGGGCGCACCAATAAATTCAAAGGCCTACAGCTTAGTCACTGTAGGCCTTTTTTATTTTCTTATGGCTATGGGTACACTCATGGGTACACTTGGAAAATCCTACAATACCAATAAAATTAGATCGGACATCAGACGCTGAAAATAGCATTGTCAGCTTTCGTTCCAACGCACCCTAGATGAGATACCATTTGTAATTTGGTCATCACAATACGACGGATAAAAGACGCAAAATAATTAAATTGTCTAACCCTAGAGTGGCTTATACTTACCGCAATAATCAGCTTCTGCCTTTGCTAACTTGGATGAGCACTACAGAATGTCTATAGATCAGCTTGCAGATCTAACCCAGCCACAACGCGACCGGCTCGCGTTCGTAGAGTTGCGCGTGCGCTTCATCGGGGATATCCGTCGCCAGGACCGGGTATGGCGTTTTGGTATTCAGTCAGCCGCAGTCACCCGGGATCTTGCTCTCTACAAGAAGTTGGCGCCGGGCAACATTGATTACGACTCCAAGGGTAAGTCCTACGTCCTCGGACCGGATTTCCATCCCGTCTTCGCCCCCCCACTGATCGAGTGCTTTCTTGGCTAACCCAGGGTTTTGGCGATGGCGAGCCTGTACGGCTCAAGGCGTGGATCGCACGCGAAACCCCGTCGCGGCTAACTCAGCCGGATCTGGATGTGCTCGCTTCGGTAACCCGAGCAATCCATCAGGAGTGTCCGCTGGCGATCGAATATCACTCAATTACCAGTGGGCGCGTACAGATCGAGAAATTGTCCCCTTTGCCCTGCTCAATAACGGCTCGCGTTGGCACGTCCGCGCTTTTGACCGGAAGAGCCAGAATTTTCGTGATTTTCGTCATTACCCGGATCAAAAATCCGATCGTGCCAACGCGCGCCGGTGCAGTCGCATGAGCGAAGTGTTCAGGATATTCAGTGGACCCGTATCGTTGAGCTGGAATTGGTGCCGCACCACGACCAGCCACGACCAGCCACGTCCTGAGATCACGGAAATGGACTACGGCATGGATGGCGGGGGCCTGCGCATGAAGCTGCGTGCCGCCACAGCCGGCTACACCCTGCGCCAGTGGAACGTAGATTGCTCACCTGATCACAGCCTGCGCGGCCATGAGTATCGCTTGTGGCTGAAGGATTGCCTGGCTATCTACGGTGTAAAGAACGCAATTTTAGCTCCTGGTTATAAAACACAAGAACAAAACTCTTTAGACACGGAGATCGACTAAATGATTGGAGCGCTCCGCTCGCCTTGGCCAAAGATAAAAAAATGGCGGCCGTGAAGATGGAATCTACTACGCTCACTTCGGCATTAGAGCAATTGCGGCTAAAGCTCTTAGACCTTACCGGCCGAAACCGTCTGATTAATTTCAAACACACGGCTGGTAAGTCGCTCCAATTTGTCGAGGGACACCCCGCCGCTATATATCAAAAACTAGTCGAAGCAAACAACAAAGCCAGCATAAGTGTTCTAGGCCTACCCGAACCAACCAAACGGGACTGGGTTGAACGTAACGGTCGCCTGCAACGCCCAGAACCTCGAGAGTGGGCAAAGTCCGCAGGTATCTCTACGGGGTACGACATTTCAGGCGCAGAAGAGGGCTCAGATGAGTCGAATGTCCGGGCGTTGATGTACCCAGATGATCTCGCCAAGCACTGCCGAAAAATCGAGCGTGAGGCCACGCTGGCGATTGAAGAAACTGGCGCTAATATGCTGTTCTTGGTGCTGGGGTTCTTGGAGTTTCCCGACCAACGAGGCAGCGACAAGATATTCACGGCGCCCTTGATCAGCATTCCGGTATCGCTGCAAAAGAAAGAAGTTTCAGGCATCCAGCAGTTTTCGCTCCAGTACACTGGCGACGACATCTCGGAGAACCTCTCATTACGAGAAAAGCTGCGAAACGACTTTGGGCTGGTTTTGCCCGAGCTTGCCGAAGAACAGATTGATGTCAACGGCTACTTCACCGAAATTCAGTCGATCATCAAAAAACAACCTGATTTCGCCCTCAAGCACCGCGTTTCCCTGTGCTTGCTCAGTTTCAGCAACATGCTGCTTGTTCGGGATCTGGACCCAAGCAAATGGCCACAAAACGGTGAGGAAAATTCCCTAATTGACCATCCGATCGTCCGTGAGGTGTTCGAGGGTCGAGCAGATGATGGTGGAGTCGGTCTGGGCATTGCCGAAGAACACCTAGTGGAAGAAGGCCCTGGGGCGAGCATTCCACTCGTTTATGACGCCGACAGCTCCCAGCACAGCGCCCTCATTGATGTCCTGTCCCTCAAGAAGAATCTGGTCATCGAAGGCCCACCGGGAACAGGTAAGTCGCAGACCATCACCAACTTGATCGCCGCCTGCCTTGCTGAAGGCAAGAAGGTGCTCTTCGTCGCTGAAAAGTTGGCTGCCCTTGAAGTCGTGAAAAATCGCCTCTCGTTGGCTGGACTTGACCCGTTTGTGCTCGAACTGCACAGCAACAAGACCAACAAGAAACGGGTCTTGGAGGAAATCGCCAAGCGAACCAGCTTCAGGCCTCACCATCTCAATGACCTTCCTCGCCTGCAACAGCAGTTGGAAGCTCACCGTAAAGATCTCAAAGCCTACACAGACCTGATCAACTCCATTGCTCATAACGCGTTTGGATTGACACTTCATCAGATTATGTGGCGTGCTGAAAAGCACCGCCAAGGAATCAGCAATGAAGAAAGCATGTTGAGCCAGATCAACATCGGTGATGCGACTCAGATTTCTGAATTTGAGTTCGGTCGGCGCATGGACTGTCTTAGTTACCTAGGCTCTCAATACAAGTCCGTTGGAGGCTTCGATCCAAGCTGTACCTTCTGGGGATTCTACCCTGATCGCCTGATCCCAGGTGATGAAGTCAAGATCACACAGCTTTTTGAGACTGCTGATGTTTGGGGGCAATCTTTGGTTGATGCTTCGAAGCACTTTTCGCAGGTGCTCGGAGGTCGAGTTCATAACCTCTCATTGGCATTCTGTGGTGAGCAGTTGGCCGTGCTCAACCGCCTGCTTGGGACTACCAATCAGCAATTGCCGCTGCACCTGATCCCCGGATTCTTTGAAAATGATGAGACAGGGGTGAAAGCCGCTCAAGCGATTGATTTATTCGCCAAACAAGTCGAGCAGTTCCACGGCCTTGAGGGAGCCGTCAAAACAGCATTTAAGCTGGAATCCAACGTCACCAAGCCTTGTGCAGATGACATCAAGGGCCTGCAACGACTAGCGGAGAGCCTGGGGGCAGAGCTAGGCACTCTCAATGACCTTCGAATCCTGCATCAACAGCTCGTTGAGACCACAAGCAAGCTCTCGACAGCTAATGCCACCCTGATCAATTTCCTCGGCGGGAAAAATATCCCCTATGACGGGTCGAAGCAGAAGCTGGAGCAGCTGTGCAGTTTCACAGACCTCGTGCTGGATGCCCCAGAAGAGCACTTTCATCTCCAAACGCCCGGAATGACCCGCGATGGCGCAGTCCAAGCCATTGATCAATTGCTCACCCTTCAGGGAGAGTGGACTGGCCTCCAAAAGGAACTAGGCGAATCGCTCTATGTGGACACATTGCCGCACGAAGGAGATATCAAGCAAGCCATCTTGGCGCTACGCGAAGGGGATGCCTGGTATCGCATCTTCCAAGGACGGTGGCGCAAGGCAGTAGGGCTGCACAAAGCGCTCCAGCGCACCAAGCTAAAAATGCCTAGCCAGAAGCGTCTGGAACAGCTCGAGCAAATCATCAAACTGATCGGGCTTAAAGAGCATTGGAAGACATCGCCGACATGGACACAGTTTTTCAGCTTCCCTGCGCCTGCTACTCCGACACCCTTAGAGGGATACCTTACGTTGGCGCGATGGAATCGCGAAATTAAAGTTGCCTCAGAGGATATCCAAGCCGTACTGATTGACCCGATCAGCTTCACAGCCGATCAAGCACGCGCCCTACGCCGTGAGTTCTCAACGGCCAAGCTGGAGATCACAGCTGTAATTGCAGCCTTCAAGGGCATCAACGAGAAACTCAAGCGCCTCTCTGAGTTCAGCGGAAGTCATCTAGTCGAAAAGGTGATCGAGAAGACTGATGAATTTACAGAGGCCCTCGAGGACCGTTTCGAATGGCTGGAATTGGAGGCACGAAGCCGAGCCACCTTCGGCCAGGTCATTGCCGGATGCGATGCGGCCTTGGACCGTTCGGCTCTGAAATCACAGATTCAAGCCAACGCCCACGTCAAGGCACTACTCGGTGATCTCTATCTGGGCGAGGATACCGATTGCTCAACTGTCATCGAGGCACTGTCTTTCGGCCAAAGCATCGACGGCCTCAACTTGTCACCGCAGGTTAAGTACAAGCTGCGATCTGGACACCCGATCGAGGCTTGCCGTGCTCTAGCTTCCGCGATGGAAGACGTTCACAGCGGGCTAGAGCAGGTCGAAAACTTGACCAGTGCTCTTTCCCAGTTCGGCAAGTTTGAACTGGATATGTGGACGGGAGCGCCAGCCGACGAAGACTTGGAACTCTTTGCCATTGCCCTGCATGATGCGATTCAAAAGGCAATCCAAGATCAGGACCTCCTAATTCCATGGTCGCTGTATCTGACCCGTCGCAAGGAGGCCAGTGAGCTGACTTTGACCGAGTTCGTGGAGCTTCAGGAGAAAAAACGCATCAAACCTGACGAGTTGCCCGACGCTTACGCCTATTGCACCTACAGCACGATCACTCGCGAGGCCTTCCGAAACATCCCTCAGCTTGGCCGATTTACAGGACTCAAGCACAACCAGATCCGCGACGAGTTCAAACGACTGGATAAGGAGATCATTGCACTGCGCGGGAAGGCAATTGCCTACGAATGCTCCCGCAAGGCTTCACCACCGCCAGGCAGGAACGGTGCCCGTGTCGACGACCGCACAGAGATGTTTCTCTTGAACCACCTTATGCCCCAGCAGCGTCCACGCATGCCCGTGCGCAAAATCCTCACCCGAGCAGGAGGATCGATCCAAGCGCTCAAGCCCTGCTTCATGATGGGGCCGCAGGCCGTGGCTCAGTACTTGGCTCCAGGCGTTATCAAGTTTGACCTCGTCATCATGGATGAAGCGTCACAGCTGAAACCCGAGGAAGCGATCGGCTCGGTCGCACGTGGTGGTCAGTTAGTGGTAGTTGGCGATCCGAAGCAGTTGCCTCCAACTTCATTCTTCTCGCGAATGACTCAGGACGGAGACGGTGAGGAAGATCATTTCACCACCACGGATGCAGAGAGCATTCTCGATGTCTGCTCGTCACATTTTAGGCCGACGCGATCCCTACGCTGGCACTATCGCTCTCAGCACCATTCCTTGATCGCCTTCTCTAATCACAGCTTCTACAGTGGCAATCTGGTGATCTTTCCCTCGCCGTATGGTCAGGGAGGTAGGCTTGGGGTGCGGGCCGTTTATCTGGCTGATGCCATCTATGAAAACCAGACCAACCTGCGCGAGGCTAAGCGGGTCGTCGATGCTGTCATTGAACACATCGCGGCTCGCTCTAATGAGTCTCTCGGCGTTGTAACGCTGAACATCAAGCAGCGTGACTTGATCGCCGAACTTCTTGATGAGCGACTGAAGTCTGTTCGTAGCGCCGATTCATATCGCGATCACTGGACCACAGAGGGGCAACCTCTGTTCATCAAAAACCTAGAAAACGTGCAAGGAGATGAACGAGACGCCATCATTATTTCGACGACCTTTGGAAAGCCGCCGGGATCGAGTGCTGTACGCCAGAATTTTGGCCCGATCAGTCGGCAAGGCGGCTGGCGTCGCCTGAACGTGCTGTTCACCCGTGCAAAGAAGTCTATCGCTATCTATACATCCCTGCGACCAGAAGACATCGTTATGGACGGGACGACCCCAGATGGCACAAAAGCGCTGCGGAATTACCTTGAATACGTCCGGACTGGCTCTCTGACAACCATTGAAGAAACGGACCGCGAACCAGACAGTGACTTCGAGGTCTCCGTGATGGATATGCTCAAGCTCCGTGGCTACGAAGTTACGCCCCAATTGGGAGTGGCAGGCTATCGTATCGACATTGCCGTCAAGCACCCAGACGCCCCAGGCTCCTACCTGGCCGCGATCGAATGCGATGGCGCCTCCTACCATTCAGCGCTCTCCGTTAGGGATCGCGACCGCATTCGTCAAGAGATACTCGAGTCCCTTGGCTGGCGTGGACGTATGTGGCGAATCTGGTCCACGGACTGGTTCCGTACCCCAAGGCAAGAAACTGAGAAACTCATCAGCTTCCTTGAAGACATTCGACAAAGTTGGAAGCCTGAGCACTCTTCAGGTGATGCGTGGATCGAGGAAGGATTAAGTGCCGGGCAGCCAACGAAAGACTCGACTCAGCCAATTGGGCGGGTTGAAAACGCCATGCAGGCCGAGATAGAGCGGGAAGCAGTTAGCTCTGTACTGATCGACACTGAAGACGACTTGGAAATCGAAGTTGGTGATGTGGTCCGATATGTCGAACTTACCCGTCCTAACGATGTAATGACCATTCAGATCACCAGAGGCAAAGACGACTTTGCCAATGGCGTCGTGAATGAAAGTCGCCCCTTGGCACAGGCGCTACTCGGCGCTGTCATTGGAGATGAGGTGGTTCTGCATCTTGCTGGAAGCGCATCCAAAACATTCCAGATCGTAGAAATCAAGAGACCGAAAACGATGGGTAAGGCTAGTTGAGCTCCTCCAGCGTACGCGAATAAAAATGATAGGGAGAGAACAAACGCAATGGCCAAGACACTTGAAGCGCACGACAAGCTGATCCGGGAAATTTTTGAGGATAGCTACCAGTTCGAGATTCCTGACTACCAGCGTCCTTATGCCTGGACGACCGAGCAAGCCGAGGAATTGTTCAATGACTGTAGTGGTCAAGTATTTTCAGACTGTAGTAGTCGCGATCTGATCTGACAGTTCCCCGGTTTGACAGATGCAGCTGTCAGTTCAGATTCAGTTGTTCAATGTGGTGATTTTATCGTGCCATGCCTCCTTTCCGTCAATAAGTGTTTGCGTCGGAGTGCGGCCGCAGCACATCTTGCCCTGATGGGTGCGGTCATTGTTGTAATAAACCAGCCATTCATCCAGATCCGTTTGCAGCTCCGCGATTGACCGGTAAATCTTGCGCCGGAACGCGACCTGATAGAACTCCTGCAGGATGGTCTTGTGGAAGCGTTCACAGATGCCGTTGGTCTGCGGATGATTGGCTTTGGTCCTGGTATGCTCGATGTCATTCAAGGCCAGATAGAGCAGGTAGTCATGGGATTCCAGTTTGCCGCAATATTCGGTGCCGCGATCCGTCAGGATGCGTATCATCCCCATGTTCTGCTCGGCGAAGAATGGCAGCACCCGGTCATTAAGCAGATCGGCTGCGGTGATCGGCATTTTGGTCGTGTAGAGTTTGGCCGCTGCCCACTTCGAATAGGTGTCAACGAAGGTCTGCTGGTAAATCCGGCCGACGCCTTTGAGGGTGCCCACATAGAACGTATCCTGGCTGCCGAGATAGCCTGGGTGAGCCGTTTCAATCTCGCCATGTGTCAACGCCGATTTAAAATTGATACAGTTTTGTAATGAGCGCCGATTCAAATTTGATACACCCCCATTTAATTTTCCTGGCAATTATTCGGTCGGAGCAGCCGCCCGTTTACCCTTTACCATTCCTGCCGCACGCTGATTTTTGAGGCGGTAGCTCTCGCCGGCAATCGGCACGATACGTGCGTGATGCAGCAGGCGATCAAGCAGCGCAGCGGTCAATGTGGCATCCCCAGCGAAAGTCGCATCCCATAGTCCGAACGGCAGGTTACTGGTAACGATCAAACTGCCTTTTTCGTAGCGTGCCGCGATCACCTGGAAGAACAGGTTGGCCTGCTCGCGAGTCATCGGCAGATACCCGATTTCATCAATGATGAGCAGGCGATGGCTGTTGATGGCCCTATGCATGACGCTTTTGAGCTGATTCTGCATGTGTGCGGTGGTCAGTGTCAGCAGCAGATCAGCCGCAGTGGTAAAGCGCGTCTTGATGCCAGCCTGCGTCGCCCGATAACCCAGCGCCATTGCCAAATGGGTTTTGCCCACGCCCGAGGGGCCGACGAGTACCACATTCTCATTACGCTCTACAAAGCCCAGCCCGGCCAGTTCTTCGATCTGGCTGCGTTTCACGCCTAGTGCAAATTCATAATCGAAGTCATCCAGCGTCTTGATCGCCGGGAAGCCGGCCAGGCGGGTGAGCATGTTCTGCTTTCTCACGTTGCGTCCCGCCGCCTCGGTTTTGAGGAGTCCTTCCAGGAAGTCGCTATAAGCGGTTTCCTGTTGCGCGGCATCCTGCGCGGCGCCTGAGTATGCCTCAGCCACGAACGGCAGATTGAGCAGCTCGCATAGCGTCAACATTCTTTCGTGCTGAAGGTTCATACCGTTACTCCCTGCTCATCGCGGATTTGCTCAAGTAGCCGTTCGTACACCGCCAGTGGGTGTTGCGCAGGCGATGCCTGTGCGATCCGCTCGATGACCACCACCGGTCGTGCTGCCTGCCCGGTAGTCACTATTGGGGTTGCTATCTCACGCTGAGGGCGCGCCGCCCGGATGTCGCCACGCCAGGGGCTGGGTATCGCTTGCAGACATTCTTCCAGTAAACGTTGGGCGGGACGAATTTGTGTCGTGCCATGGATGCGTTCATTGGCGATGTCTTTTAACCAGCGACGGACTTGGGCATTGGCCGTCATTGCATCCAGGGTCAGCCCGGCCTGTTTGAGCTGTGCCACCAGCGGCACGTAAAACGAGCGCCGCAAATAGCCGTTGAAGCGCTCGACCTTGCCCTTGGTCTTGGCCCGATACGGACGGCACAGCTTGATCACGAAGCCACAGTGGTGCGCCTAATCGAGAAACCCGGCGTGGAAGCGATGCGCACCTTCACCCGTAGTATCACGCTCGATCACCACGGTCTTCATGTTGTCGTACAGTATGCGCTTGGTGACGCCGCCAAATGCCTCGAAGGCATGCTGGTGGCACGCGATTAGCGTTTCCACTTTCATGTCGGTGACGAACTCGACAAAGCTCGCCCGGCTGTAGCCCAGCGTCGCGCAGAAGTCGTAGAGCGGGTTTTTACCTTTGCGAAACTCAACCCAATCAACTTGCGTCTGCTCGCCCGGCGCCGTCTCGAACCGAACAACAGAATCGGCCGGCACAGCCGGCTTGAGACCATGCATATACGCGCGTAGCTGGCTGTGGCTGCCGGTATAACCCAGTGCCTTGATCTCGCGCAATAATACCGTTGCCGGTATCCACGCCGGATGGGCTGCTGCCTGGCGTTCCCGCAAGTAGTCATGCAACGGGGACAGCTTTGTTACACCTAATGGGTTGCGCTGGTACCGGGGTTTCATATCCGATTTCAGATGGCTCCGAACGGTGTTCACTGCACACCCAACTTCTTCGGCAATCTTGCGCAAGCTCATGCCATGTTTCCTCAACAATTCAATTTCCACATACACCTCGTCTGTGATCATGGCCGAATCCAAAAATCCGGCCATCTTCTCAAATCGGTGTATCAATTTTCAATCGGCGCTCTGTATCAATTTACATCCGGCAGTGACACCATGCGCCACATCGTCGTCCTGTTTCTTTTCCAGGGCGCCTACTTGCGCTTCGGTCAGCACCTCGCCCGTTTCAGCAACATGCCGTTCCAGTGCAGTCAGGCGCTTCTTGAACGATTCGAGATCACGCCGCAGCCAAACAGAGCGTACACCAGAGGGAGAAACAAAGATGCCGCGTTTGCGCAGCTCATTGGATACGCGCACCTGACCAAATGCCGGTTGTTCCAGGGCGAAGGCGGCAACCGCTAATTCTGTGGCCTCTTCAACCCGGTTCTTGTGGTTCGGCTTTCTGCGATTAGCATCGATCAGGGCGTCGACACCACCGTTTTCCATAGCCGACTGATAACGGTAGAAGGTATCGCGGGAAAAGCCCATCACCTTGCAGGCGCGGGACACATTACCGAGTTCAGCAGCCAGATTCAGCAGGCCAACCTTGTGTTTGATAACGTTTTGGTGAAAACTGTTCATGGGGTTACTCCTTGGCGCTTGCGCGCTTTGTTTGATAAAGATTCGCACCTATATCAAACCGGGTAACCTCACCTTTGGCAAGGCCATACTGTCAGATCAAGTCGGAACTACTACAATTTATATGAACGACGCTCTCCACCTCCCCATTCTGGCCAATCAGTTTTCCATAAGACTGAAATTCAACCGGTCATTAGGCTCACAACTATGACGCTGATCACAACCATACTTGATCCAATAAGGCGTTGTCGCCAGCCTTCATGCTCTTTCAGCCAAACTATGCCGAGCAATACAGTCAACACAATCCCTGCATTGGTCAGGGTTACCGCATAGGCAGCGGGTAGCGCGCGCATTGCATAGATAACAAGTGCATAAGCTGTGCCTACACCAGATGTTCCTATGATCAGCGCATAAACAGGTGGTATCGCTGCGGGTATCCAACGATCAGTACGCCATCTTTGTTCCAGTAGCAGAAAAATCCAACTGATCGCAAAATTTACACAAACATAGCCCAGCGCGGTTCTGAGATTAGGGATATTTACCGCTGCCAGCTTGTCGCTCAAACTATAAATCACCGTCATCAACGCTGCAAACAAAGCATAAGGCCATGCACGACTCAGCCGCACCACCCCTTCCTGCGCGCTGCTTGCAATCATCCATAGACCAGACAAGGCTAGTAGGATGGCGAACCAGGACAACAACGGGAAGCTGTGACCGAAGAACAGCACTTCAACAATTGCAATCAACAATGGGGAACTGCGCACCATCGGATAGACCGCGCTGGCGGGTGCCAATGTGTAGGCGCGCCGAAGTGCTAAAAAATACAGACCATTGCTTGTACCGCTAATGGCCGCACAGAGATAAAGTTCGGGCACCTGTGCTGCGGCACGCAGGTAATCAGGCAAGCTGAATGGCGCGAATATCAGCACATACAGCCCAACAATCCACCATAAAAAATTGGCCTCGCTTGGCGTCCGCCTAGTCAAAAGATTCCAGGAAACATGCAGTAAAACGGACGCCCCCACGGCCATCAGCGGCGTCATGATATTCCCGGAATATCCAGTCTATCGCCATCGCGTGCCAGCGACAGCCGTCCGTTCAATGCAACGGGGTGATTCAACAACCAGAGGTCAAGACTGTGACTGATATGCATCAGCACGATTTCGCTATGCGGATAATTTGCACTCAACGCAAACACTTCAGGCAGATCAAAGTGATTGCGTTTCCCCTCCACGCCGGGCGGATAAGTGCAATCAAGACAAATGGCGTGAGGTTGCCATTGCGTCAAAAATTCTGCGGTAGTGGCCGGAATTTCACGGCTATCTGTCAGATACGCCAATCGATCACCATTGTGTTCGATACAGTAACCCAGCGTCGGCTTGGAATGCACCAGTGGCACCGGCGTAATCCGCACACCGCCCACCTCAAATGTCTCAAATTTGGACAGATGTTTGAATTTCAGCGGGCCGGGATATTTGTACAGATCAGCGCATCCTTCAGCGTCGTGCGGTGCGTATACATCCAACTCACCTACACCCCAGCGCCAGTGAAATAAGCCTTGCACATGGTCGGGGTGAAAGTGTGTAATCAAAATGGCGGATAAGCTGCCAGATGGAAAGCGCTCACAGACATCCATTACACCAGCATCGAGCAGCAATTTGACCCCGCCAGCCTCAATCATCGCGCAGTTTGGACGTCGTATAGCGCTGACATCAATCCGGGCGCGACTGCAAATCGGACAATCACACCCCCATAGTGGCACGCCACCCGCCGCACCCGTACCCAGAAAAGTCAGTTGCATTTAATTACTCGTGTTTTAGAGCGTATCAATTCGACAAATGCGGGGCCTGTCTCATCCAGTGGCGCATCATTACGAAAACGCAGCAAGCTCGGATGCTGCAAGGTTTTGAATTCCTCCGCTCGCATCAGACGAGCGTCAATTTCGCTGCCAGTTTCACGTCCGCGCGACTGAAGCCTGCCACGTAAAACATCAGCCGAAACCTCGATCAATAGCGGCATCAGTTCAGGATAATTTTTGGACGCTTGTTGAAGATAGGCACGGGAGCCATTCATGACCACGATCAACCCCTTTGCCAACCACTGATTGATCTCGCAGCCTATGCCATAACGTACGCCGTGACTGCGCCAATGCATGGGAAACAATTTACGCGCCATTCTTGAATCAAATTCAGCTTCACTTAACGCCACATGATTTTCGCCGCCGGCATCGTGTGGACGGGTAATGTAACGATGTGCGAACACCACGCTGGAATCCTGCTCCAGCGACCTCCTCGCATGCAGCATTAAGCTGTCCTTACCGCTGCCGGACGGGCCAATCACGTAAAGTAAAACCCCGCTCATCTCAGGCACCATGATCGAAAGCCAGCGTCATCACAGCAAGACCCTCTGACCATACGCGCGCAGCTTGGGGCAATCCGCCCAGATTGCGCACCGCAATCAAATCGGCACGCTTGCCAGGCGCAATGGTGCCGCGATCATTCAGACCGGCTGCACGCGCAGGATTCGCACTCACCAGCGCGACAGCTTGATGTAGTTGAATACCTGCCAACACAGGTAACTGCATTATTGCAGGCAATAACGCCGCAGGAGAATAGTCACCGCACAGACAATCGGCCACCCCTTCGATAATGGCATCCAGCGCACGTATCGAGCCTGATTGTGACTTGCCTCGCAATATATTAGGTGCACCGAACAGCGTTGCCAAGCCAGCTGCGCGTGCAGCCTGGGCAGTTTCAAGGTTAATTGGGAACTCGGAAATCCTCACCCCCAAGTCAGTCACAATACTAATCTTTTCAGGTCGATCATCATCGTGACTAGCCAGCGGAATACCTAGATTTCGGGCAACTTTTGCCAGTTCCTGCATGTGAAGAAAGGAACCATCTCCTTGCGCCAGCTTATCTGCCAGCAAGACGTCTATTTCAGCGGCTGATTTCTTATAGGTGCGCGCAAGGTAGTTACGATAGGCTTCGGTATCTTTAAACTGACCCTGCCCTGGCGTGTGATCCATAAAGGACATCAGGTGTATCTCGTTATTTTCCAGTAGTTCATGCAGCACGGCAGGCGCAGTGGGATCGGTAATCTCATAACGCGCGTGCACTCGGTTATCCACCAATGCGTGTTCCTGCCAGCTATGCACCGCACGCGCTAGCGCCGCAGCGGTCTGGTTGTTACGCACACCCAATTCTGCATTAGCAAAGGACAACGCGTGATAAACCGTGGTAATACCCGCCGCCGTATTGCGTTTATCGGCTTGAGCACAGGCAAAATCGAACGGAAAATGCACGCCGGGACGCGGCTCAGCTTCCTTTTCCAAGGCATCGCAATGCAGATCAATCATGCCGGGCATCAGGATATGCCCGGTCAAATCGATTTCCTGCGCACCATTGTTGCTTGCCGGATTGATTGCGACGATCTCGTCGTTTTCGATCAGAACAGCCGCGCTGTTCAGGGTTTCATTTTCAAGTACCACTTGAGCGCCGGTAAGATAGAGTCGATTTTTCATGCTAGTCCTTGCTAAGTTCAGTTACAGCGATTGGGGGAGAAAGTACCGCTACCTCATCAGCCAGACGTTTAACCAGATCAGGGTGATGAAAGATGGCCAGCATAGCGATGCCTGTTTCTTTAAGTGATTGAATATACTCAACTACTCGTTCAGTCGTCGCCGGATCAAGACTCGCAGTGGGTTCATCCAGTAGCAGTAATCGAGGCTGAGCAATCAAGCCGCGCGCCAGATTCACACGTTGTTTCTCGCCACCCGAAAAGGTCGCCGGTGGCACATTCCACAAATGACTAGGCACTGCCAGTTGCGCTAATAATTGCTCAGCTCGACCGCGTGCCTCATGATTGTCGAACCCGCATGCAAACAAGGGTTCAGCCACCACATCAATGGCTGATTTGCGCGGCAGACAATACAAAAACTGCGTCACAAAACCGATTTCCTGTTTACGCAACTCGAGTATCTGATGCTCGCCCGCTTTTGCCAGATCAATGATATTTCCGGCTTTGCTACGAAAAAGAATACGTCCGCTGCTGGGCAAATAAGTGCGGTAAATTCCCTTCAAAACGGAAGATTTACCGGCTCCCGTAGGCCCGACAAGGGCGGTTAAACGTCCCGGATAAACACTCAAATTGACATGCGATGCCGATGGAATAGCTTTATTACGTTCATGTAAATAAAACGTTTTGGCGTAGTTTTCTATAGTTAATATTGCGTGTGTCATATTCATCTCACAGGGCAGAAGCCACCAGCCGCTGGGTATACGCGTACTGAGGGTCTTCGAGAATTTGATCGGTCAGACCGGACTCGATTACGCGGCCATGCTTCATCACTAGCGTGCGTCCGGCCAGCAGCCGAATCACACCCAGATCATGCGTCACCACAATCATCGCCGTATCAAGTTCAGTTTGAATTTCCAGAATCAGATCGAGGATGGCGGCTTGTACAGACAGATCAAGACCCGTGGTCACTTCATCCAGAAACAGCAACGGCGGTCTGGTGGCCAGTGCCTTGGCGATCTGTACGCGCTGTTGCATCCCGCCCGAAAAGGTTTTTGGATTTTTATCCATACGTGCCAGCGACACTTCTGTGCGCGAGAGTAATTCGCCTGCCCTGCGGCGAATTTCAGCGTAATGCTTCAGGTCACTCATCAACAGACGTTCCGCGATATTGCCGCCCGCCGATATCTGAAAATTCAGCCCCAGATGCGGGTTCTGGTACACCATGCCAAAGCGTTTGTTGCGCATGCTGCGCTGCTGAGCTGCATTAAGACTGAACAAATCATGCTGTTCTGCACCATCGAAGAAGGTCGCTTGCCCGGAAGTCGGCGCATCATCGAAATACAGCATTTTGACCGTGCTTGATTTGCCGCTGCCGGACTCGCCGATGATGCCCAGAATTTCGCCGCGATACAGATCGAAATTAATATCATGAGCCGCCACCACGCTGCCGCAAAACGGGCAGATATTGGTATCAAATTCAGGGCCGGTATGTAGTGTGCAAAGCGGACAGCCTTTGCCGTGGATACGCGACAGCCCGCGTACTTCCAGTATTTTGTTGCTCATGCTGCACTCCCGGAATGTGGTTGTTGCTGTTCTTCGCAATACGCTGAATCCGAACATTGATACGCCACCCGTCCTTGATCATCGCTGAATTCATCCAGAAAACTAACGGTTGAAGCGCAGCATCGGCAGGCATGACGCACACCATTCACATCACGGAAATCTTCCACGCGGAAAGCGATATCATCAAAAACAAGGGGTTCAGCCAGCGTATAAGGCGGCACGGCATAAATCTTCTTTTCACGTCCAGCACCCAGTAAAACCAATGCTTTTGACTGATGTAACTTCGGCACATCCCAGCGCGGAATCGGCGAAGGATCAATCACATAATGCCCGTTGATACGAGTCGGATAACGATGCGAGATGGTGATCTCGTTAAAATGCACGATGTCTTCGTAAAGTTTAACCAACAGGCGCGAATAATCCGCCTCGGCATGCATGATTTTTCGCCGCGCTTCTGATGGCTCAACCACCACCAGCGCATCTGGATACGGCACTTGCAAAATCAATATCTGCGCTTCCGTCAGCGGTTTTTCCGGAATACGGTGACGCGACTGTAGCAATGTCGCCTCTTGCGTCTTTTCAGTGACCTCAACGCCCGGGCAAGTCAGTTGCACAAATTGGCGTAAATTCACGGCGTTGACCGAATCATCCGAGCCCTGATCGATCACTTTAAGCGTGTCTTGAGCGCCGATCAACGACAGGGTGATTTGCAAACCACCCGTGCCAAAACCGCGACCCATCGGCATTTCACGCGAGGCATAGGGCGTTTGATAACCGGGAATGGCAATGGCTTTGAGGATGCAGCGACGCACTTCCTTCTTGGCATACTCATCCAGGAATCCAAACGAGTAGCCAGCATCCTCTAGCGGCAGTTCATAATTTGAGTTCATGCGGTTTCTCCTGTCTCGCGCAGCTTGCCTTGCGTGGTGCGCAAGCGATCCATATCAGACTGAAAGGTAACGTAATGCGGCATTTTGTAATGCGAGGCAAAGCCCATTGAATCAACGCCATCCACATGCAACAAGACAAATTCAGGATCTTCCGACGGATTATCAGGCCCGTCGCGCATGCCTTTTTGCAAGGCGCGATCAATGATTGCCATGCTGATTGCCTTGACTTCGTTGTGACCAAAGCACGCACCGTAGCCCAGGGTAAAGACCGGCATATCACCGTCCTTACCACTTTCATACATTGCCACCACTTCGCATTCAGTCATCAACACTTCACCGGCTTCCATCAATTCGCCGGTTACCGGATGCGGCAACATGACCGGCAGATAACCCACGCGCAGCTCGGCCACGGTAGGATGAACGTCGCCATAACCACGCATATTTGAATACGCCATCGCCAGCAAAGAGCCTGTTTCGGCGCGCGCCATCGTCGCGAGTGCTGCCGAGCGAGGCACCGGAAACACCAGCGGATCTCTCGTAATATCAAAGGCTTGCTCGCGTATCGCTCCCACAGGCGGCAGCAAACCTTCGGCACGCAGTGCATCGAGAACCTTCGGAAAGCTATCCGGCAAATCAGCCTCTGGCGTATGACTGAGAAAATTTTTGGCTACTAGTCTAAATGCAGCAGGATCTTCATTTGCCAGATCGAGGCGCAACAGACGCAAGGCATAATCGAACGTCGCACCCAGCATTTGTCCGCCCGGAATATCTTTGAAGGCCGATGAGATGCGGCGAATGCACCGCATCTTCGAGGTGTCTTGCAGCGGCGTTTCCAACAATCTGGGCTTGGTTGAACGATAGGCGCGCAAGGCAAAAGCCGCTTCCAGCGTATCGCCCTGAAATTGCTTGAGCGCGAGTGCGGCCAGTTTCGGATGATACAATCCTCCTTCGGAGACGACCCTCGACGTCAATAAACGCAACTGATCTTCGATGACGGACAACTTGATCGGCTCATCAACTGCATTCATGCAACGCATATAGTCGGTCGCGGCGGCAGCGCCATCGATAGCGGCTTTGCCGCCTTTGATTGCAACGTAACTCATGCTGCGTCTCCCATTTTGATCTGCGTGGTTCGCGGTATCGCCACAAAATGATGCTCATCACACAGCAGTAAATCAACGCCAAGCGGAAAGGCCGAAACCCATTCCTGACGCGCTGTAATCCACGCGGGATGCAGCCCGTCTACACTGATGGAAGTGATAGTTTCGATACCGGGACCACTCAACTGCAAGCGCAGATTGCCACTCGAATCTGGGTGCAGTGCGCCCACGCGTAATAAAATTGTCGCACCCGTTTCAGGTGTTTCCAGTGTGCCTATGCACGGGTTTAAATCAGCTGATTGAGTGCCATCCAGCAGAATGAACGCCGCCTTTTCCGGAATACAGGGACGCGTTTCCAACTTGGCCCACAGTGCTGAATTCAAACATTGTTGAGGATCAGCCAGCGTGGTTTCACCATCAATCAGTGCAATCAGAATGGCAAGGCAAGCGGTTGTTTCGCTATCGGCGCAGGCAACAATACGTCCCGGATAGCTAAAGCCATCAAGCAAGCCACGAAATACCTGCTGTTGCAGCATGGGTTGCCAGATAGCGGGCGAACAGATAATCATTTCATTCAGCATCTTCGTCATCCTCTTGTTCCAGTAGCGAAAAATCGACACGAGTGGCAGCTAACATTTGACGGCGCTCGCTCATGTTCTGGATACGCATCTGATTTCCTCGCTCAACCAGGCTTGCCGCCTGCTCATAGCCCGGCAACTTCCCCGCCAGCACGGCGTCAAGAATGGCAATTGAGCGCGCTAACTGCGCCCTGTCATCAACCAGCACGGTGCCACCTTGAACCTCACGACCATCGGCTATTTTCAGAATCACCTCGGCGCGTGCAACTGGGATTTCACCCAGGTAAAACGGTTCATGAAACGCACCGTCCGTTAAGCTCAACAGCCCTAGTCCAGCTTGTGGCAAGACAACATCACGCACTTCAATGTCACGGCTAAGGGTTGCAGCGACCTGTTTGATTTCAGCCGCGTTTAATTGGCAGAGCGCACTTGGCCAATCATTTCTTGAAATATTCATTAGTTAAGTTTTCCTCTCAGCCAGGTAGACAGATAATCGATCGTTAAAATCGTGACCAGAATCACCACAATCAGCGCGGCTGACTGGTCGTAATTGAACATGCGCAAGGTGTCATGCAGCGCAAGACCAATACCACCCGCACCCACCAGGCCCAACACAGCGGCCATACGCACATTGCGGTCGAAGATATAAAGCATGTAACCCAGTGCTTCGCGTTGAATCGACGGCCAACCGGCATACATCACCAGTTGCACACGCGATGCACCGGTCGCCGTGACGGCTTCATAAATCCCGTTATCTACGCGTTCCAGACTTTCCGCAAAAAACTTACCGAGGAATCCGGCGGTATGTACGCCCAACGCCAATGCGCCCGGCAATGGTCCCAAGCCTAATGCGGCGACAAAAATCAAGGCCAGTAACAAATCCGGCATGGCACGCATAAAGTTGAGCAATTCACGGGCGATGCGATAGGTCACGGCATTGGGTGACAGGTTTCGAGCAGCAAACGGCGCTAGCAGCGCCGCCACTACAATCGCCAGCGTACTTCCCCACAACGCCGTTGCCAGCGTCTGCCCTAACAGTTCTACATATCTAGATAAGTCATCAAAATTAGGACGACTGTAGCGGCTGAAATACTCAAAAATATCCTGCACGCCATACAGCAGCGTCTCAAATGACAACTCAAGATCGACGATGATTAGCCAAATCAGCGCCAGCCAACCCGACAACCATACAGAAGTCGGATTGAACGGCTTTTTGGGTAAGGCAGGACGTTGGATTATTTGCTCAGTCATTTAAATCATCCTCATGCGAAAGTGATCGGATGTGCGATCAAGCAACGTCACCACGATGTAAATTGACAGCGCAATGGGCAGCAGTCTGTTGTAATCGAACATGCGCATTGCCATCACCAGGTCATAACCGATACCACCCGCACCCACCAAACCTAGAATCGCAGCCGCCCGCAGGTTGTGATCCAGCACGTACATCACCGTGCCGACAAAGTCCGGAAACGCCTGGGGAAAATGAGCGAAGGTACGCAGTTGCAACCAACTTGCGCCCTGTGCCACCACCCCTTCCACCTGACGCTGATCGACCACTTCAATACTCTCGGCAAAAAATTTACCCATAAAACCGACCGTCACGAATGACAACGCCATGATTCCCGGCAAAGGTCCTAAGCCGACCGCAGACACGAACACCAACGCCCAGACCAGCTCGGGCAGCGCGCGCATCAAGGACAACAAATTGCGGGTTGCATGAAAAACAGCGGGATGTGGACTGGTATTTTTCGCCGCCAGAACGCCCAATGGCAGACTGATTAGCAGTGCAATACTGGTCGCCAGAAACGTCATTTCGATGGTCTGCAAGATATTTTTAGCCAGTATCGGTAAATATTCCCAATCGGGAAGAACCAGCAGATTTCCGGCAAAAGCCAACATGCGAGGAATTGCAGTTACGATCCTGCCTAAATCAAGCTCAACAGCCGGTGCGCTGATCGCTAAAAGCAAGATACAGCCGAGCAATACGACTGTCGGTACCAGGCCAGGTCGCCCGTTAGGCGTAGGCCAGCATAGTTTCGAGTTGCTCATCGACTTGATCTCCGTTGCGACTATAGATTTGACTCAGCGTTGCGTGATCCAACCCACTGGCCGGGCCATCGTATACAACCCGCCCGTCATTCAACCCGATAATGCGATCAGCAAAACGCTTAGCCAATTCGACCTGATGCAGATTGACGACCACGGTAATACCGTCGCGGGTACAAATTTCGCGCAGCAGTCCCATAATCTCTTCACTGGCAACCGGATCAAGGCTGGCAACCGGTTCATCGGCCAGAATCACACGCGGTTGTTGTGCCAATGCACGGGCAATACCGACGCGCTGTTGTTGTCCGCCTGACAATTTATCGGCGCGATTCCATGCTTTGTCAGTCAATCCCACGCGAATTAAGGCATCGTGCGCAAGATCCAAATCGGTGCGACGAAATAAATACAACAGACTTCCCAGCCACGAGCGATGCGACAAGCGCCCGGTAAGAACATTGGTCATAACTGACAATCGATCCACTAAATTGAAATGCTGAAACACCATACCAACCTGTGAGCGCACTTGACGAAGATTGTCGTGCGTGACGACTTGTTCACCAACCTGAACAGTGCCTGCGGTCGGCGTTTCCAAACCATTGATAGTACGTAATAAAGTTGATTTTCCAGCGCCCGACGGACCGAGAATAACCGTAAAAGAACCCGCTGCAATTTCTGCGCTGACGCCCTTGAGTGCTTCAAACCCATTGGCATACTGTTTGCCGATGTCTTTGATAATGATTTTAGCCATACGACCTCCAAATTAATTCGCGGTCGGCAATTACCTCACCGACCGCGACACTTCAATTACTTCAGTTGCTCTTTCTTGAGGCCAAGTTCTTTAACCATATTGCGGATCATTTGATAATCTTTAGGCTCAACCGCAACGTAATGGCTGATCTTGCCGTAGCCCGTTACTTTGATTTCCTTGTCCGCGTTCAGGATTGCATCGCGAATCTGTGCTTTCAGTTCCTTAGGCAAATCACCGCGATAAACCAGCGGCGAACCTGGCAACGGTGCAGATTCGGCGATGATGCAATTGCTTTCCTTGGTAATCAGACCTTTTTCCAACATCTTTGGATAAGTAATGTCATTGTCAGCCGCCGCATCAACGGTCTTGTTTTTCACAGCCAATTCTGCTGCATCATGTGAGCCGGCATAGGTAAACTTACCGAAGAATTCCTGCGGCATCTTGCCGGTCGCTTGCTTCACCATGTAGCTTGGCATCAAACCGCCAGAGGTAGAGGCTGGATCAACAAACGCAACGCTCTTACCCTTTAAATCCATAATGTTTTTGATACCACTATCACAAGGCGTAACGATGATGCTCTTGTAAGTAGCCGAATTGCTGCCTTCACGAATGCCGACTGCAAAGGCTTCAGCGCCCGCTTCTTGTTCAGCCAGGTAATAAGACAAAGGGCCGAACCAGGCGATATCCACACGCTTCTTTTTCATCGCTTCAATCACGCCGGCGTAGTCGGTTGCAGTGAACATTTTCACTTTTTGGCCCAGCTTCTTTTCCAGATAGGCGCGCATCGGTTCGAAGGTTTTGATCATTTCTTCGTTGTTATCCGCTGGAATTAAGCCCAACACCAATTCGCGAGCCTGTACGGCTGCCGTTGCACTCATCAGCGAAGCGCCGATCAGCATGGAAAGAACAAGTTTGTTAAATTGCATATTGAAACTCCTGTTGGATTCAGTAATGTTTAGTAGGGAGGTCTTAAGGTGTAATACGCAGTTGGATCCGGTCTGCGCGGAACCGTGTAATGGCGTACTCGACCGGGGAGTTATCCCGATCCAGCACGTTCAAACTCTTGACCCGCAACACGGGCCGATTCTGGGTAATCCCCAACAGCTTTGCGTCGTCACCTTGAGGAAGGACGGCGGTTACCAGACTTTCGGTACGATGAAGTGCGCCGTGATTTCGCTCTAAATAGTCATGCAACGACCCGCTGGTATAGCCATCCAGCAACGCGCTGAACGGTTCAACAGGCAGAAAATGGGAGATGACACAGAAGGGCAAGCCATCGGCTAAGCGTAACGTTTCAATCCAAAGAACCGGTTCGTCAGCCAGCAGCGCCAGGTTGCGCGCAACCCCCGCAGGCGCAGGGGTAATCATTTTTCGTATCACGCGTGTATCGGTAGAAATACCGATATCCGCCAGCGTCTGAGTAAATCTAGTATTTGCACCCACGCGATAATCAAGCAACTGATCGGTAATAAAAATCCCTACGCCATGACGCCGCTCAAGTAATCCTTGCACAATCAGCTCATCAACAGCACGGCGCAAGGTGTGACGATTAACGGCAAAACGTGCCGCCAACTCACCTTCAGCAGGCAATCGGTCGCCCGCCGCGCCCTGCCGAACATAGTCGCGCTCCAGCACTTCGGCGATTTGTGCGTAAAGGGTAATTCCGGTATCGCGATCAATTGCGTAAAGACTCATGACGGTAGATGTCTAGATATGTAATGTGACATATCATGAGTTAAAACTATTTCAAGCCAATGAATCTTTTATTAAAGTTTTGTGAATTTTCAAGAATGTGAGATGAAATGGTATTCGGGGAGCTTTGTAGTAGTTCCGACTTGATCTGACAGTATGGCCTTGCCAAAGGTGAGGTTACCCGGTTTGATATAGGTGCGAATCTTTATCAAACAAAGCGCGCAAGCGCCAAGGAGTAACCCCATGAACAGTTTTCACCAAAACGTTATCAAACACAAGGTTGGCCTGCTGAATCTGGCTGCTGAACTCGGTAATGTGTCCCGCGCCTGCAAGGTGATGGGCTTTTCCCGCGATACCTTCTACCGTTATCAGTCGGCTATGGAAAACGGTGGTGTCGACGCCCTGATCGATGCTAATCGCAGAAAGCCGAACCACAAGAACCGGGTTGAAGAGGCCACAGAATTAGCGGTTGCCGCCTTCGCCCTGGAACAACCGGCATTTGGTCAGGTGCGCGTATCCAATGAGCTGCGCAAACGCGGCATCTTTGTTTCTCCCTCTGGTGTACGCTCTGTTTGGCTGCGGCGTGATCTCGAATCGTTCAAGAAGCGCCTGACTGCACTGGAACGGCATGTTGCTGAAACGGGCGAGGTGCTGACCGAAGCGCAAGTAGGCGCCCTGGAAAAGAAACAGGACGACGATGTGGCGCATGGCGAGATTGAAACGGCTCACCCAGGCTATCTCGGCAGCCAGGATACGTTCTATGTGGGCACCCTCAAAGGCGTCGGCCGGATTTACCAGCAGACCTTCGTTGACACCTATTCGAAGTGGGCAGCGGCCAAACTCTACACGACCAAAATGCCGATCACCGCAGCCGATCTGCTTAATGACCGGGTGCTGCCATTCTTCGCCGAGCAGAACATGGGGATGATACGCATCCTGACGGATCGCGGCACCGAATATTGCGGCAAACCGGAATCCCATGACTATCAGCTCTATCTGGCCTTGAATGACATCGAGCATACCAGGACCAAAGCCAATCATCCGCAGACCAACGGCATCTGTGAACGCTTCCACAAGACCATCCTGCAGGAGTTCTATCAGGTCGCGTTCCGGCGCAAGATTTACCGGTCAATCGCGGAGCTGCAAACGGATCTGGATGAATGGCTGGTTTATTACAACAATGACCGCACCCATCAGGGCAAGATGTGCTGCGGCCGCACTCCGACGCAAACACTTATTGACGGAAAGGAGGCATGGCACGATAAAATCACCACATTGAACAACTGAATCTGAACTGACAGCTGCATCTGTCAAACCGGGGAACTGTCAGATCAGATCGCGACTACTACACTTTTTAATGCAACCGATCTGGCGACGGTTCTCACCAAGATTCGCATCGGGTCTCATATTGAAGGTTACACTGAAGGTTACACCTAAATGGCCTATGAAAAATGTTTATTCCGAACGTTCTGCGCACGCGATCGTTATCAAAACGATAACATTCAGTGGCTTATGAATTCATGGATATCTCCCCCTGATTTGCAATACTGGTAATATTCCTTAAGCTAACGACTAGGAGTATTGCTATGGATATGACTCTGACAAACAGGGCAGCATCGTTTTTGTTGGGGTAACTTTCGGGGTAACTAAATAAAATAAAAACAGCATAACGCCTATTTATAAGGATTACAGCGATGTATTCGGTAGACGCCGCCCCAATATTTGATTCAAGATGCACAAAAAAGGTCGTATTCCTAAAAACAAGGGATACGGCTTTTTTTATGTCCATCGATGCCCAAACCACGCATATTCGGGGGATAAATTGGAACTCAAATTAGCGGATTCATTACAGGCATGGGGAACACCTGACTTCAAACGCGTCCTCAAAAACGAGATCGAACAGCTGGATGCCAGTCAGTTACCATTGCAGCAAGCCTTGTCCGTCGGCAACTACGCCCTCGATGACGAACTGGAAGCGGTCATTCTCGATGCAGCTGAGAGGGCGGATTCCATCCGGGTAAAGGCCGGTATCTTTTATACCAGCATCATTGGCGGTTGCAGCTGCGCCGACGACCCTACTCCCATCGACAAGAATACGGAATACTGTGTAGTGCAGCTGGATATAAACCGGGACACGGCTGCAACAACACTGACACTGCTTAATGAATAAGCGCCTTGCCGGATCTGCTGCGCGATCCTTCAGCAAGGCGGAAATTTCGGTCTCACCTGTCCTTCAAATGACGGTAGACCAGCCAGCCCATACTCGTCAGCAGGCCAATCCAGCATAACAGGCGCAACATGCTCGCCAAGACCGTATCGTATTCCAATACACCCCACCGACTGAGGATGTGAAACCAGTCGTGTTCTCCACCGCCTACCAGCGGCAATGCCTGTGCCCGCGCATCTGCCATATAGCGGGCAATATTGAAACCATTTTCGCATAGCCAGCCTACTGCCAGCACAAAGCCCAGACTTTCACGCCGCCACCAGAAACGCCCGATAAACACTAAAGGGAATACCAGCTGGCCGAAGGTTCCGCCATATAACCCCAGCGTTTCGCCAAAAATCCCGAACAGCGGATGCCCTGCCTCATGGAAAGCCAGATTGGCATGATCCAGTACCGGAATAAAGCCGTTTTCCGCCGTTTTGATCAGCCACATCAGCAATACGATCAGCATGATGCCCGCAATCAATTTGCTAGCCGCCACCCGCGACCAGGGGGTCTGAGAACGCTCAAACAGAATATCAAGCATGTTCATGATTCACCTGCTGCGCCGGGCATCGGCGTAACAGAAATTGCATACGTGCACTTAGCACATGCATTCCCGTTCTCCGCACAAGCCTCTTTGCGATTCGGTCATTCCCATGGATGAGCGCACGGTGCCCTTGCTGCCGTTGAACATGACATCGAAACGCGATGGCTGATTCAGCTGATTGCAATAGCGCCATTCCCATACCAATTCGTCGCGCCGCGCATAATAGATCGTCCAGGAAGGTTCGGAAGGCCCCAGGATGCGCAGCACCTGATCTTTGCTCATGCCGGGCCGGACTTGCGCAAAAGTTTTGTCGTCCAGCACATTCTTCAGGCTTTTCAGTTTGCCGGCGCTGTCGATAACTGCCATGAAGGTATGCACCCCCATCGGGCCACGCGAATAAGCGAGCTGTCTGGAACCGTCGCTGTTTTGCCATTGCATCGCCGGCTGCCCCATTACCCGGACTATATCATCGAATCCGGCCTTGCCCGGCTGAAGCCCGCGGCCATCGTATGAGGCGCAGGCACTCAACAATAACAGAATGGGCAGGATATTTAATAAGGCTTTCATGCATGTACCTATCAACAAAAACCGGCAAACCGATATTAACGCACTCGGGGCACAACATTACCAGCGAATTCGCCTTCGCGATGAGTGCGTTCGTTCCTCCAGCACACAAGCGCCTCGACCAGCATGGCAATGACCGATGGCCAGCCGCCTCCGGGAGGCTGGCGAAACAGCCGCATCTGCTTCGGATACCAGGGCGAATCCGTGCGTTCAGCCAGCCAGCGCCAGTCGGGTCGATAATCCGGCAGCAATAGCCAGCACTTCACGCCCATAGCCCCGGCCAGATGGGCGACGGCAGTATCCACAGTGATTATCAGATCCAGATGGCTCATCACCGCAGCAGTATCGGCAAAGTCCGTCATAGCGGAGCCGAGCGCCAGCAAGGACAATCCTGCCGGCGGATTTGTCGCTTTCTCCTCCCCCGCGCCCTTTTGCAGGCTGACGAACTGCAGTTCCGATACGTGTCCAAGGGGGGCAAGCATAGCCAGCGATGGCAGGGAGCGATCTGCATCATTTTCAAAACGCGGATTGCCCTTCCATGCCAATCCGACCCGCAATCCGGACGCAGGTAACAAGGCGGCCCATTTCGCTACCTTTAGCGGATCCGCAGTCAGGTAGGGAATCGGTGCAGGAATATTATCCAGACGTGTATGGCAGTAATGGGGCAGGCTCAGGGGAAGCGTCCACACATCCCACTTTGGGGCTGGCATGTTCTGCAAGGAATGCACTTCATCCACACCGGGCAGCGTTGCAAACAAGCTGGTCAGATCCGGGTGGCAGATCAGGGATATCCACGCCGCCCCCCGCTCCTTCAGCATAACCGCATAACGGCAGAACTGGATCATGTCGCCATGCCCGGCTTCAAAGCCGATGACGACGGATTTGCCGATCAGGGATTCGCCGCACCACTGCGGGCAAGTGAAATATTTACCCAGGATATCGACCCACTTCCGCGCTTGCAGATGGTACCAGCCTTCCTCGAAGCGCCCCTGGCGCAGCAGTATGTAGCTCAGATTAAAGCGGGCGTTCGCATAACTGCCGTTCAGCGCCAGTGCCGTACGATAGCATTGCTCGGCCTCGCCTTCCCGCTTCATGCAGGCGAACAGTACGCCTTGGTTTGACCAGGCTGCAGGCGAGTCCGGCGCCAATTGCAAAGCATGCCGATTGACGGCCTCCGCTTCAGCAAAGGACTTTCGGGCCAAGAGCATGGCACCCAGATTGAGCAAAGTCTGCGCGTCGGGATGGATTGCAAGAGCCTGCCGGTAACATGCCTCCGCTTCTTCCATTGCGCCGGCTTGTTCGCGTAGCAGACCCAAGTTAGTCAAGGCCTCGGCAAATTCCGGATTCCGCAATAAAGCCTGCCTGAAACATTCTTCAGCTTCTATGGTCTCCCCGGCTTTCATGTGCTGATTGCCCTGAAAAAACAGGGCTTCGGCTTCGAGGTGCGCGTTCATTAAAGCCCTGACATGAAACAGGTGCATGCCCTTGCACGGATCGTCATTCCGGCAATATTGGGTTCGACAGCGATGTATGAGTGATTATGCACCCGGAAATTATGCACGCATATCTCAAATTCACAAATCCTTTATGCAGGGGAACATTCCGAGCATTATGTCGCTACGCGACGACAAAATACAATAATAATAACCATTTGTTTTATATTGATTTTTTACAAAAACACTCCATATCAGGTCGCTGACGGACGACAAAAATCTTTAATTTTCGCTGAAATATTTTGCACAAAACGACACAACCAATTGTTTATATTTAAATATTTTTATTGGCACAGTTCTTGCCATTAGTCCTTTCATGCTGTGGCACCCCCACCCACAACATTATTTGAATCCGATATTCTTAATGAGGACATTACTTATGCTCAAGACTTTCATGCAATCCCGTCAGAACGGGAGTCCGTCCGACACATCCACCGCTGCATCCGAAGCAAATAAACCTGTTGCGACTTCGCCAACAGTTCAAGCCTCGAAAGCGGAAGCTGCTCCAGCAGCCCCAAAGCCTGCACCACAAGAGGAAGGCAACAAGCTTATCGTAGGCCCCAATATCAAACTTAAAGGCTCGGAAATTACGGATTGTGAAATTCTGGTGGTAGAAGGTCGGGTTGAAGCTTCCATGAAAAGTCGTCATATCCGTATCGCGGAAGGCGGCGTGTTCTGCGGCAAGGCGGAAATCGATGTCGCTGAAATTCGCGGCCATTTCGAAGGCGAACTCATTGCACACAAACGCCTGGTGATTTATTCGACAGGCAAAGTCACCGGACAAATCCAATACGGCTCAATGACCATGGAAGAAGGGGCCAGTATCTCAGGCAGCATGGAAATGCTGGCCCCTGAAAACGACGCTGTCAATGCGGCTGGATTGGCTACCGCTTCCATCAGCCCGGCACAGGGCACAGTGGCCCGCCTCGGATCGGCTTATCCTGCCACACTGCTGTCGCGTCATATGGCGAACAAGCAGCGTCAGAACTAACCCGATTCGAACACATAAAAAAGCGCCTCTGCGGAGGCGCTTTTATTCGGCTTGAATTTTTCAGCCCGATATTTAATCAGCCCTATCCATTAACGACTTTAGCCATAGGCCTGTAATAATCGAGGATGTTCCCTGCCGGATTAGCCATATCGGCATACAACGGTTCCCGCTCGATCTCATTACCGCTGCTATCACGATAGACCAGTTGCTGCGTTTCGAAATCGTATTCCGGCAATAACTGATCTTGCCATTGATTCAAAAAATTCACATAGAACGGAGTGAACAATCCGCGTCTCGGCTTATCCCGGCGCAAGGCAAATATATATTCAGGCCATTCGCTGACGACAGTACCGTAGCAATACTGCACCCGGACATAATCGCCGGCAACGACCATTTTCCAGAACGGAACAGCATCGTAGAATTTGAGGCTTACGCGTTTGCCCTCACTCCTCAGCACCTCCAGGCAAGCGATGCTTGCCGCGATCTCCTGGCGATATCCCTCACGCAGGGCTTCCGGATTTGTGCTTAACCGCGTGCGTTCGTAAGCGCCTCGCCCCTCTGGGTTCATCAATAACACCCGTATCTCATTACTCTCATCGAGCACCTGGCGAATCCAGCAATGATCCTTGCCCAGCATCTCGTTACCGGTAACCGAAAGTATCGAAATCTCACCCGTCTCCTGCATACCCTTAAGCATTTTTTGATGGTTGCGCCATGACAGCCGGTCACCGCTTTCCCCGGCATGCACCAAAGAAGCCAGTGTATTGGCTTTTAACCGGCGTCCGTTATCCCAGGCGACTTTGAAAATATTGAACAGCAATACCAGCGCCGCAGCAATCACCACCTGCATCACCACCAGCAAGCCGGAACTCCCTTCCGGCCACCACTGATACAAAACATTCTGCGCCGCATCGGGCACGGCAAAAGCAACGCCTGTGGCAAGCAACGATAGCGTGACATGGGAAAAAACAGGTTTGACGCTATAGCCCAAACCCGGACTTTGATTGAATAACATTCGTTTACTCCTCAGTGATTAGCATGTTGTTCGGGATCCACCGATCTCAACTATCACAACCTCAAATTATCGTGATCCAGGTACCATGACCACGTCTGCCGCATTCTGTTGCCGCATCAACAGACATCCGATTCAGACTGGACACACGATAAACGGCATCAATCATAGCGAACATCTTTCCGCCGCCATTTTCTGCAGCGGTTAAGACCGCGCATGGCTGCGCAGTCGTTGCGGAAGCACGAATCGACTCAACAGACTTGCAGTCACGGCAAGGCGGCGTGTTTTGGGGAGACGTTTTGCCGGTTGGGCGTTTTGTCTCGACCGCCCTCCCTTTCGCCGTCACGGGTTGCGTAACAGGAGCATGGGAAGAAGGTATCCAGTCGGTCATGGCGACGATACCAAACAAGCTAAAGGCAGTAACTGAAATCCCTGACGCAACCAATACGGGATATAAAGCCTCGTTAAACATTTCCATAACAATCTCCATTAATTCTCTCGAAGTGCAATACCCAGTTCAAGGCGTCGCATTCGTCAAATGAATTAGGCAGACAGCCTCATCAGGTCTGAGCCATCGCGGACGACCACGATGGCACACAGTCCATTCAGCTGCCCTGGCTATTCAATTTCTTTGGAATCAGATGGTTAATTACCCCGTTCACACCCTCAACACCAGCGGCAATCTGACCAGCTGTAGCGATCTGTGCAACAGCAAGCGGTTTATTGCTGTCATCGACTACGCCACTCAACTGGACTATGCCGCTGTGGGTCTCGACATGTATCTGCAAGGCTTGCACTACAGCATTCTTATGCAACCCCGTTTTAACTTTTGCAGTTACGATGCTGTCGTCGAGGGTGTTCATTGCTTTTTTGACGGGGAGATTTTCAAGCGCTCGTTAACAGCCGCCGCCTTGATATATTCGTCATTGCTCAAATTGCCGTCATGATTGCCATCGGCAGCATCAAAATCCTGCGTGACCATGCCCATCGCTATTGCTTCTTTCGGGCTGACAAAACCGTCCTGATTGGTATCGTATTGCTCGAACGAACGATCATCCTTGGGCGCGACCATTCCAGTGGCATGGGCAGCATCCATTGCGCCGATTATGAGTACCGAACCCAGTACAACCCCTTGCGCCATTTTGTTGAATAAAAAGATAGGACCAGCATTGCCCATGAAAAAGCTCCTTGATTATAAATACAGCAAAATCGCTGACATTACATAGAGCATTTCCCATGCCAAAAATTATTTTGCCTATAAAACAGCATGTTACATGACATTAACACCATCCGCGACTCGTAAAAGTGTCGTTGCACAACTACACGAACCCAAGGAAATGATGGTAACAGTTTGAAAAATAACAGATTTGTATTGTCGCTGAACAACGACACGCAAGAGTCAATCAGACGCACGCTTGAAAACCGAGGCATCCAGATTATGACGTTCCAGCAGCTTGTAAAACTCGGTACGGTTGCGCTTGGCGAGGCGCGCCGCTTGCGTCATGTTACCCGCCGTCATTTTTAATACACGCACCAGATAATCCCGCTCGAACTGTTTACGCGCTTCTTCGAAAGAAACCAGCTGGTCTTCTTCCTTGTGCATGGCCTCATACACCAGGGTAGGAGAAATCAGCGGAGTGGTCGACAGCACGACGCATTGTTCGACGACATTCATCAGTTGCCGGACATTACCCGGCCAGGCAGCGCCCACCAGCATCTCCATCGCCTCCGGCGCAACGCCATTAATGGGTTTGTTATATTTCCTGGAGAGTACCCCCGTGAAATAGTTGGTCAGCAACGGAATATCCTCACGCCGCTGCGACAGCGCAGGGATCGTCATTGCCACCACATGCAACCGGTAATACAGATCTTCGCGGAAATTACCGGCGGCGACTTCGGCTTTGAGATCGCGGTGAGTGGCGGAAATAATACGCACGTCCACTGGTATCGTATGCGCAGACCCCACCGGGCGCACCTGTCTTTCCTGCAATACGCGCAACAGCTTCACCTGCAATAGCAACGGCATGTCGCCGATCTCGTCCAGAAACAGCGTACCGCCTTCCGCTTTCTGGAACAAACCCATATGATCGCGTACAGCGCCGGTAAAAGCCCCTTTGACATGACCGAACAGCTCGGACTCCAGCAGCTGTTCCGGAATCGCTGCGCAATTCACGGCAACAAAAGGCCGATTGCCGCGTTTGCTGGCTTCATGAATCGCATTTGCGAGCAATTCCTTGCCGGTACCGCTGTCACCGTGGATCAGTACGCTCGCATCACCCTCGGCAACCAGCTTGGCCTTGGTCAGCAAATCTTCCATTACCGCACTCTGGGTAATAATCTTCTCTCGCCATATGCCTGAAAATTCGTCGCTTTGGTTATAAAGACTCGGCGACAAGCGCAGTCCTTTGACCACCTGCGCCAGCAGTGCCTTGCTGTCAAACGGTTTGGACAAGTAACCGAATACGCCGCGCTGCGCCGCTGCAACCGCATCGGGTATCGTACCGTGCGCGGTCAGGATGATGACGGGCAAAGTCGGGGTAGTACGATGGATGTACTCAAACAGCGCCATGCCGTCCATTCCACTCATGCGCATGTCGGTAATGACCAGCTGAGGCCGCGAGACGTCCAGACGGTTAATGGCAATTTCTGCACTTTGTGCGGTTTCCACTTCGTAACCGGAAGCGGTCAACCGCATGGACAGCAGGTCCAGCAAATCGGTATCGTCGTCGACGATCAGGATTTTGGGGTTAGATACGGTCATATCGGCTTATTCTGCAAATCAGCGTTGATCCCTGCGGATGAGATTTTTTTCCATGTTTTTGATGGCGTTGACTTTATCCTGCAATCCATCAGCGCGCTTTTGCTCATCCTTCCATTTCTGAGTCAGATCCTCAGAAGTACGCTGCTGCTCGGTAAGCGAAGCGCTCAGCAAGCTTGCCAGACCATGCAAACCGGTATTGGTTGAATGCGTATCTTTCAGCATCTCGTTAACCAGTGCAAGCGCGGCCGCATTATCGTGAAATGTAGCATTCGGCAATGAAAGCAGCAACGCGACCCGTACCCTGTTCACGTCGTTTCTGGTTTGTGCCAGATTTTGCCGCGCCTTGTCGTATTCCCTGGCAAGCTCCGCCGGCTGCTGTTTGCGCAAATAATCGTAATACAGCAGCAACTCCTCAGCCTGGCTGGTCACAATCAATGATGGCACCCAGGCTGCATTGGCCGAACGCGGCTGACTGGGCAGAGTGGCGCAAGCGCTCATCAGCATTGCCAATGTCACTACCGACAAAATCCGGGGGCGGCAAATACGGTTCATACATTTTCCTTAATATCATGCAGTGGCAAATCGAGACGAAAGTGTGCTCCCACGCCTGATTCAGGCAAAAGTTCGATGCTGCCGCCATGCGCGAGCACATATTCGCGGGCAATGGACAAGCCCAATCCGGTGCCTTGGGTAGCACTCTCGGACGGTGCACGACGTCCCTGATAAAACGGATCGAACAATTTCGCCCGATCCGCTTCATCAATGCCAGGGCCGGCATCAGTTATATCCAGCTGCAATCTATCGCCGATTTGTTGCGCGCTGATCGCAATATGCCCATTACGGGGAGAGAATTTCACCGCATTGGACAACAAATTATCCAAAACGGTTTTAATTTTTTGTTCATCGCACTCGAGCATCAGCTCAGGTAAAGCGAGATCGACCTGCAACGCCTTGTTCATGATCGCGAGCTTATGATCCTGCAATACCGCATCAAGCATTGTCCTCAGATTCGCAAACTGTTTGACCAACACGGATTTTTCATGCTGCAAGGCACTAAAACTCAGTAAATCCTCGATACGCCGCTGCAATTGTACACTGTTGGCGTGGAGGATATCAGCTACCTGTTGCTGCTTGGCATTCAACTCGCCGACGACCCCTTCCGCCAGTAAATCCGAACCTTCCCGTAAGGCAGTAAGCGGCGTTTTAAGTTCATGCGACACATGCTGCAAGAACTCGGTTTTTTGCGCTTCGACTTCCAATAGCCGCTGCCGCATCCAATCCAGCCGCTCGCCCAGATATTTCAGATCTTCCGGCCCTTGTACACGGACCGCTTCTGACAACAGCCCTTGTCCCATATTGCGGATAGCTTCATCAATCTGGCGAATGGGACGCGTAATCAACACGGAAAAACCCAGTGCCAGCAGAATGGCAAACGGAATCAGCGCCAGCAATTGCCAGCCCACGACAGAACGGGCATGTCCGGCCATCGACTGCATGGCATCCACTTCATGCTCGATAAGCGCGTAACCCGAGGAGGAAAAAGCATGTGCCGAATCCAGCAATGGCACGAAATCACCAACCAGATCATGCAGATCATCAGGCGTCGCGTGCGAGACCATTACCCGTTGATAAATTGCCATCTCTGCTGACCGCAACTTCTCCAGCGCCTGCTTCAGATCATCCCGCAAGGAGAGTGCCGTCAGGGTGGAGGCCACATCCACAAATTTCTCATGCGCCTGGAAATAGCCTTCAAGCAGACTATCATCATTCAGGATGACAGTTTGCCGGATACTGCGCTCCATGGCGGTTATTTCGTCAGCCAGCACACGGCTGCCATGAGCGATTTGCGCAGCCTGATATACTGCTTTCCGGCTTTGCGTCGCAAGCTGATCGATGGAAATGGCACTATTGATCAGCGCGACGATAAGCGGCAATGCGACCAGTGCAAATCCGATCAGAATCAGTTTCAGAAAAGACTGAGGATTGCGCCGTAATAATCCCAGATAATTCGAATCGAGCTTCTCGTCTTGTTTTTCCGGTGTTACTTGCACATTCATTACGTCATCCCTTATTCGTGGCTCCGTCAGCCAGGCGACCGCACATCCTGATCGAACCGACTCAGCGCACTCTAACTTTGGCCTCTCCGTTCTTCAATTCGCCGATCACGCAGGCGTAACCGAAACCTTGCTGCCTGAATACCTCGAGCACGCCGCCAACAGCCCCGGGCGCACAAGTGACCAGCAGACCGCCGCTGGTTTGCGGGTCGCACAACAGGTTCTTCTGCCAAGCCGGCATGGCGTCCAGCAAACTCACGTCATGCCCGTAACTATTCCAGTTGCGGGCGGCAGCGCCCGGCGCATAGCCTTGTTTGGCCAGCTCCAGTGCCACCGGCAATACCGGCAAGGCAGCGAAATCAATTTCCGCAGCCAGCTTCGACCCTCGGCATATTTCCAGCAAATGTCCGAGCAATGCAAAACCGGTCACATCGGTCATGCCATGCACGGCAGGATTATCGACCAGAACCGAACCCGGCGTATTCAGCTGGGTGGTACTGGCCACCATCTGCCGGTAACCTTCGTCAGACAGCTCGCCTTTCTTCAGTGCCGCACTCATGATGCCGATACCCAGACCCTTACCCAGAATCAGCACATCACCGGCCTGCGCCTGATTATTGCGTTTTACCTTGTCGGGATGCACCAGCCCCAACGCCACCAAACCGTAAATAGGCTCTGGCGAATCGATGGAGTGACCGCCAGCAATGGGGATGCCGATCTTGGCACACACCGACTCGCCGCCCGCGAGGATACCCTGGATCACCTCCACCGGCAGCTTGTCGATCGGCATACCGACGACTGCCAGGGCAAAAATGGGATAGCCGCCCATGGCATAGATATCGGATATGGCATTGGTCGCGGCGATCTGTCCGAATTCGAACGGATCATCAACGATAGGCATGAAGAAATCAGTGGTCGCAATAATGGCCTGACTGTCATTCAAGCGATATACTGCTGCATCGTCACTGGTTTCGGTTCCCACCAGCAAGTTCTGATTGATCAGCCGGCTGGGCATTTTCGCCAGAATCTCACTGAGCACCGACGGCGCAATTTTGCAACCGCAGCCGCCGCCGTGAGAGAATTGTGTTAATTTGATCTTGTTCATTTATTAAGGCATGCATTGAGAAAAGTTACTCCCGCTACCGTAGCACACCTGGCCGATTTTGACGAGATTATCGACGTACGCACACCAGCCGAATTCGCAGAAGATCATATTCCCGGCGCCGTCAATTATCCGGTACTCAGCAACGAAGAACGCGTCATCGTCGGCACGCTATACAAACAGGCGTCTGATTTTGAAGCCAAAAAAGTGGGGGCGGCGCTCATTGCCCGCAACATCGCCAACCATCTCGAAGCCCACTTTGCCGACAAACCCAAAAACTGGCGCCCGCTGATTTATTGCTGGCGCGGCGGCAATCGCAGCGGCGCCATGGCACATATCCTGAATCAGGTGGGCTGGCGCGCCGGCAAACTCGAAGGCGGCTATAAAAGCTACCGCAGTGCGGTACTTGAAGAACTGGCGACCTTGCCGGACAAATTCAGACTCAATGTGGTGTGCGGTCTGACCGGCTCCGGCAAAAGCCGGTTATTGCAGGCTCTGCACATGCTCGGCGCCCAGGTCCTGGATCTGGAGCAGCTGGCGGCGCATCGCGGTTCCATCCTGGGCAACCTGCCGGATATTGCACAACCATCGCAGAAGATGTTCGACAGCCTCATCTGGTGGCAATTACGCCAGCTCGATCCCGAACGACCAATATACATCGAAGCCGAAAGCAAGAAGGTAGGCAGGCTGCGTGTACCGGAAGCGCTCATCTCCGCCATGTGGCTCGAACCGAAATGCCTGCGCATGGAAATCAGCAGCGAACACCGCGTGGCATTGCTGAAATCCGAGTACGGGCACTTTCTGCAAGATCCGGCCAGCCTCAATGCCAAGCTGGAATTCCTCACTCGCACCTACGGCCACGAGCAGATCGGCAAATGGAAAGCACTGGTAAACAGCGGACAGTGGGATACACTGGTACTGGAACTGCTGGAAAAACATTACGATCCGTTTTACACCAAATCCATCACTCACCATTATCCGGACTACGACCACGCAGCCACAGTGATGGTGACCGACATCAGCGAAGCAGGCATGCTTGCACTGGCACGCACCATCCTCGAGCAGCACCAGGATGATATGAGCCGGTCATCCTGAAACCAAAACCTCCAGCCGCATATGCGTAAAATGCAAAATGGATGACTGAACGCTGACCGTCAGCCAGAAGACAACTGAGCATGACATAATCGTGCCGCTCGATTGATGGGGGAATGACCGGATGAATCCATTAAAAAAATTCGTTGTACGTCTGACGCGGCCTCGCGCCATGAGCCGGCATTTCCGCCGGTTAACGATACTGGAATCGATCACCGGCACCGGTGTCAGCAAGGAAGTGCCGCCCACTCTGGCACAAACGCTATCTGCTGCCGCTACCGCCGATACCGACATTTTACTGCGCGAGCTCGGCTCGCACATGGAAGGCCTGACCGCCAACCAGGCCGACCAGGTACGCGAGCACGTCGGCCCCAATGAGATCGAGCACGAGAAACCGCCATCGGGCTGGTATCACCTGTGGCATAGCTACCGCAATCCGTTCAATCTGCTGCTGTCGCTGCTGGCGCTGGTGTCTTATCTCACCCATGACATGAAAGCCACCATCGTGATCAGCAGCATGGTATTGCTGTCCACACTACTGCGCTTCTGGCAGGAAACAAAATCCAACAAGGCCGCAGACAAACTCAAGGCCATGGTGAGCAACACTGCGACCGTGCTGCGTCGCGACCTGGCCGCAGATGCCGCGGAAGAAGCCCTCCAGTATTTCAACATACAACTCCACCCCAAGCCTGCCAGCCGAGTCGAGCTCCCGATCAAGAAACTGGTGCCGGGCGATGTGGTCATCCTCTCGGCCGGCGACATGATCCCGGCGGATTTGCGCGTACTCAATGCCAAGGATCTGTTCCTGAGTCAGGCAGCGATGACCGGCGAATCGCTGCCGGTAGAAAAGTTCGCCCACCATGGCAATCCCGCAATCACCAACCCATTAGACCTCGACAATATCCTGTTCATGGGTACCAACGTGGTCAGCGGCTCGGCCACGGCGATCGTGGTCGCTACCGGCAGTCACACTTATTTCGGCGCACTGGCGCAACGCATGACCGCCACTGACCGTGCACCCACCGCCTTCCAGGCCGGCGTCAATAAAGTCAGCTGGCTGCTCATCCGCTTCATGTTTGTGATGGTACCGCTGGTATTGCTGATCAATGGTTTCACCAAGGGTGACTGGGTCGAAGCATTCCTGTTTGCGATGTCGGTTGCGGTCGGATTGACGCCGGAAATGCTGCCGATGATCGTCACCTCGACACTGGCAAAAGGCGCCGTGGTACTGTCACGCAAGAAAGTGATCGTCAAGCGCCTCGACGCGATCCAGAATTTCGGCGCAATGAACGTGCTGTGCACCGACAAGACCGGTACACTGACGCAGGACAAGATTTTCCTGGCGCGCCATACCGACGTGTTCGGCGAAGTCTCCGATCAGGTGCTGGGCTATGCTTATCTCAACAGCTACTACCAGACCGGCCTGAAAAACCTGCTCGACGTCGCCGTGCTCGAGCATGCCGAGGTGCACCGCGACCTCAATGTCATGCAGCATTACCGCAAGGTGGACGAGATCCCGTTCGATTTCCAGCGGCGGCGCATGTCGGTCGTGGTGTCAGAACGCGATGACCACCATGAACTCATCTGCAAAGGCGCGGTCGAGGAGATCCTGAATGTATGCAACCGCGTCCAGCATGGCACGCAAATCGAACCGCTGACGCCGGCATTATTGCAGCAGGTCAATACATTGACCGCCGCGCTCAATGCCGAAGGCTTGCGCGTCGTGGCTGTGGCGATGAAGGAGACCCCACCGACCAAAGAGGTCTATAGCGTAGCAGACGAATCGGACCTGATACTGGTCGGCTATATCGCCTTTCTCGACCCGCCCAAGGAATCCACAGCCCCCGCCATTGCCGCCTTGCAGGCTCATGGCGTCACCATCAAGATCCTCACCGGCGATAACGAGCTGGTGACCGCCAAGATTTGTCATGAAGTGGGTCTGCCGATGCATGGCGTGCTGCTCGGCTCAGCCATCGAGGCACTGGATGATGTTGAACTGGCAGCTCTGGTAGAGCAATATAATGTTTTTGCCAAGCTCTCCCCCGCGCACAAGGAGCGCATCGTGCGCCTGCTCAAGACTAACGGCAATGTGGTCGGCTTCATGGGTGACGGCATCAACGATGCCCCCGCGCTGCGCGCTGCCGATATCGGCATCTCGGTCGATACCGCAGTGGATATCGCCAAGGAAGCGGCCGACATCATCCTGCTGGAAAAAAGTCTGATGGTGCTGGAAAAAGGCGTGGTCGAGGGCCGAAAAACCTTCGTCAACATGCTCAAATACATCAAGATGACCGCCAGCTCCAACTTCGGCAACGTATTCTCGGTACTGATTGCGAGTGCTTTCCTGCCGTTCCTGCCCATGCTGCCGCTGCATCTGCTGGTGCAGAACCTGCTCTACGACGTGTCGCAGATTGCAATCCCCTTCGACAATGTCGATGAAGAATTGCTGAAACAGCCGCAGCACTGGAAACCCGGCGACATCAGCCGCTTCATGATCTACTTCGGCCCGATCAGCTCGATATTCGATGTGAGCACCTTCGCCATCATGTGGTTCATATTCCATGCCGATAGTGTTGCCAGCCAGACGCTGTTCCAGTCCGGCTGGTTTGTGGAAGGACTGCTCTCGCAGACCCTCATCGTGCACATGATACGCACGCGCAAGCTGCCATTCTTGCACAGCCGTCCTGCCGGTTTACTGGTGTTCATGACCGCTAGCGTAATGCTGCTGGGAATATTCATCGTCATGGGGCCATTTGCGCATTACTTCAAGCTGCAGGCATTGCCGCCGGACTATTTCCCGTTCCTGCTTCTGGTGCTGATCGGCTATGCAGTATTGGCTCAGCTCATGAAAACCCATTATGCACGGCGTTTTGGCTGGCAATAACCGCGCTGTTACCGGCGCCGGCAGCATGTAACCAAGTTTTCATAAAGCCGTCGTACACTGGGGTTCATCCCGCACCGACCACGAAAATCCGGATTATCTATCATGCCGCAAGAGCAAACCGATGTTGCTGAAATCAAGACCTTGGCGCAGCAGCTGGCGGCATTGCGCGATGCCACCCTCGCCACCCAGGCCGAACTGATAGCCCGCTGGCAGCCCTATCTGCACAATCCGCAATATCAGCCCAGCGCTGCCAATCTGGCGGCCTACATCGGTCTGCGCCGTCATGATCTGCGTCAGCTGCAAAGTCGTCTGAGCCGCATCGGCCTGTCATCACTGGGGCGCTGCGAAGGTCACGTGATGGCGACTCTGGATGCCGTCATCTATGCCCTGGCCATGATGGACAAAGCGACGACATTGGCGAGCCCGCTGCCGGACATCGATCATGCCATCACCCGGGACCAGATGCTGCTACGCCATAATACCACCCGGCTATTCGCCAATGCCCACAACAAACACGGTACATTGATGATGGTGACCATGCCCAGCGCAGCGGCGGACGATTACGATATAGTGCGTGAAATGCTGGAATCGGGCATGGACTGTGCCCGGATCAACTGTTCACACGACGATGCCGACGCATGGCGGCAGATGGTGGCCCATATCCGCCAGGCCGCGCAAGAAAGCGGGCGCGAATGTCTGGTGATGTTCGATCTGTCCGGCCCGAAACTGCGTACCGGCGAGATGGCAGCCGGCCCGCCGATTTTGCATATCAAAATCAAACGCGATGACATGGGCAACCCGCTATATCCGACCCGAATCATCCTGGATGGCTCGGGCAATCCGGGCTGCCCTGCCACTGGCGACAAATTGGGGCACGCCCAGCTCGCGCGCCTGAGCGTTTCGGCAAAATGGCTGCAAAGGCTCAAACAGGGTGACCGCATCAAATTTCATGACGCGCACAAACGCAAGCGCGAATTCATCGTTATTCAGCACCTCTCGCCACTGCAAGTCATGGTCAGTTGCAAAAATGGAGCCTATATACCCCCAGGCACCGTACTCGAACATGTGAACACCAAACACCAGCACGCCCGGGTTAATACCGGCGATTTCGTCGCAGCGCCGCAACGCATCCATGTCATGCAAAATGATGTGCTGCTGCTGACTCGCGCCCAACTGCCGGGACAAATTGAACAGCGCGACGCAACCGGCAACAACATAAGCCCGGCGCGTATTTCCTGCTCCGAACCCGATGTATTTTCGTATCTCCAGCCGGGCCACAGCGTGTGGATAGATGATGGCCGCATCGGTTGCCTGATTGAGCATATCGATGCCACAGGTGCCTGGCTGCGCATCACCCAGGTTCGGCCCAGTGGCGAATTCATCGAGGCACAAAAGGGGCTGAATTTTCCTGACAGCTCGCTCAAGCTGTCAGCACTCACGGCAAAGGATATGGAGGATCTGGATGTCGCCGTGCGCCATGCCGATATTATCGGACTGTCATTCATCCAGCATGCCTCAGATATGGATCTGCTGCACATGGCACTGGCTGAACGCAATGCCGGCCAACTCGGCATCATAGCCAAAATCGAAACGCAGGAGGCGGTAAAAAACCTGCCGGATATCATCATCCGTGGCGCCGGTCATGGCGCATTCGGCATCATGATCGCACGCGGCGACCTGGCGGTGGAAATCGGCTATGAACGGCTGGCGGAAATACAGGAAGAAATGCTGTGGCTATGCGAAGCGGCGCACATTCCGGTGATATGGGCAACGCAGGTACTGGAAAGCCTGGTGAAGCTGAACTTGCCCTCCCGTGCCGAAATCACCGATGCCGCGATGTCCGGCCGCGCCGAGTGCGTGATGCTCAACAAAGGCCCGTACATCCTGCATGGCATGTCGGTGCTGAATGAGATCATCACCCGCATGCAATCGCATCAGGACAAGAAAACGCCGCAGTATCGGGCGCTGCACTGGTAATCCTCAAAAAGGTAGGGGCAGTTTCCTGCCAAATGACCGTTTGCGCAAAACTCCACACCCTACCGATTTGCGCAAACAACTCACTGTTAAGTCATTTACTCAAGATAATCAGCGTAGCCGGTTGCAATTCGGCCGACACGACCATGCCCGGCTCGGCCAGGCGCTTGCTTATGGTACCTTCAAACGGAGCGCGCAAGGTGCTGTATTCGAGGTTTTTACGCGCGACAAGCAAACGGGCTTGCGCTTCCTTGTACAGGCCATTTGTACGCGAATAACGCACCTGCGCCTGCTCCAGCTCGGTGGTGGAACTGACTGCGCGGCTGTATAATTCCTTGGCACGCTTAAGATCGCGCTCGGCTTCCTGCGCATCCGCCTGCAAACGCTCCACGCTGCCTTCCGCTTCCATCACACGCGCCTGGAATATGGCATCATCCAGCACGACCAGCTTTTGCCCTTTTTTCACACTTTGCCCCTGCCGCACCAATACCGTCTTGACCACACCGGACACCGGCGTAGTGAGCGCCACATCAACCGCTGCCGCGGGCAGACTCGATGTCAGCAGAATCATCCCGACGCATGTCATCAACCATTTATGCATACTCATCATTATCGACCCTTAATCAATTATTTGGCGGCAGCGAGCTTACTTAATTCATTAACCGGTTCGCCGGTCAGTGCGGCCAGGCGCGCGACCGCCAGCGCCAGCCTGTATTCCACACCCCGCGTCCGCTGTTCTGCAACCATGGTTTGCGCCATGCTGTCGCCCAGATTGGTTTTCAACTCCAGCTCATATTCGGCACGACTGCGATCCAGTGCGATGTCGCGATAGCTGGCTTGCTGTTTTGCAGCAGGGCGGGCGCTGCTGCGCAACTGATTGATTTCCAGCATGGTTTGCAATAAAGCCTGCGACAAGCTCATCTTCAAACCCGCTGTTTCCGCCTGAAGTTTGTCGAACTGGGCCTGTTCGCGCGCAATGCGTGCATCTACGCGACGCCCCTGGTAAATCGGCCAGGTCATAACCAGTGCACCGCTCACGCTGTTGCGCGTCATCGCATCGCGACTGTAGTCGCCCGCCTCGAACTCGGCATTCAGCGTGGGGGATGTTTCGTGGCGCAAGCTGTCGAGGCGCTTCTGCGCAGCGATCAGCAACTGTTTTTGCGCCAGCCATGCCGGATTATGGTCCAGCACCACAGGCAACAGCGCTTCGTATTCGGGAAGTTTGACATCGTTATCCGCCAATACCGGATCTACCAGATCAGAAACCAGTTCGCCGGGACGATTCATCGCATTGGCCAATGCGCTGCGTGTCAGACGCTGGCGAGCAAGACTGGCATTGCGTTTTTCACGTATATCCTGGTATTTGGCTTCGAACACGGCGAGATCAGGGCGAGAGATTTGTCCGACTTTAAAGCGGTCACGCGCATTGTCGAAACTCACATACGCCACAGCCATGAATTCGTTATCGGCAGCATACTGCTGATCGGCAATGAGCACATCGAAATACCGTGCCATCACATCCAGCCTGTGCTGATCCCGGCTGCTTATCAGCGCCTGCTCACGCGCGGCAAGCTCGGCATCGGCGGCATCGACCGCACTGCTGGTACGGGAAAAATCGTACAGCGTCTTGCGCGCAATCACATGCCCGACGTTATCCGGACTCCAGCCGGTATTGCCTAACGTGGGCCGGCCCTGGCGCAGCGCGCCTTCCACCGTAACAGTCAGATCCCGTCCGGCGCCGGCAGCCGTCACATCGGCCTTCGCACCGGCCACATCGGCCTCAGCCATCGCCACATCGGGATGAGACCGATCGGCGGACGCCAGTGCATCTGCCAGCGTCAACGGCAATGAATCGGCAAAACAGGCGCCGCTGAGACCCAGCAGCGTAATGGCAACCCAGCGGCGCATTACTTGATGCTTGCTTTATAAGCGGAGAATGGTTCCGTTTTATAGGCGCCATCGACCACATAGCGCCCGAGCAACAGAAACTCAGCAGCGTCCCTGGTCGGACCGGTAAAGCGCGTCACCGGATCACCCTGATTATCGAAGAAAATAAAAGTAGGCGTGGCGCGCGCGCGATTCTTCAATGCAAAATCCTTTTCCGTGGTGTTTGCGCCCTTGAAATCGGTCATCGGGGAGTCGCCTCTGACGTCCATTTCATAGATCAGGAAATGTTTACGGTAGTAATCCTGCACTTCGGATTGACTGAGTATCGTGGACTCCATGCGTGCGCAGAACGGACAATCTTCCTGAACGAACATCAGCAACACTCCAGACTTGCCGGTGTGTCGCGCGGTCTCAAGGTCGGCCTTGAAATCGCCCAGCTTGGGCTGGAAGAAATAATCCTGCACACTGCGCATTTCCGCCGCCGCAGTCGTCGCCCACAATAATAACGCGATACCCACTAGTCGTAACATATTGACTCCTCATTGTTTTATTTTTATGGAGCGTTGCAAAACCGGCCCGACTATTTTTTCACCGGTTTCTTGCCGTTGATGTATTTTTCCACAGCAGCCTTGGTCAACGCCCCGACCTGATACGCCACAATCTTTCCTTCCGGGTTATACAGGTAGGTTGTAGGCAGTCCCTGCACCTCGCCTATCTGTGATGCTATGTTAGCGTTACCTAGCACAATCGGATAGGAGATAAACATACTATCCGCAAATTCGGTAACCTGTTTCGGATCGCGATAATCCATCGCAATGCCAATCACCACCAGCTTGGTTTTGCTGTATTTTTCATGTAGCGCGATCAAATCGGGGATTTCCTCCAGACACGGCGGGCACCAGGTTGCCCAGAAATTCACCAGCACCCATTTGCCCTTATAGGCGTCCAGACTTTGGGTGTGCCCCTTGGTATCGGTGAAACTGAATGCCCAGGCCGAAGTAGCCATGAACGACAATGCGATAATAACCAATGCTCGTTTTAACATGAATAAAATCCTATAATCCTGTTTTTCAAATTAGCCGCCGTTCATTCATGACTGACTACCGTATAGAAAAAGACTCGCTAGGCGAGTTCAAAGTTCCTGCCGATGCCTGGTATGGCATACAAACAGCCCGTGCCGTGGAAAATTTCCCCATTTCGGGACGCATGCCGGACATCGATTTCGTCCGCGCCCATGTGCAGATCAAACTGGCTGCTGCCCTGGCCAATACCCAGCCAGACTGGCTGACCGCCACCCAGCGCGACGCTATTGTAGCCGCTTGTGAACGGGTTTTGAATGGCGAATTCCTCGATCAGTTCGTGGTCGACCGTTTCCAGGCCGGTGCCGGCACCAGCCACAACATGAATACCAACGAAGTCATTGCCAATATTGCCAACGTCGCCCTCGGCGCTGAAAAGGGGCAATACGCTCCCATTCATCCCAACGACCACGTCAATATGGGGCAATCGACCAACGACACCATCCCGACCGCGATTCGTCTGGCGCTGCTGGCAAAACTGCCGCGCTTGCTGAACGTCATCGAACACATGGCCAGCGCCTTTGACGACCTTGCCGTTCAGGAGCGCGACACGGTAAAAAGCGGACGCACCCATTTGCAGGATGCCGTGCCTACGACATTAGGCCGGGAATTCGCCGCCTATAGCTGGATACTGCGGCGCTGCGCAACCAATCTGGCCAACGTACGTCCGTTGCTGTGTGCTACCGGTCTGGGCGGCTCGGCTGCAGGCACCGGGCTCAACACTTCACCCGACTACGCCCAACGCGTCGCTCGCGAATTATCCGTGCTCACCGGCGAAACCATCACCGTCGGCAATCTGGCCGCACAAATGCAGTCGATGTCCGACATGCAGACCTTGTCCGCTGCCATCCGCGGCGTGACGCTGGAACTCACCCGCATCGCCAACGATCTGCGCCTGCTTGCATCCGGCCCGCGTACCGGCCTCGGCGAAATCACACTGCCCGCGGTGCAACCCGGCTCGTCCATCATGCCGGGCAAGGTCAATCCGGTCATGTTCGAAATGCTGAATCAGGTCTGTTTCCAGGTGCTGGGGCAGGATGCCGCCGTCGCCTACATGACCCAGGCAGGACAACTGGAGCTCAACGTAATGATGCCGGCATTGGGCTCGGCTCTGTTCGATGCGATGGACTGGCTCACCAATGCGGTGCGCGTCGCGACCGACAAGAACCTCAAGGGCCTTATCATCAACCGCGACCGTTGCGACCGCTTCATCCATGACAGCGTCGGTCTGGCCACGTTGCTGAATATCCGCATCGGCTACATGAAAGCGGCCGAGATCGCCAAGGAATCGGAACAAACCGGCAAGCCGGTACGCGAAATCGTGGCTGCACATGGCCTGATGAGCGAAGCCGAATTCAACCAGCTGGTACTGGCGGCCGCCCACGGTGTAGGCAGCGGCGGCGGTGGCGGTTAAACGCAGCCCGTAAAAAAGCGGTGCACTTGCACCGCTTTCCGCTTGCCCGTGCGCTATCAATGCTCGGATTTCGTGTCTGCCTCTTCGCTATCTTTGCCGTGCGATTCCGAAGCATGAGTGAAATACAATGCCACGCCGATCAGTGCAATCGCCCCACCCAGATACAACAAGTCCAATGGCTCATTCATCGGGATTTTGAGTGCCTTTTCAAACAGGTTCACAATCAGGATCATCAGCACCACTTTAGCCAGACGCTGCTTCAAGTCATCCAGATTGTTGATCACCAATATCTTGCTGGAAGCACGGCTACCGTGGGCTTCATCGATATCGCTGACAAATAGCTCATACAATCCCAGCGAGAAGATCAGCATGAACGTTGCCAGCAAATAGCCGTCCACGACCTCGACCACGTGAGTTATGGTTTCATCGTGCAGGGCCTTGCGCGCTTCGCCGGCCAAACTGCTATCGGCATAATGCAGCACATGCTGAACCAGATACACCACATCGACCGTCGCCATGTACATGACGACCAAGGCTGCCGCCATGCTCGCCAACACCGCGAACACAACCATGTAACGGCTACGCCACAATGCCCCTTCAAATAAATATTCCATAAATTTCATACGATTACCTTTGTAAAATTCAATTTTTCGATATGGGCGCCGCTCACCGGCATCACGCCCGGTTTGCCAATTTTACAAGCCATGAAATAAGTCATACACTCTCAACATAAACTCACCCAAATCATGACCAAATAATAATTGATGTGCGCATTATGACGCCAGGCTTTACGATCCCGACTCCCGACACGCGACTTGCGCATCTCACCGAGACGCGCCCCAGACATTTGCAGACATGGCTGGAAAATCTGCACGTGAGCGACCCGCAAACGGCTTCGCAGGCCATTTTAGCATCATTATCCGCCCTTAATCGCCAACCGTTGTCCGGTGACATCCGGCTAAAGCTGCTCGCGTTGTACCGGAACACCATCCAGACCCAGGTCACCATGTTACAGCTGCAGCTGTCCGGGAGCATGCTGCCACTTTCCGGGAAAGCGGATGCCCAGACTCGCCTGGCCCGGGAGCTGCTGCTCGAACTTGGCCACGGCTACAAGCTGGTGCTGATGGATAATAACACCAGCCTGTTAAATTTTTACAGCAAACCGGATACTGCACCAATCATCCATCAGCTGCTGTTGACCCAGCAGCGGGTGCTGGAATTATGCTACGAGATGTATGCACCCGTACCTGCAGGTTTATGGCTGGAAATCCACCGAACCTATCAATACGCAGATGAACTCGGGGTAACGCAAGCCACCGGCAGCGATGACCCGACCGCCTCCATCGTCCACGCCTATCAGCAAATATTGCTGATAGCGCTAGCCGACCCTTATCATCTGATGCAAGGGGAACTGGCACAAGTCATCGAATTGACGCGCGAATACGCCTTGCTGGGCGAAATCCAGTCAACGAGTTCTGCCACCAGCAATATATTCACCCTCAACCTGACCGTTGATGCGCCACCACATATCACTACCCGGCTGGACATCAAGGGACAGAACGACCCCCTATGCTTTTTCAGTACTCACAAGCTGATCGAGCATCTGCTTTACCTGCTCGCCAAGCTCGAATCCGGCGCACCTCCCGCTGCCCTAGGTTTGCCTGCAGCAGCGGCTGAGCCTGAATATCGCCACTTGCTGCATCACTTGATTCACAGCTGGGGAATGCCACATTTACGGCGCTTTAACCGCTATAACATTCAACCCAGCAATATTGAACTGGGTCTTGGTCTGCGCACGATCCACGCCCTGCTCGGCAATAGTGAAACCACCAGCATCAGTGACGATACCTTCATTGAAATCACGATGAACAGCTTTGCCCTGCCCGAACACAGCAGCCGCAATCATTACGTCGCCAAATGGCAAATATTGAATAACAGTGCTCAGGGACATACCTTGCGCACAAAGGGTACGCCGCCCGCTCATATCAAGGTAGGCGAATTGATCGCCATACGTGAACGGGCAGGCGATCAGTGGAATCTATGCGTCATCAAATGGATCAAGAATATCGATACCGGCACCGTCGAAATCGGCGTCCAGTTACTGCCGCCACACGCTCGCCCCGTTTCCGTATACAACCCGCTCTCGCCTATCAAAAATGTTCAGCCCGGCATGCTGTTTCCCGAAAACGACATCCTGAAACAGGATAACCTGCTGCTCGCCCCACACGGCATCTACATGAAAAATGTGCGCATGGATCTAATCACCGATACCGGCCGGATCATCATGCCGGGGAAACTCGTCTTGCAGACACAATCTTTCGATTTGTTTGAATTCAAGACCGTATCCTGATCACTCAGCCTGCCATTGACTCAGACTCAATTGCGGCTGTTGCGCCAATTTCGCCAGCATCTGCGGGTGATGCGGAGACAGAAACACCAATCGCTCAAACACCTCACGCACGATAATATGATCCGGGTGCGTAGCCAGGGCCCAACCCTTGCCGGAACGCAGCACCCAGTGCGCATCGGCAAGCAGTTCCAGCACTTGTTCCAGCTGATCCCAATTGGTCTGGGTACGTGTCGCCAGTTGCCTGACCGTCAGCACTTCCCCCTGCTGCTGCGCCGACGCCAACTGCTTGAGTATCGCCAGCGCACTAAAAAATTTGCTGCCTGGCACCTGCTTGCCCGCCTCGTGAGCGACCAGATAATACGGTAATGTCGCGGTAATCGTCGCACCCAGCAACACCATCATCCATGACAAATATATCCACAACAGGAACAACGGCAAAGCGGCAAACGTGCCGTAAACCATCGTATAGGATGGAAAATGGCTGACATAGGCGGAAAAAAGCAGCTTCATCGCCTCGAAACTCAGTCCCGCCACCAGCCCGCCTATCCAGGCATGACGCGCCGGTACATAGCGATTGGGCACTGTCAGATACAACATGGACATCGCACTGACCGTTAACAGCACCGGAACCAGCTTCAGCAAAAACAGACTTATCCCGTGCACCTGATGCCCGAGTCCGAACGCAAGACTCGCCAGATAGGAAGTCACATACAAACTTGTTCCTATCAGCAAGGGGCCGAGCGTCAATATCGACCAGTACACCAGAAAGCGCTGTGCCAGCGCCCGCGCACGCTGCACGTGCCAGATGCCATTGAGCGCATGTTCGATCGTCTGCATCAGCATGAATGCCGTTACCGCGAGCAATACCGTACCGATCGCCGTCAGTTTCCCTGCATTTTCCGAGAATTGGAACATATATACCGTGATCACCTTGCCGGCGGCTTCCGGCACCATATTATTGAGCAGGAACACCTTGAGGCTGGTAGAGATTTCGGTGAAGGCCGGGAACGCGGAAAAGATCGTCAGGCCTATTGTGATCAGCGGCACGATCGCCAGCAGCGACGTATACGTCAGACTGGCCGCAGTCTGGTTGGAACCGTCGGCGATGAAGCGTCTCGCGACCAGCCACAGAAAATGATAAAGACGCAGCAAATGAGTGTTCATGCGAACGAGTTTAATGGATAACGCTTCCAATCACCAGAACCGCGCCTTCTCGCGTTATAATCTTGCCAATCAATCAGCATAAAGCCACCATGCACGACATCCTCGTCCTCTACTACAGCCAGCACGGTTCCACCCGGACGCTCGCCCAAGCCATCGCGCGCGGCATCGAATCCGTTCCCGGTGCACAAGCCCGGCTGCGCACTGTACCCAAGGTCGCTGCGGCCATTCAGGTCGCGGCACCGCCTGTTCCTGACTCCGGCGCACCTTATGTCGAACTTGGGGACTTGCACGAATGCATCGGCCTGGCGCTGGGCAGCCCGACACGCTTCGGCAACATGGCGGCACCGATGAAATATTTCCTGGACGGCACTGCCGCGCTGTGGATGCAAGGCGCGCTGGCCGGCAAACCTGCCGCCGTATTCACCTCGACCACCACCATGCACGGAGGTCAGGAAAGCACCTTGCTGTCGATGATGCTGCCATTGCTGCATCATGGCATGCTGCTGGTCGGCATCCCCTATACCGAAGCCGAGCTCACCAATACAGCCAGCGGCGGCAGCCCATACGGCGCCAGCCATGTCAGCGGCGGCAGCAACAGCACGCAGCTCACCGACGACGAACGCAAACTGGCATTCGCACTCGGCAAACGTCTGGCGCTCACCGCCCTCAAACTCGTCACCCCTACAGAAAGCCGCACATGAACCGCATCAGCACCACCTGGTTACAAAACATCAGCATTGCCAGCCTCATCGCGCTGATTTTCCTGTCTGTCGCCTGGGAAGGCTGGCTGGCCCCACTCAGACCCGGCGGCTCCATGCTCATCTTCAAGGTATTACCGCTGATGGTGCCGTTATTCGGCATCCTGCATGGCAAGCGCTACACCTATCAATGGTCGTCGCTGATGATACTGGTGTATTTTACCGAAGGCGCAGTGCGCGCCTGGTCGGATCACGGCCTGTCGCAAATGCTTGCGTCGATTGAAGTCGCCCTGACCGTCATTTTCTTCTTTGCCGCCATTTATTACGCGCGCGCCACCGGACGCGCCCATTAACACACAGGGAACACCATGCTAGACATCCAACTGCTCCGCAACGATCTGACCAGCGTCGCCGCACGTTTATCCAGCCGCGGTTTCGAGCTCGACACCGCCGAATTCGCGCGTCTCGAAGCCGAACGCAAAACCATACAGACCCTGACCCAGGAACTGCAAGCCAAGCGCAACGCCAGCTCCAAGCAGATCGGCATCGCCAAGTCCAAAGGCGAAGATGCCAGCGCAATCATGGCAGAGATCGCGCATCTGGGCGACGAACTCAAGGCCGCCGAAACTGCACTGGCAGCCTTGCAGGCACCACTCAATGCGCTGCTGATGAGCATCCCCAACCTGCCGCATGAATCGGTTGCCATCGGCAAATCCGAAGAAGACAACGTCGAAATCAGCCGTGTCGGCACACCGCGCAGCTTTGACTTCCCGGTCAAGGATCACGTCGAACTCGGCGAAAAGCTCGGACTGGATTTCGAGACCGCCAGCAAGATCGCCGGCGCCAGATTCTCACTGTTGCGCGGCGGCCTGGCCAAACTGCACCGCGCACTGGCGCAGTTCATGCTCAACACCCATACCGATGCCCATCAATACACCGAAGTATATGTACCCTACCTGGTAAATGCCGAATCCATGCGCGGCACCGGGCAATTACCCAAATTCGAAGAAGACCTGTTCCATGTGCCGCGCACGGATGCAGAACAGCTCTACCTGATACCGACCGCCGAAGTCCCGGTCACCAACATGGTCCGCGGCGAAATCGTGCCGCGTGAACAACTGCCGCTCAAATTCGTCGCTCACACCCCATGCTTCCGCTCCGAAGCCGGCGCTTACGGCCGCGACACACGCGGCATGATCCGCCAGCATCAGTTCGACAAAGTCGAGCTGGTTCAGCTGGTCGAGCCGGAACACAGCTATGCCGCACTGGAATCCCTTACCGCCCATGCCGAAGCCATTCTGCAGATGCTCGGCCTGCCCTATCGCAAGATGGCGCTGTGCACCAGGGACATGGGATTTTCCGCCGCCAAGACTTACGACCTGGAAGTCTGGCTGCCGGCGCAGAACACCTACCGCGAGATTTCATCCTGCAGCAATTTCGAGGCGTTCCAGACGCGCCGCATGCAGGCCCGCTTCCGCGGCGAAAACGGCAAACCGGAATTACTGCACAGCATCAACGGCTCGGGGCTCGCCGTAGGGCGTACGCTGGTAGCGATACTGGAGAACTGCCAGCAAGCCGACGGCTCCGTCACCATCCCGGAAGCGCTGCGCCCCTATATGGGCGGGATCAGCACGCTGACTCCGACAGCAGGCTGATGCAGTCAATAACCGCACTGCGCAACCTCAGCGATCACCAGCGCGTCAGCATAGCGATTATCGCCGGCGCCATGGTGATGCTGGGGCTGCCCGGCAGCGTGCTGGCCGATACCCGCCTGATCGCCGGCTGGGATGCGGGAGCCAGCATGAGCCTGTTACTCGCCTGGCTGACCATGGCAGGTGCAGATGCGCAGACGACCAAACGCAGCACCCATGACAAAAGACAAAGCAGCACGGCTATCTTGTGGCTGGTTACCCTGGCAGCACTCGCGAGCCTGTTGACCCTCATCTTCCTGTACAAAACCGAAACCAATGCCGGCTCGCTGGAAAAGGCTGTCCATATCGGGCTATCGGTGCTGGCGTTAATGCTGTCCTGGCTGCTTATCCATACCCGCTTCGCCTTTCACTACGCCCATCGCTACTATGTCAGCGGCGGGCCGCACAATACCAAGGAAATCGGCGGGCTGGATTTTCCCGGCGACAATGAACCGGATTATCTGGATTTCGCCTATTTTTCCTTCGTAATCGGCATGACTTCGCAAGTATCCGACGTCGCTGTCACCTCGCGCATCATGCGCCGCCTCACCCTCATGCACGGCTTGCTCGCCTTTGCATTCAACATGGCCGTACTGGCGCTCAGCATCAACATCGTCGCCAGCATCATCTAAAGATACGCTCCATCCGTACTGCTCATTTGCCGCAGCACACTGCAATCCTGATTGCATATGTGATGTCAGATGCTAGACTCAATACAACAATCCAACTCGGGGAGACGAATGATGTATGCAAAAATCCTAACTGCCGTCGATGGCAGCAGCACTTCCAACAAGGCACTGGATGAAGCGATACAGCTGGCCCGACAGCACAAGTCGAAGCTGCGGCTGGTACACGTAGTGGATACCGCGATGATCGACCTGGACAATGGCGGCCTGTTATCGATGCCCGAAGTAATGATTGCCTTGCGCGAGAGCGGCAACAAACTGCTTAAAAAATCCGCTGACCATGTAACACAAGCCGGAATCGGTGTAGAAACCGCACTGCTGGAAACCCTGGGCGTCACCCGGGTCGCTAGCGAAATCGTCGAGGATGCCAGGAAATGGCCGGCAGATCTGATCGTGCTCGGTACCCATGGCCGGCGCGGTTTCACCCATTTGTTACTCGGCAGCGTAGCCGAAGACGTGGTGCGCATGGCAACCATGCCGGTACTGCTGATACGCGGCAAGTAAGCTGTATTAAACGCGTTAACCGCCATCCGGATACGGTAGCAATCCGGACGGCAGGACAGTAATTGATACCGCCCTTACTGTCAGTTAATCGAAGCCCGCACAACCCTGTGGATATCATCGGGCAACCTGTTCAAGCTCATACTCCCCTCATAATATCGAATGGTATTTCCCTCCCATTACCCCTTCCTCAACCACCTGATATGCTGAATTCAGGCGCATACTCAGCCCGCATTTTTTGCATGCGGAACTTTGGCTGTAATTGCCTGCCTAGCTTTTTCCCCGGACATCCGATCAAATCTACGCTATTAGAGGATAAATCATGCAATTAAATAAACTGCTTACTGCATCCGTGGTATCCCTGCTCTGCATGAGTATCAATACGGGCACTGCCGCCGCAGCCGATGCTGAACAGCCTGCCCAGCAGAATCCCGCCGCCAAAAAATTCGAGATGATTCCTGCCAACAAGGACGATGATCTCCGCGTATTCTATCCAGACGGCAAGGTAATCAAGGGCGAGACCGCATTGCAACTGATGCAAGCCAGCAAACCGGGCTTGACCATCTGGTTGGCGGGTAATCAGTTCTTCGCTATGGAAGATGTCATTCACGCTTTTCAGAAACAGCACAAGGATATAGTGGGCGTCATCACCATGCCCCCGGCAAGGTGCTGGATGCGATCATGAAGGGCGGCTGGACTTACAAGGACAAGGATTATGCAATATCGCCGGATGTGTTCGGCATGGTCGATATGGGTTCCGTGAAGAAGCTCAAAGACGCCGGCAAGGGCCAGGATTACGTGACCTACATGCACAATCAGCTGGTGCTGATGGTCGCTGAAGGCAATCCCAAGCATATCAAGGGCATCACCGACCTCGGACGCCCTGACCTCCAGGTGATGCTGCCCAACCCGGTCACTGAAGGCATCATGAAGTTCTATGCCAAGAAGGTTCTGGAAAATAACAGCCTATGGGAAAAACTTTCTGCCGGCAAGGAATGCCAGGCCTGCAACGGCGCACCCAATGTCTACTTCAGCTCCGTCCATCACCGCGAGATTCCGGCAGGCATCAAGGCAGGCAAAGTGGATGTGGGCATCGTCTGGGCCACGGAATACAAGAATGCGCTGAAAGAAGGCCTCAAGGTAGGCGTCGTAACCATGCCCGAGAAGGACAGCATGAAAAACGAAGTGAATTACATTGCTGGCAACATTCCAGGTACGCCCCATGAAAAAGCTGCAAAGGCATATCTGAAGTTCCTGGGTAGCAAGGCAGGACAGGCTGCTTACGCGAGCCACGGCTTTATCGAGGCATCCAGGGACGAACTCAAAGTCCGTCAGGTTCAATAACGGATTGCAGTCATCTAATGTGGGAACAGGCTTGATTCGCCTGTTCCCAATCACCCATAAATAAAGCGGAACATTGTGTTCCGCTTTTTATTTGCTGGCTGAATTAATTATTTCCCGAACAGGTACAATCAGACCATATATATTGATAACAGCAAAAGGAGGGACTTCATGCTACATGATAGTGCGATGACGGATATGCTCATGCCGCAATCCGAAGTCAGCTCGAATATTGCCCGAATACGACTTGCAGCGGGATCTTTTCAAGGCTGCATCCTGTATTTCCTCTACCATGCGTCCAGAAACCAAATCTGGCCAGCAACTGACAGTGCAATATTCGCACCTTTACTGCTGATATTCGGATTTATTCCAATTATATTCATTTCCGGTCTTGGGCATCTGACAAGCCGCGTACTACAGCGCTGGTTAGTGCTTGCGACGGCTATCGTTGCCGGCCTGGGGTTTTATGATGTGTGGCGTGCCGGTGGTCTGCACGATCTGGAGACAGGTTTCAGTGTCGCCCAATCCATGCACTTTCCTACGTTGCCGATGGTCATCGCTATTGCTTCCGGTCTATTTATTGCCCATGCGCTAATATTGGCAGCAGCACACGATAAACGGTATATCGCCAATTACCCGTCTTATTTTGAAACCGCTTGGAAGCTTCTCATTCAAATAAGCTTTTCTGTCCTGTTCCTGATTACGCTATGGTTGGTACTTTGGTTAGGTGCCGCCCTGTTCATGCTGGTAAAGCTTGATTTTTTAAAGACCTTGCTACAAGAATCCTGGTTTGCAATACCGGTGACTATTTCTGCCTTTTCCTTTGCAATACACATTACCGATGTGCGGCCAGCTATCGTACGAGGCATACGGAATCTGTTACTGGTCTTATTGTCCTGGATTTTACCCGTTGCAGTATTGATTGTAGGCGGTTTCTTGCTGAGCCTTGCCTTTACCGGACTGACTCCTTTATGGGGAACCCGATATGCAACAACAATTTTACTTGGTACTGCTGCCTTGCTGATAATTCTGATCAACGCAACCTTTCAGAATGGTGAGGTCAGTGCTGATATTGCACGTCTGCTGCGCAGTAATGCACGCATTGCCGCTTTCTTACTATTACCAATTACCACAATCGCCATCTACTCCCTCAGCTTGCGAGTACAGGAATATGGCTGGACCAACGACCGTATCACTGCAGCTTCCTGCTTGATAATCGCAGCTTGTTACACATTAGGCTATGTTTGGGCCGCATTACAAAAACACGGTTGGCTAATTTCCATCCCCAACGTAAACATCGCTACGGCATTTATCGTCCTGGGAGTATTAACGGCTTTATTTACCCCGCTTGCCGATCCGGCACGTCTCTCCGTCGCGCATCAACTCAACCGTCTAAAAGATGGCCGCATCAGTGCCAGCCAATTTGATTTCGACTATCTGAAGTTTAACGGAGCCCGCTATGGCATAACCGCATTGCAACAACTTGGAACCGTCACCAAGGGAGCAGATGCTGCTACTATCCGCGAAAAATCCAGGCTGGCATTACAAAAAGCAAATCGCTGGATACAACCCGCGCCGCAAAAAATCACCGCCACCGATTTACACGCCAATATCCTTTTCTGGACTGACACGACGACCCCACCCGATTCATTCTTCGATCAAGACTGGCATGATGCCAGGACTTGGCAACTACCCAGTTGTATGAAGCAGGAAGACAAAAAATGTGATGCCTACCTGATTGATTTTACCCATGACAATAAGCCGGAAATCTTGTTAATCGGCAATACCCCGGGGACAGGGGCGACTATATTCACGCAGAATGGGCAACAAAAATGGGTAGTTCTGAGCGTGTTGCCCTACTATATAGCAGGTTGCGATGCCTTGCGTCTCCAGTTAAGGCAGGGAAATTACCAACTTTTGACGCCGCCTCTGGATAACATCCAAATCGGAGATCAACTGATTACATTGACAGCGGCAAATAGCACAAACACTTGTATAAAAAAGTAATAGCAGGAAGCACCCTGAATTCATAACAAGAGGAACGGAAAATATTATTGCATCGCTGACATATCAAACTTTGATACAACAGCACTAACATGCCATAACAATAAAAAACGGAACGCCTTACCGGCGTTCCGTTTTTTATTGGTCGATTGTCAGCAAATGCATCCTTGCTGACAACCGCTCAGGCTACTTGCTTTTCGAATACCATCGCATCGTCAACAAAATCCACATGCACGGTATCCTTCTCGGCGAAACGCCCGGCCAGGATTTCCTTGGCTAAAGGATTTTCCAGCTGCGACTGGATAGCCCGTTTCAGCGGCCGCGCACCGAATACCGGGTCGAAACCGACAGCCGCCAACTCATCTAGTGCCGCATCACTGATGTCGAAGCTCATACCCATTGCTGCCAGACGCTTGGCCAGATATTGCAGCTGGATCTTGGCGATGGAGCGGATATGCGCGGCGCCCAAGGCATGGAACACCACCACTTCATCAATACGGTTGATGAATTCAGGACGGAAATAGGTTTTCACCTCGGTCATCACCGCGTCTTTCACTGCCTGATACGGATCGCCGCTCATTTGCTGTATCATCTGCGAACCGAGGTTCGAGGTCATCACGATCACGGTATTCTTGAAATCCACCGTACGCCCCTGACCATCGGTCAGACGCCCATCATCCAGCACTTGCAGCAGCACGTTGAACACGTCCGGATGCGCCTTCTCCACCTCGTCCAGCAGGATTACCGAATAGGGTTTACGCCGCACGGCTTCAGTCAGCGTACCGCCTTCTTCGTAACCGACATAACCCGGCGGCGCACCGATCAAACGCGATACGGAATGTTTCTCCATGAATTCGCTCATGTCAACCCGCACCAGATGATCTTCCGAATCGAACAGGAATCCGGCCAGCGCCTTGCACAGCTCGGTCTTGCCCACGCCGGTCGGCCCCAGGAACAGGAAAGAACCATAAGGCCGGTTCGGATCGCCCAGACCGGAGCGCGAACGCCGGATCGCATCCGACACCAGACGCACGGCTTCATCCTGGCCGACCACGCGATTATGCAGCGCGCCTTCCATTTGCATCAGCTTATCGCGCTCGCCTTCCATCATCTTGGATACCGGTATGCCGGTCGCGCGCGACACCACTTCGGCGATTTCTTCTGCGCCGACCTGGGTGCGCAACAACCGATTGGGTGTCGCCTGTTCAGCGTTCTCTGCAGCTTGCGCCTGATGCAACTGCGCTTCCAGCTGCGGCACGCGGCCATACTGAATTTCCGACATTTTCTGCCAGTTGCCTTCGCGTTTGGCTTCTTCCATATCCACCCGCGCCTGATCGAGCTGTTCCTTGATGTGCTGGGTACCCGCCACCATGGCTTTTTCAGCCTTCCAGATTTCCTCCAGATCGGCGTATTCGCGTTCCAGCTTGGCGATTTCTTCTTCCAGCAGGCCCAGCCGCTTCTGCGAGGCTTCGTCCTTTTCCTTTTTTACCGATTCGCGCTCGATCTTGAGCTGAATCAGGCGACGGTCGAGCTTGTCCATGGATTCCGGCTTGGAGTCGATCTCCATGCGCACGCGCGAAGCGGCTTCGTCGATCAGGTCGATTGCCTTATCCGGCAGGAAACGATCAGTGATATAGCGATGGCTCAGCTCGGCTGCGGCGACAATGGCCGGGTCGGTAATATCCACGCCGTGGTGCACTTCGTATTTCTCCTGCAGCCCGCGCAGAATCGCAATGGTATCTTCCACGCTAGGCTCATCCACTTGCACCTTCTGGAAGCGGCGCTCCAGCGCGGCATCTTTTTCCACGTACTTGCGATACTCATCCAGCGTGGTCGCGCCGACCAGATGCAGTTCACCGCGCGCCAGAGCCGGCTTGAGCATGTTGCCGGCGTCCATCGAACCTTCGGTCTTGCCGGCGCCGACCATGGTATGCAACTCGTCGATGAACAGGATGATACGGCCTTCGTCCTGCGCTACTTCCTTCAGTACCGCTTTCAGCCGTTCCTCGAAATCACCGCGATACTTGGCACCTGCCAGCAACATCGCCATATCCAGCACCAGCACGCGCTTGTTCTTCAGCGTCTCCGGCACTTCGCCATTGACGATACGCTGTGCCAGACCTTCAACGATCGCGGTCTTGCCCACGCCTGGCTCGCCGATCAGCACCGGGTTATTCTTGCTGCGGCGCTGCAATACCTGGATAGTGCGACGGATTTCGTCATCGCGCCCGATCACCGGGTCGAGCTTGCCCATGCGGGCGCGTTCAGTCAGATCCAGTGTGTATTTGTTCAGTGCCTCGCGCTGACCTTCGGCTTCAGCACTATTCACGTTCTCACCACCGCGCACCTGGGTGATCGCGGCATCCAGAGCAGGTTTGGTCACGCCATGCTGTTTCAATGTACGGCCAAGCTCGCCCTTGTCATCACACGCTGCCAGCAGGAACAGTTCGCTGGCAATGAACTGATCGCCGCGCCGTTGCGCTTCCTTGTCGGTCACATTGAGCAAACTGGCCAGATCGCGCGACACCTGCACTTCGCCGCCATGCCCTTCCACTTTGGGCAGGCGCTCGATCAGGGTTTGCAGCGCGGGGCGCAGTGCGCGCACATTGCCGCCCGCCCGCGACAGCAAGGAAGTCGTGCCGCCTTCGGCATTGTCGATCAACGCTGCGAGCAAATGCACCGGTTCTATGAACTGATTATCCTGACCTACGGCCAAGCTTTGGGCGTCGGCCAAGGCTTGCTGAAACTGGGTCGTTAATTTATCAATTCGCATCATTACCCCCTGGTAAAATATCAATATAGACGATAAATGAGGCAGATGTGATTAATTTCAACCCTGCATATCCTGAATTTATCGGATGAGCTTTTTAGTTGCATGAATCTGCCTCTCCCTGCACAATAAGCGCCCAATCGGAATTACTCAGCGCACTCCATGATAGACCCTGTACAACTCGCACACACCATTGAAGCCAATGTGATCGCAGCATTAAGTGAGGATATGGGCAGCGGCGATGTTACCGCGCAGCTCATTCCCGCCGACCACCATGCCCGCGCCTATGTCATTTGCCGCGAGAAAGCGATTTTTTGCGGGCAAGCATGGTTTGAGGCCTGTTTTCGCCAACTCGATCCCGCGATAAAAATCAATTGGTATACCAGGGATGGTCAATGTATCGGGGTCGATCAGGTGCTGTGCGAAGTAAGCGGCAATGCGCGTGCGCTGCTTTCCGCCGAGCGTCCCGCACTGAATTTCCTGCAGACGCTGTCCGCTACGGCGACTGCCGCGCATCGTTACGCCGAAATCGTCAAAGGTACTGGCGCAGTGATCATGGACACACGCAAAACCCTGCCCGGATTACGCCTGGCACAAAAATATGCGGTAATTGCCGGTGGCGGTACGAACCAGCGTATCGGCCTGTTTGACGGCATCCTCATCAAGGAGAACCATATTGCCGCTGCCGGCAGTATCGAAGCGGTGCTCAAAGCCACCCATGACGCTACTGTCCCGGTGCAAATCGAAGTGGAAAACCTGAATGAACTGGAGCAGGCACTGAACGCCGGCGCCAAATTGATTCTATTGGATAATTTTGATCTGGTGCAATTGCGTGCCGCAGTGGCATTGAATCAAGGACGCGCCGAACTCGAAGCTTCCGGCGGCGTCGATCTGGAAAGCCTGCGCGCCATTGCCGAAACAGGCGTGCACCGCATTTCCAGCGGTGCGATTACCAAACACATCGATGCGGTAGACTTGTCGATGCGCATTCAATAACGCCGAATTTACAATTTCACGCCGATCGCTTGCGCCAGCACTGCATAATCCTGTTTGCCGCAAGAAACAAACTGATTGACCGGAACGTGAATGGCTTTCTGCAGACTGTCCACCGCGGCGGCCGGCAATGACAACAGTGTCTTGCGTACGGATTCGGCATAGCTTGCGGCTAATTTGTCATGGATCAACACGGTAAAATCAGGCGAAGCAGGTAGCGGATACCATGCTTCGTATTCACCTGTCGCAATCATCCTGTTGGCTTTTTCCGTGCGCAGCACACCGGCTTGCACCGCTTTCTGTTCGAGCAGAAAAGCAACTGCATCCTGCGTTTTCACCGTCTGCAGCATGGCCGACGTAGCCAATTTACGTTCGGCGATGACATTCTGCCCCATGGCGCCCAGCCAGGAATCCGGCTCGGTAATCCCGATGCTGGTCACCGTCTGCCCCTTGCGCCTGACCAACATGCCTGTTGCCAAATCACGGACACGCACCAAAGGCTGATAACCATATTGCATCGCATGGATTGCAACTATCGGCGGTACAAACAGGATATCCGTACGATTATTGCTAATCACCGATTCGATTAGCGAAAAGCTGCGATAAGGTTCCGCATAGACTTTCTTTCCCATGGTGCTGGCGAGCGCAGTCGCCATCGGCTGGGTATAGATTTTGAACAGTTGCAAATCGATTTCCTTGGCGCCTGTTCCAGGATAAATGGAAATAATGACATCTCCATGTCCCGATAGCAGCAACGCCTTGGCCGACTGATTTGCGAACATAGTCGTCGCGACCAATGTTCGCAGAAAGAAACGTCTATTCACAAACAACATCCTTGTACGTAACGCCGGCCGCCAAAAGGAAAAGTCCATTTGTCGCTTCGGCTAAGTGTAATTATGTCACTGCCGCTATCTTTTTCAATATTTCGTAATCCTGTCTGCCGCACGGCACGAATTGCTTTATTGTTGCTGGAATCAAAGTCTGCAAGCCATTAATGGCAGGGGCCGAAAGCGACAGCATGGTTTGGCTGATCGGCTCGGCATATTTCGCCATCAACTTCTGATGCATCAGTAAAGTGAATCCGGGCGTACTGGTTAACGGGAACCATGCTTCATACTGGCCGGTCGCGATCATATTATTGGCTATCTTGGTCCCCAAAACTCCGGCTTGTACCGCCCCTTGCTTGAGAAGAAACACCACCGCATCCTGATTCTTGACCGTTTCCACCATTGCTGGCGTACCGAGCTTGCGTTCAGCGATCAAATACAGGCCCATCGCACCCGGCCAAGAGTCGGGGCCAGTCATCGCAATGCGCGTTACAGTTTCGCCTTTGCGTTTAATCAGCATGCCAGTTAGAAAATCTTTTACGCGTACGACGGGTTCATAACCATGCTGCATCGCATTGACCGCCAATGTCGGCGGGACAAATAATACATCAGCCCGCGCGTTATCAATCACATTTTTGATCAATGAAAAACTGCGATAAGATTCAGCATACACTTTTTTGCCGATCTTATCCGCAATGGCTGCCGTCAGCGGATGCGTATAATCCTTGAATGATCGCAAATCGATATCCGCGGCGCCTGTACCGGGGAAAATCGCCATGATCAAATCCCCACTGCCTGCCAGCAGCAACGCATGTGCTGAGTAACTGGGCAGCATGGCTGTACCCAGTAACACTTGTACCAGTCTGCGACGATTCATCTTCATCCCTCACTAATTATAATTTTTTATTTAACGGAGCAGGCTACATCGACCAATCATGCATTTCAATGGTATGAAAAGACGCCTGCCGGCATACAAAACTACCAAATTCACATACCACCTTCATTCCCGGTCAATGCTAAACTACCTTTATGAATATCAGCCTGCTTATCCCTCACCTCCTTCCTTCCGCTGAAATGAATGCATCGCTGCTCCACGATTTGCAGTTGCCGGCTCTGAAAACGCTGCTGGCACGAGCGAGCCGTACGCAAACCGACGCCAGCGGCGGGATAGAGGCTATCCTGTGTCAGCATTTCGGCGTAACCAGGCAAACGGATTGGCCCATCGGGCCGATCACATTACTGGCTGATGGCGGTGACTCCGGCCATCATTACTGGTTTCGCGCCGACCCGGTGCATTTTCGTGCAACGCGCGATCAGTTGATGCTGGTGGACAGCGGCGCATTTAATGTAAGCCATGCCGAAGCGGAGCAGTTTGCGGAAGCATTTAATCGTCACTTCCAGGATGAGGGTTATTTGCTCTATCCGCTACGCCCCGATCGCTGGTATCTGCGTGTCGACGCCACACCGGAACTCGCCACACATAGTATCAATACGGTAACCGGAAAACATATCGATGCCTATCTCCCCAACGGAGCAGATGCATTGGCCTGGCATCGTTTTTACAACGAAATCCAAATGCTGTTCTTTGGCCTGGCCATCAATCAGGCGCGGGAGGCCCGCGGCGAACTGCCTATTAACGGTCTGTGGTGCTGGGGCGGAGGTGTCATGCCAAAGATGCAGCCAATCACGGCCAGCAAATTCCTCGCAAACGACAGTGATGCGCGCGCGCTGGCTTTTGCCGCCGGCGTAGCCAATGACAGCCTGCCCAGGAACGCCGGCAAGCTCGACCAGTCCGCACTGCTCCTGCTTGACGCCTTGAATGGCGCGGCACAATACGGCGACTATATCGGCTGGCGTGAAGCGATATTGCAGATGGAGAAGGACTGGTTCGCCCCCTTGCTCAGCCAGCTCAAATCGGGAAAATTGTCATCCGTGAATATCACCACCGCGACCGAAAAACATGCCGTGATCTGGCACACCCGACGGATGGATTTATTAAAATTATGGCGCCATGCACGCCTTGTGCAACTGCTGTCCGCGCCGGCATGAAATCATGCACGCGTCAGCACTGCCGCTGACCGTAGCGTAATTGCACTAAAAATTCAAAAAATGACTTTAGTCGTAATACAAGCATGCTACGATAGCGCATAACAAATATTTGGCTCTGAAATTTAATGGATAAAAATAATACCCGATTAATAGATGTTGCTGATTTGCAAATCGGGATTTATGTATTTCTGGATCTGGGCTGGATGCAACACCCCTTCCCGCTGAACCATTTCAAAATCCAGCATCAAGCGCAAATAGATACGATACGCACACTGGGTGTGAAGCGGGTCCGGTATTCACCGGAAAAAAGCGACGTCATTATCAATGCGCGAGGCAGCTCGGGGCGCAGCGCGGCTAAAGCTGCCACAACCGAGACCGCCAGCGCCGATGAGAAACAGCAGCATAAAGCCATACTCAGTCAGCAGCGCGCTCAACTGCTTTCCTGCGACCGCCGCTTTAACGAAGCTTTAGGGGTTTACAAGGACATTATCGACAATGTCACCCAACGGCCTCAATCCTGCCTGGAAAACGCAGAAAAACTGATTTCCGAATTTGTCAGCGACTTCCTCAGCCAGGACGAGGTTTCCATTCGACTGTTATCCGAGAATCACGGCGAAAAGAACCTCTTGCACTCGCTCAATGTCACCATATTGTCCATGCTGCTGGCCAAAGCCAGCGGCATGGACGCAAAGCAGACTCATGATATTGGCATAGCCGCGCTTCTGCATGACATCGGCAAGATCATGCTGCCTGACCGTATCCGCTGGCATGACAAGGACTTTACTCCGGCGGAAAAGAATCTGTACGAAACCCATGTTGCGCACAGTCTGACATTAGCCAAAAAAATGGGCTGCGCGGAAAACATCCAGCAAATCATTGCCCAGCATCATGAGTATGCCGATGGCAGCGGCTACCCGCTGCACGTCACGGAAAAGGACATCCCGGTACCGAGCCAGATCGTGGGCCTGATCAATACCTATGACCATCTGTGCAACCCCAACAATCCCAGCTCCTCCGTCACGCCGCACGAAGCGCTGTCGATCATTTTCGCCAAAATGCGTACGAAATTCAATACCGGTACCATTTCGCGCTTTGTTCACATGATGGGCGTTTATCCACCGGGCTCGGTCATACAATTGAACGATCAGCGTTATGCGCTAGTCATCACCGTCAATTCATCCCGTCCATTAAAACCCAAGGTGCTCATTTACGACGCCAACATACCCTGCGACGAAGCGCTGATAGTAGACCTGGAGGCACATCCGGAAATCGGCATACAACGCAGCCTGAAACCGCTGCAACTGCCAAAAGTCGTATTTGACTATCTGTCGCCGCGCAAACGCGCCTGTTATTTCTTTGAGCGCGGCCGTTCGATCGACACGGCCCAAGAACCATCATGATGAACGCACACTGGCTAGCATTCATTGAGGGCATGCTGGACGCAGTCTGGCTGGTCGATCCCATCGACTTGCGTATTGTTGCCGCGAATCGGCCAGCGGCCGCTTTGATCGGTGTCGAGCAGGATTGGCTGGTCGGCAAGCCAGTTATTGATCTGGCCTGCACTCCGGAAGACATGTTTTTCTGGGAAGATGTCGCGATAGGATTGAGCAGCGAAATCCATTCGGAAACGCTGCTCAATCATCAGGACGGCTCGGTGCTCAACGTCGAGCGCCGCGTGACGATGATACACTCCGATGAAAGCGTGCTGTATATCGTTGCGATCCGCGACGTGACTGAACAGCGCCACACCGAGAATGAACTGGAACGCCTCATCGCCGAGCTGCGCGCGACGCTGGAATCCTCAGCGGACGGCTTGCTGGTTACCGATCTCAACCATGCGATACGCGCATACAACCAGACATTTGCGACGTTATGGGACATGCCGGTTACTTTGCTGACGGAGCGCAATGACGCCGCCATTTACGAATGGATCAATCAGGCCATCGTTACCCGCATCGAAAACCACATGGCGATATCCGGCAGCACCCACTTGCTCCAGTCTGCCGAAACACTGACTTTGAAATCCGGGCGCATTCTGGAATGCGTTTCCCTGCCGCAATATTCACGCGGACAGCCCATAGGCAAGGTCTATACCTACCGCGATATCAGTGAACAGGTTGCCAATGAGGCACGTCTGCAGCTCGCATCCAAGGTATTCGAAGCCAGCCTGAACGCCATTTTCATTACCGACACGCATCACAACATCATCGCCGCAAACCCCAGCTGTGAAAGCCTGACAGGCTATACTCAGGCGGAACTGCTGAACCTGAAGCTGTGCGATCTGTTTTTCATCCATTGCGACGACAACAAGATAGACGAGCTGATGGCGCAAGTCGATGGCCAGGGATATTGGGAAGCCGAACTGTGGAACCGCCACAAGAATGGCGACAGTTATCTGTGTGTCGCCTCGCTTGTCAGGGTCCAGGACCCGTTCCACCAGACCACCCACCACCTTTGTTTCCTGAAAGACCTGACCGAAACTCACGTAGCCAAGAAACGCATCGAAGAGCTCGCCTACAACGACGCGCTCACCGGATTACCCAATCGGCTGCTGCTGACACAGCAGATCGAACGTACCATCAACCTGGCAAAACGCAACCATACCAGTTTCGCCGTCCTGTTCCTGGACCTCGACCACTTCAAGAAGATCAACGACTCGCTGGGCCATCAATTCGGCGATCAGGTGCTGGTTGAAATAGCACAACGACTCAAAAACTGCATACGCGAAATAGACATGGCATCGCGATTGGGCGGCGACGAATTCGTGCTGATGCTGGAACAGACCGACGCGCGCGGCGTGGAAATCAGCGCCAAACGCATACTGGATGCACTGACCCAGCCGTTCTCCGTCAACGAGATCAATTTCACTGTCACCTGCAGCATCGGCATCGCCATGTATCCTGAAGATGGCGACACATTCGACGACCTGATCAAGAACGCCGACAGCGCGATGTACCATGTCAAGGAACGCGGCCGCTCGGATTTCCGTTTTTACCAGCCGCAAATGAATATCGGACTGCTGTCGCGGATGAAGCTCGACTACGCCATGCGCCAGGCGTTGGAGCACAAGCAATTCGAGCTGCACTATCAGCCGCAAGTCGAGCTCAAGACAGGAAAAATCATCGGCGCAGAAGCGCTGATACGCTGGTACGACGAAGAATTGGGCCACATCAGTCCGGATCAGTTCATCCCTGTGGCGGAAGAAACCGGCGTCATTATCCCGATCGGCAACTGGGTGGTACGCGAAGCAGTCAAGCAGGCGGCGATATGGTACGGCCAGGACAAACAACTGGTGGTCGCCATCAATGTTTCAGCGTTGCAGTTTCAGCAAACCGGTTTTGTCGAAAGTATCGCCGCTGCCCTGCGCGAATACAGCTTGCCGGCGGACCAACTGGAACTTGAGCTGACCGAATCCATCCTCATCAAGGACGCGGAAGTCGCGCTGCAACGTTTGAAGGCATTATCGGCGCTCGGCGTCAGCTTATCGGTCGACGATTTTGGAACAGGTTATTCGAGCCTGAATTATCTCAAACGTTTCCCGCTCAACAAACTCAAAATCGATCGTTCGTTCGTGCAGGATATTCCCGGCGACGAAAGCGACATGGCGATCGCAATCGCCATCATCAACCTGTCGCACGCCCTGAATCTCAAAGTCATTGCCGAAGGGGTAGAAACCGAAACCCAGCAGTCCTTCCTCATTTCCGCCGGGTGCGACGAACTGCAAGGCTTTATTTTTGCTCCCGCCTTGAATGTCGGCGAGTTCGAGCAGCTATTGGCTGCCCAAACGGACAAGCAGAACTACTCGGTACGCTGATACATCTGCAGGTATGCCGTTTTCTCCAGCGGTGCGATATGTGCAACCGCCAGCGCATCCTGCAAATGGACTGGCGTGCTGATTCCCACCAAAGTCGTACCTACGCCCGGCGTCGAACGATTGAACTGTATCGCACGCTGGGCATCGTTCTTCAGCATGGGCATGGTCTGTATCACCGCATCCATCGCCTGCGTTGCCAGATGCCCCTTGAACATGGTGTGACTGGCCATCAGATACACGCCAAGCTGGTGCGCGGCCTGGATGGTTGAAGCCACGTTGCCCTGGCCGGTAGTCTGGCTGAAACGGGTAAAGCCCTCCTGCATCACCTGATTGAACGGCATTTGCACCACTTTGAACTGATGCTTCGCCTGATCGTCTTTCCAGACCGCACGCGCCGCTTTTTCGGCATGCCCCTGCATCGAAGTGATCGACTGGAACAGCGGATTATCGGTCTCCACACGGAAGCCGTTAAATGTCGAGATGCCGTAATAGCGCAGCTTTTTATCCTTGATGGCCTGCTCCAGCACCATGAATACCTTTTCCAGCTTGCGATTAAGCTGATCCTTGCCGATCACCGGAATATGCACTTCGGGCTGGTCGATGAGGAATGCATCCAGCGTTTCCACGCCCATCAACTGCCGTGACAGTTCCAGCTGGAACGCGATGTATTCCGGGCTGATGCAGTGTGCCTGAATCAGATCCTCGACCCGCCCCAGCCCTTTATCCACCACTTCGGTTTTGAACCATGCCTGCAAGTCATCCGGGCGGCCTTCGCGGAAGCTTAGAAAGCCGCCTTTGGACACGAGGAACATCTGCTCGCGCTTCACGCCCGCTTCCATCGCCCGGCGGACACCCGCGCCTACCGCAGCGGCAGACCGGCCGTAACGGTAATGCGCGCCAGTATCGATCACGTTGATACCGTGGGTCAGCGCCTCGGTCACGATATCGGCATATTGCGCATCAACCTCGTTTACCGGCGCTCCGGGAAATGTCCCCAGACCGATCGAGGACAACTGCAAATGCACATTGAGAAAATCGCTGTAATGACCTGCAGCGCAGTCTTTGCCGATCGTGGTGACATATTGTTTGGTCGCCATCATCGTGCAATGGCCGGGAATGAGCGTCGTAGTCATGGTGTTTGCAAAAAAGGATGTTGTTGAACGGATAGAATGAGGTCTTTGATTTCGGGGCGGACGGCAAGATCAGTCAAGGCATCCAGTCGCGAACTGAATAACTGCTCGAAGTGGGCTTCTTCTTCGTCCAAATCCCAATTGACGGCGCGCAACGCAGCTGCACCGGCTGCAGGCAACGCCTCGGGCAATTCACGTCCGGACAATAATGCCCACAAACCGGCCCAGGCTCGCGCCAGTACCAATGGATGATACCCGCCCCCGCCGGTAACAAGCAAGCGCGGGGTGCCGTCCGGATGCTGTGGGCAGGTGTCGAGTATGGTTTGCGCGGTCGCCAGAAACCCTTGCGTCGACAATCCCAGCTTGCCCAATGGGTCGGCGAAAATCATGTCCGTCCCTGCCTGCAGCACGATGGCGTCGGGCCGGAATCTGTCCAGCACCGGCTGCCACACTGCATCGAACACCATGCGATATTCGGCATCGTGAGTGCCCTTGGGCAGCGGCACATTCAGGCTGGTATGCCCGGCCTGCGCGGTATCGCCGAGTTGCCCGCCCTTGAACGGATAGGCATAGCGGCTGTCCATATGCAGCGACAGGGTGAAGACGTCGGGGTCGTCCACAAACGCGGCCTCCACGCCGTCGCCGTGATGCGCGTCGATATCCACATACAACACCCGCCAGCCTTCACGACGCAGCCGTAAAATCCCCAGCACCGGGTCATTGAAATAGCAGAAACCGTGCGCCTGATCAGGACGCGCGTGATGCATGCCGCCAGCCGGGTTGAACGCGATACGGCCGCGGATCACTTCCTCGGCTGCCTGGATGGAGGCGCCGGTCGCCGTTGCCGGAATAGTGAAAAACTGCTCGAAATAAGGGTTTTCCAGCGTGCCCAGCTGATGGCGCTGGCGTACCGGATTGCTCACCCTTCCCAGCACTTCGGCACGCTTGAATGCCGACACATATTCCGGCGTATGAAACCATTCCAATTCATAATCAGCCGCCTTGCGCGCCTGCAGAAATTCGTCTGCCATCAGCGCACCGTAGGCATCGATCAACTCGGTCGCCAGCGACACGCGCGGAATGGCCAGCGGATGATTGCTGCCGTAAGCCTTGCGGCGATATTTTGAACCAGCGATATAAGTGGCCTTGCGTGCGGGCTGCAAATTACTCATGTGCGCCCGCTCAGTATGCATACGGCCTCGGCGGCGATACCCTCGCCGCGTCCGGTAAAGCCCAGCTTCTCGGTCGTGGTCGCTTTCACATTGACCGCGCCGATCGCCACCCCAAGATCAGCGGCAATATTGGCCTGCATGGTCGCAATATGCGCCGCCATTTTCGGCGCTTGCGCGATGATGGTGCTGTCCAGATTGACCAGCCGGTAATCCTGCGCCGCAATCAGTGCGGCCACCTCGCGCAACAGATGACGGCTGTCGATGCCGCGGTAACGCGCATCCGTGTCAGGGAAATGCCGGCCGATGTCGCCCAGCCCGGCCGCACCCAGCAATGCATCGCAAATCGCGTGCAACAGCACATCCGCATCGGAATGCCCGGCCAGACCCAGCTCAAACGGTACGGTGACGCCGCCGATAATGAGTTTGCGCTCTTGGGCAAAGGCGTGCACATCAAAACCGTGGCCGATACGTAAATTGCTCATGTTTCTGCTCTTTCCTGCGCCAGCATCAGCCGCGCCATCGTCAAATCATTGGGATAAGTCACTTTGAAATTGCTGCTATCCGCTGCCACCAGTAACGGCGCATGGCCCAGCGCCTCCATCGCGCTAGCTTCGTCGGTAGGGATGAACCCGTTATCCAGACTCAGGGCCTGCTGCAGCATGGCGTGACGGAACATCTGCGGGGTTTGCGCCTGCCACAAGCCTTCGCGCGGCTCGGTGGCGCTGACATGCAGCCCTCGCGCCCGCTTCAGGGTATCGGCAACCGGTATCGCCAGCAGGCCGCCGATTTCGGTCTCGCCTACGGCATCGATCAGGCTGGCAATCATCGCCCCGGTCAGGCACGGCCTGGCCGCATCATGCACCAGTACCCAGTCCTGCGCATCCACTCCCATTGCCGCCAGACCGTTGGTCACGCTATCGGCGCGGGTGGCGCCACCGCAACGCAGCACCTGCAGTTTGCCGGCAAATTCGGCCCAATCGTATTCATCCCACCAAGCATCGTCGGCAGCAAGCACCACAAACACCTGAGCGATCCGCGGCGAGGATGCCATCGCGCGTACAGCGTAATAAATCATCGGTCGACCAGCGATTTGCAGATATTGCTTGGGCAAATCGACGCCCATGCGCGACCCGGTACCCGCAGCGGGGACGAGCCCGTAATAGTGACTCATAAAATGGCAGCTTTCAAAATCTGGCTTTCAAAAAATCATAAACTTGTTGCGGCTGGTTCAGATCCAGACAGGGCAGGTGCGTTTGCACAGCCGAATCAGTCACCACCGCCATAATCGCATTATCGCCGGGGTGCAAGCCGGGTTTGCCCAATGCGGCACGGTACACTTCAAGTTTGGGCACTTCGGCGAATTTGCAACCCTCGATCAGCACCACATCACATGGCGCCAGCCTGGACAGCAACTCCGGCAATCCTGGCTCGGGAGCATCGCCCAGCTCGTGCAGCAGCGCCCAGCGCTGATTCGACGCCAGCAACACTTCGGTTGCACCGGCCTGACGATGGCGCCAGCTATCCTTGCCGGGATAATCGAGATCAAAATCATGATGCGTATGCTTGATCGTCGCCACGCGCAGGCCGTCCGCTACGAATAATGCAATCAACCGTTCGATCAACGTAGTCTTGCCGCTACCGCTCCAGCCCGCGAAACCAAATACCTGCATCAATCTTTATCCGTGTCGTTGAAGCTGTGCCAAAAATTAATTAGCGACGGCCTTTGATTTAAAATTCGAAAAGGGTTATATTCGAAATAGCTTAACGCCCATTACCATTTTACACCATGCCCAACCTCACAGGTTTATCCGATCCCTTCGGCCGCCGTATCGAATATCTGCGACTCTCCGTCACCGATCGCTGTGACCTGCGTTGCAGTTACTGCATACCCGAAGATTTTCGCGATTTTGAAGAACCTGCACACTGGTTGAGTTTCGATGAAATCGAGCGCCTGCTGGGTGCCTTTGCCCGGCTGGGCCTGCAGCGTATCCGCATGACCGGCGGCGAGCCGCTGTTGCGCCGCCACCTGCCCCAGCTCGCCCAACGCATCGCCGCCCTGCCCGGCATCAATGACCTGTCGCTGTCCACCAACGCCACCCAGCTGGATAAACACGCCGCAGCGCTCAAAGCTGCCGGCGTCTCCCGGCTCAACGTCAGCCTCGATTCATTGCACCCGGAGCGCATCAAGGTCATCACCGGGCGCGATGCGCTGCCGGATATTCTGGCCGGTCTGCAACACGCCAGACAGGCAGGATTCTCCCCCATCAAGATCAACATGGTCGCCATGAAAGGCACCAACGACGATGAAATCGATGACATGGTCGCCTTCTGTATCGAACAGGGCTTTACCCTGCGCCTGATCGAAACCATGCCCATCGGCGCCACCGGACGCAACAGCGCCTATCTCGACTTGCAGCCAGTCAAAGCTCGCCTTGCCAAGCAGTTCGGCCTGATCGATGCCACATTCCACGGCGCCGGCCCGGCGCGCTATCTGGCAACGCCAGACGGCGCATTCTCGGTAGGCTTCATCACCCCGATCTCGCAACACTTCTGCGAGACCTGCAACCGCGTCCGATTATCGGTAGACGGCACGCTGTACCTGTGTCTGGGGCAGGAAGACAAATTCGAATTCCGCCCGCTGTTACGCGGTGGTGCAACCGACAGCGAGCTGGAAGACGCCATCCGCCTTGCGCTCACCCACAAGCCGGAACGCCATGAATTCCGCGAACAACCCGAAAAGATCATGCGCTTCATGTCGATGACGGGTGGTTGAAAAGCCTAGTCCACGAAAGACGCGAAAAGCATGAAAAAATCTCTCTGCAACAACAAAGACTGACCGGCACGACCAAATCAAAAAGTCACGCGTTTGCGCTAACTCCAAACTTGCTACATAGCTAGGCCAGACCCCAAGTTTTCCGAATTTTTCATTCATCGCAATGTTTAAGCAATACTACAACTGCCATCATTAAAGGCCGGGGGCAGCCCGGCGGCTGGTATCTTTCTTTTGCTTGCCCAAAAGAAAGGTACCAAAGAAAAGGGCCCCCCGTTCCGCCGCCCCGGCGGGGTCCCCTGCGTTGCTCGTCAATCCGGGCGGCTGCGGAACTCGGCCCAAGGGCCTCAGACAGTCCTCGCCGACATCCCCCGGCTCGACTGCGCTACTCGGCGGTGGAGAGGGGATTTTAAAAGCGGAAATTCAAAAACTAACCATTGTCCGGGCAAAGCCCGGACAAACAAAACTTAATAAATCCGTCACGCGCTTGCGCGTAACTCCGCGCCTTTAATGCTTTTCTCCCCTTCTGCATCGCTTCGTCCGGGCCGTTCAGGCGGGAGGGGTAGGCGAGCACTGTTCGAGTTCCGCAGCAGCTTGCGGGGTGTGCAAGCTGTCAGGGCGAGTTGCGCAGCCCCCGCCTGAACGGTTCGGACGAAGGCACCCCGAAGGGGCGAAGCTGTAGGGTGCCGTTCTCTTTGGTTACTTTCTCTTGGGCAAGCAAGAGAAAGTCACTTGCCGCCGGGCAACCCCCGGCCTGACACAACTAGACCTGACCCCATGCTTTGCCCGGCAGTAATTGTAGTGGTCATGATTATTTCCTTGTAAATTATTTATCTTGATGTTCAGTATTCGGAGTGCACCCAATTCGCATATTTGCGTCATTTGACGAGCATTCCCCGTCTCGCATCATGCGTCCAATAGAATTCTTCCCTAGCCCAACCCAAGCCCCTTTGTAATAAATCAAATTCATACACGAGGTGTTTGAATACCGCCCGGATGTAGGCGCGTGAAGAATGAAGTGGTATTCGGGCTGAACAAAACTACTGTTAAGTTTCTGAATTCCCTCTGGCGCAATGCGTGACTGGCGTATCAGGTCGTCTTCATTACCCTGTATCACTAAATTAATTCTGGTTAAGTCAGCAGGGAATTCGGATAAAGGAATGCGCTGCCATGCATCGCCATCGTATTTAAAAAAACATAAGGTGGATTCGGTCTGCCCCACTTGTTATATGAAATACAAAGATTGGGCGAGGTCACCAGATAGGGTGTGCCGTTTTCCACATGCAATGCCAGCAAATCAAAATTGGCATGCCCAATGTCCTCAGTCGTCTTGTCTTCCCAGCTGATGGTTTTATCTGTGCCCGGCAAAATAAAGCTCAGGGATTGTTCCTTGATAGGTGGCGGCTGTCCAATTTCGTGACGACCGCCATAACTTTGCGATCGGCTAACCAGTATCGTACTGCCATCATTCTGCAACGCCTCTTCCTTCCAGCTCGTACTGCCGAAGCCGAATAGTCCTGCATTAGCATGCTGAATCGTCCCCAATACCAAGACCAGCCCTATAGCGGCGAACAGTTTCAACCACCAATCTTTGTTATCCACGTCATCCCCTATTAGCATTTTCGAGTTACACACTTTGCCCCGCCACCCATCCCGACGACCACGCCCACTGGAAATTATACCCGCCCAGCCAGCCGGTCACGTCCACCACTTCACCGATAAAATACAACCCTGGTACCGCCCTGACTTCCATGGTCCTGGAGGACAAGGCGCGTGTATCGACCCCGCCCAGGGTGACTTCAGCCTTGGCATAGCCCAGCGTCCCCGCGGGCATCAGCTCCCAGGCTTCCAGCGCCGTCTGCATCGCGGCAATATCGCGGTTGCTGTGCTCGACCAGCGGTTTCTCCCAATGCTGCAGCGCACACCATTCCTGCGCGAAACGTTTGGGCAAATGCTCGCTCAACAAGGATGCCAAGGTTGCTTTGCTGTGGCGATGGGAATTCAGCCATACGCCGACATCAAGATCGGGCAGCAGGTTGATGCTGACGGGCTGTTTTTTGCCGCTTTTGTAACTCTGGTTTTGCCAGTAGCTGGAAATCTGCAGTATCGCCGGGCCGGACAGGCCGCGATGGGTAATCAGCATGGATTCGCGGAAGCTCGGCTGCTGTCCGCTGCAATGGCTGATGACGTCCAGCGATGCACCGGCCAGGCCCTGCAACGGCGCCAGCGTTTCCGGTGCCAGCGCCAGCGGCACCAGCGCAGGCTGCGGTGCGATCACCGGGATGCCGAATTGCTCGGCGAGCCGGTAGCCAAAAGGCGTTGCGCCTAACTGCGGTATCGCCAGGCCGCCGCTGGCAACGACCAGAGACCGGCACGCGAACACACTCTCTTCGGTGGTCACATCAAAACCGTCAGCCGATTTCGCCACGCCCAGCACCTTGCACGGCTGCGCCCACTGTACGTTGCCGCGGTCGCATTCTGCCCGCAGCATCGCGATGATTTGCTGCGCGGAATCGTCACAAAACAACTGCCCCAGCGTTTTCTCGTGATAAGCGATGTGGTAGCGCTCGACCAGCTTGATGAAGTCGAACTGGCTGAATTGCGCCAGTGCCGAGCGCGCGAAATGCGGGTTCTGCGACAGGAAATTGTCGGCGCTGATGTCGCGATTGGTGAAGTTGCAGCGTCCGCCTCCGGAGATACGAATGCGCTCGCCGATTTTGGCAGCATGGTCGATCAGCAGCACCCGCCGCCCGTGCTGGCCCGCCTGCGCGGCACACATCATCCCTGCCGCGCCGGCACCGATGACGACAACATCAAAATTCATTGTATTTCCTGGCGCTGCCGCGCACCTTTTCTGCCGGGTATTTCTTGGCATTCGCCGCTATTTTCTTGTCCACCGCATCCGGCAAATCCACATTGAGCTGATCGGCCAGCCGGATCAGATAAATCTGAATGTCGGCCAACTCCTCCCCGACCTGAAACAATTTATCCTGCGACAGCGCTTGTGACTGCGCTTCGTTTAGCCATTGAAAATGTTCAACCAGTTCGGCTGCTTCCACAATCAGCGCCATCGCCAGATTCTTCGGGGAATGATATTGCTGCCAATCGCGTTCTTCGGCGAATTGGCGGATGCGTGTCCGCAATTGATCAAAGTCTGACATAGGGGTTCCAGCGCTGTTGTATCCGTCTATTTTCACGCATTATTAAAAAATGCGCAGAACTTTAAATAAGCTATTGATTTCAAGCATGCATTGCGCGTATGCTAATCACTCATTCACCTGCAGGAGGTGCTATGAATATCAACACTGTCGCATAGTTTCGGCATCACCCTATCCATGCATCGGCAGGAACTTCCGGTCTCTGCCGCTGTCTATTGGATGTAGCACTGGTAAGCCTTTTCAAGGCGTCCGCCATCCGGTTTAACCGCCTGACGTTATGCGTCTTGCAACAAGGCATTCGCAAACCTATAACATCAGGAGGCAGCCATGCAACTCACTCACTCAACTCACCCGCATCCGCTATGGTCGTTTGAAAATCTGGAACATTGGATTCATCAATACCACGTGCAGACCGTCAGCATGTTTGCATTCTTCGTTTTACCACTCTCGGCTATCGCGCCACTGATGTTCTATTATGCGGGAACGCACAATTCCATCGCGTTGCTCTCCACGCTGACTTCGAACCAGCTTGCATTCGTCAGCACGGTGTTCTTTGTCGCTGAACTGGCGATGACGTTCATCCTGGCGGGTTTTATCGAATGGCTGGGGAATGCAACTTTCCGCATCATTCATACCCGGTATGAAATGCTGAATTATCCGACCCCGGACACACCCAGCCCCGGAACATTGCTGGAACATCGAAAAGTGGAATTCCGCGATGCCTATACGCTGGCAGCCATTGCTCCTGTTCCGCTCTGGCTGGTTTCAGTTGCATTGTTCATACCGAGTTTCGCAATCGTCGCCACACTGGGAATGCTTGCGTTAGGTCTGTCCATGTATATCCTCTACTCAGCAGCACCCGCCATTCTAAAGATCGAGGGCAAAGGTGAAGGGGTATTGATGGGATGGGTATTGCTAAGCACCGGAATGGTCGGTGGCGCCGCAATGATGTATCTGACCTTTATTAGCTGGGCCTATATCACCAGCTCTCCGTTCAGGTAAGCAAAGGGGTTTGCCACCGCAGAATGCCGGCACGATCCCAGCTCACCCTCCATTGCGGGCGGTGGGCTGGGTCGGCATGACGGGTCTTGCCGTGATTGTCTTTGACGCAATCAATTATTTTTTGCTGCGGGATCGGAAAATACCGCAATCTCTCCCGGTTTGCGCAACATCTTGTCCACTTCCCCTGCGTGCAGTTCTTCCTGATAAATCAATTCGCGCGCATATTCTTCCAGCATCACCGAACGGTCTTGCGTGAGTTCGAGCAGATGCTTGTATTCCGCCAGAGCACAGCGCTCATGCTCAAGCGACTCATGCAGAATTTCGCCGATATTATGCTGATGGGTTTCCAGCAATGGTCCGATCGCCAATGACGGATGCCCGCCAAGATGGGTTACCAGCTCTCCGGCGCGCTGGGCGTGGATCAGGCTTTCATCAGCCTGTTCGCGCAGCCAGCTGACGATCGGTATGCGGTTGTAACCGAAGATCAGCAGGGAATAATGCGTATATCGCACCACGCCGGCCAGCTCCAGTTCCAGTATCTTGTTCAATACGCCAATTACCGCTTCTTTATCAATTTCCTTCATGTCCATCTCCTTTTATAGAATTCAAACAGGCGGTCACGTTTCCAAACAGCTAATGCTCCAGATGCCAGATCATGCTGCGGTCTATCTGCTGCGCCGCTTGAGCGACGACATGCTCAGCGGTAAAACCGAATTGCCGAAAATTCTCGGCGCCGGGGGCGCTTGCGCCAAAATAATCAATACCGATCACCGCTCCGGCATCCCCGACCCATTCGCGCCAGCCAAATGAAGCTGCGGCTTCAATGGCCAACCGCGCCTTTATGCGCGGCGGCAAAACCTCATCCTGATACGCCTGCGGCTGGGCGCGAAACAACTCCCAGCTCGGCATACTAACGATGCGGGCATCGATGCCATTCGCAACCATCTTATGATAGGCAGCCATAGCGATATGGAGTTCCGATCCGGTGGCGATAATAATAATGCCGGGCTGCACACCCTGCTCCCTGACCAGCACATAGGCCCCCCTTAGCAACCCCTCAGCCGCACCAAGCCCGGTCCGGTCAAGCACAGGCAGGCTCTGCCGGCTCAATACCAGCATGGTAGGCCCCTCCCTGCGTTCGATAGCCGCACGCCAGGCATAGATCACTTCATTCGCATCGGCCGGACGAATCACGACCAGACCCGGCATGGCACGCAGTGAAGCCAGCTGCTCGACGGGCTGATGGGTCGGTCCGTCTTCACCCAACCCTATCGAATCATGGGTCATCACATAGATAACAGGCAAACCCATCATTGCGGCCAGCCGTATCGCAGGCCGCGCATAATCGGTGAAAATGAAAAAGGTGCCCGCATAAGGACGCACTCCGCCATGCAAGGCCATGCCAGATGAAGCCGCGCACATCACGTGTTCACGGATGCCCCAGTGCATATTGCGATTGGCGTACCGGCCTTTGGAAAAATCACCGCCCCCCTCCAGCAGGGTGTCGGTGGAAGGCGCCAGATCCGCGCTGCCGCCCATCAGCCAGGGAATATTACGGGCGATACCATTCAACACCTTGCCTGATGCGGAACGCGTTGCGACCGGTCCTTCCTGTGCCGAAAAAACAGGCAGATCATTCGCCCAGCCTGCGGGCAGACTGTCGCTTAATGCTTCATCGAAACGCCTGGCCAGTTGCGGATGCGCCTTCCGATAGGCCGCCAGTCGCGCTTGCCAAGCCTGTTCCAGCTGCCTGCCCGCTGCAACGGCCTGACGCATATGTGCCAGCGCCCGCGCTGGCACAAAGAATTGAGCCTCCGGCGGCCAGCCATAGGCCTGTTTGGTCAGGCGGATTTCTTCCGCCCCCAGTGGCGCGCCATGTGCCTTTGCGGTGTCTTGCAAATGTGGCGCACCATAACCAATGTGCGAACGGATGATGATCAGCGATGGGCGCTCCAGCTCCTGCTGGGCATTGCGGATTGCCATTGTCAGTGCGTCAAGGTCGTTAGCCTGCTCACCGAGATTCTGCACATGCCAATGATAGCCGGCAAAGCGCATGGCCACATCGTCCGAATACGCCAGGCTCGTATCGCCCTCGATGGAGATGTGATTATCGTCATACATGCAGATCAGCTTGCCCAGCCCCAGATGTCCCGCCAGCGAGGCCGCCTCGTGCGACGCACCCTCCATCAGGTCGCCATCGCTGCAGATGACGTAAGTACGGTGATCGACGATATGGTGACCTTCGCGATTGAACACCGCCGCCAGATGCGCTTCCGCAATCGCCATGCCAACGGCGTTCATGATGCCCTGTCCCAATGGCCCGGTGGTGGTTTCTATCCCGTGCGCCAGCGCATACTCGAGGTGCCCCGGCGTTTTGCTGCCCCATTGACGGAATTGGCGGATATCTTCCAGCGAAATATCGTAGCCGCTCAGATGCAGTGCCGCGTACAGCAGCATGGAAGCATGGCCGGCTGACAATACAAAACGATCGCGGTTGAACCACGCAGGATGTTCCGGACTGTAGCGCATGACTCTGGTCCACAGTACATAAGCGAGCGGCGCCAGCGCCATCGGGGTGCCGGGGTGCCCCGAGTTCGCCTGCTGTACCGCATCCATTGCCAGAGTACGCATGGTGGCGATACACAGATCATCGACAGGCATGCTTGCCAGCGCCCGCTCAAACATGGTCGTATCGTTCATGATATTTCCTTCAAGCTTAAAACGGGAATTTCATGCATATTGCAGAAGCCGTACTAATCGATTTCCATTGAAGCCTGATATTTTCCTTGCCGCGCAAGGCTGTTCAGGCGAGCGCGCTTGAGCAGCGCCTGCTGTCCCGCTGCCATATTGGCCGCCTCGCCGTGCCATGCCTTGAGCGCAGGCGCCTGCAATGCACGGCCATAAGAAAAACTCAGCTGCCAGGGTTTGCGCTCCGAACGTGCGTTAATGGCATTGAGATTGGCGGTCGCGGCTTCATCGCTTTGCCCGCCGGAAAGAAAATGAATGCCCGGCACGGCGGCAGGCACCGTACGCCGGAAACAGCGCAGTGTGGCGACAGCGATTTCTTCGGGTGTAGCCTGCCAGGGGCTGTCCGTACCGGGAAGCACCATATTCGGTTTCAGCAGCATGTATTCCAGTGCCACGCGATGCTGATGCAGGGCATGGAATACCGTTGCCAGCACCTCCTCAGTCACGCTGGCGCAACGTTCGATCGTATGATTTCCATCCATCAGCACTTCCGGCTCCACGATGGGCACAATGCCGAGTTCCTGACAAATGGCGGCATAACGTGCCAGACCGTCGGCGTTCACCTCCATGGCGCGGCAGGAAGGCAGAGCGTCGCCTATCGTAAACACTGCTCGCCATTTCGCGAAACGCGCCCCCTGCTCCTTGTATCCGGCAAGCCGTTCAACCAGGCCGTCCAGCCCCAGCGTGAATTTATCGCCGGGGAAATTGCTGAGCGCCTGAGTGCCTTTGTCCACCTTGATACCAGGCACGATTCCTTGCGCTTCCAGCAATTGCGGGAAGGGCATGCCCGTTGCGCTGCACTGTTTGAGGGTTTCCTCAAACAGAATCACGCCGCTGACATAGCTGTTGAGCCCCGATGCAGTAAACAGCGATTCACGGTAACTGCGCCGTATCTCCTCGGTGGATTGCACGCCGACATTTTTCAGGCGCTTTTCCATAGTGCCGGTACTTTCATCTGCAGCAAGAATGCCCTTGGTCGGCGCAGTCAATTCCACGATTGTGCGTTCCATTACTGATACCTGCATCGAACACCTCCTGATTAATAAAATCCGGGAACGCCTTGAGGCGCGCCAGAGCGATTCTCATTTCAATATAGACCAATTTCGCCTCATTGCCGCGGTTAAAAGTCGCTTATCCCAAACATATTCGGCATGGTCGTTTTATGAGCAGGTGCTATATTTGAAACTGGGGATACGAAATGGAAGAACGCATTCCGGCATTATGCTGATTGAAATTATCGGAGATTAACGATGCAGATATCTGACCTCGTCAAGGAATGGGAACGCTCGGGAGGCGGTCAAATGAGCGCGCGCGAATACCGGATTCGCTTGCCGCTACGCGATGCCGCAAAAATAGCGGCGCTGGTGGATATGTATCCATTACGCAGCGAAACGGAGATTATTTCGGAATTGCTGAGCGCTGCGCTCGATGAGCTGGAGCGCGCCATGCCCTATGTGAAAGGCAGCAAGGTGATTGCGGTGGATGATCAGGGCGATGCCATTTTCGAAGATATCGGCCCGACTCCGCGCTTCAATGCACTATGCAAACAATACTGGGAACGGATGGAAAACACGGGTGAGCCGCATACCAAATAATCGTGTGCTGGGTATCCGCCGCAACGCACTACAGCCGAACACCGACATCGATTCAGGAATGATTCCATGGCTTGTACGGCAGTTTTTTACGGAAACGCAAATCTTGCGTTCACAACAACAAAAGTTTATTAAATGTCATACTATTTAGGGCTTTACATTACACTTATGTAGTATAAAATCAGGTAAGTGATTTAATTGCCTGTTTAAATAACCTTATGACACCAGTCGCTTCACAACTGATACGCACGCTGGAGATTACGAATCTCCCTTCATTGCCCCATGTCCTGATACAAGTACTTGACATGTGCAATCGCGATGACGCCTCGCTCCGTGCGATCGCGGATATTATCGACAAGGATGCCGCACTCAGCTCCAAAGTGATAGGTGCAAGCAGCACTGCGCAGTTCAGCAGGCAAAACAAACTCGATTCGCTCGAACAGAAGCTGACTCTGCTTGGTCTGGACATGGTCAAGACCATTGTAATCAGCTCCTCGTTTTATCAGGTTTTCAATAATCTCAGCATCGGTCCCGGATTCGATCTCAAGACTTTCTGGAAGCGGTCCCTGACCGCCGCCTTCCTCGCCAAGCAGATCGCCCAGGAAACGGCTTATCCGCATCCCGAAGAGGCTTACCTCACTGGACTCCTGCTCGATATCGGCCAACTGGTGCTGTTGAGCAACTTCCCCAAACAGTATGCAACGCTGCTGGCCGGCAAAGGCGATGAAATGCAGCTGCTGGCGCAGGAAACAGAGAAGATCGGCAATAATCATTGCGAGGTTGGCTCCTGGCTGGTCACTAACTGGAACCTGAATTCGTTCATGGCCGATGCGGTGCTCTACCATCACATGCCACCGGATCAAATTGCCGATGCGCATCAATTGATACAAATCGCGCATGTGGCTAACAGCCTCGCCATGACCGGCGCCGGAAAAACCGGGGCTTTCGTCAGCGGAGAGCTGTTGTTGGGCATCACGCCAACCAGCCTGCAGCGGATCATTGACAATACCGGCACGCTCGTCAGCAAAGTGGCGCAATCCATCGGCATAGAAATCGAGACGCCGGAAAAAGCCGAACCGGATAACATGCGTCAGCAGAAAATGCAGCTTGCCATGGAATTACGCGACATCGTTCTGATCGGCAGAAATCCGCTGGGTGCAGGCACGTCAATCTCGCTGGATGATACCTTGTCGTCGATACAACGCTCGGTGCAGATTCTTTTCGGCATGCAGAACGTCGTCTTTTTCCTGCCCGATCAGCAAGGCAGGTCGCTCCAAGGCAAATGTCTTGCGGGCCACGGCGCGATGATCAACGAAATGAGCATCCCGCTGAACAAGCAAAACAGCATCGTGACTGAAGCCTTTCTGACCAGGAAACCCGTCACCTCCTTTGCGGTCGGCGACAAGCCTGCTCCCAGCATACCGGATGAACAGATCGTTCGCCTGATGCATGCGGAAGGTTTTTACTGTCAACCGATGTTCACTCGGAACGCTGTCGTCGGCATCATGATATTCGGCCTTACCCAGACGCAACTGGCCTATGTCCGAAAACAGCAAAAACTCATGTCGATGTTCGCCCAGCAGGCAGCTCAGGCCATCGCTTTACTGAATGCCCATGAGGAACAGGAAACCCGCATCAAATCCGAGATGATGGCAGCAAACCGCAATCAGGCCTTGCAAATCGCACATGAGGCGAGCAATCCGCTGAGCATCATCCAGAATTACATCAAGCTATTGGGTATCAAGCTGCCGAAGGAAGACCCGGCGCAGGAAGACCTGAAAATCATCAAGGAAGAAATCGACAGGGTTACCCGGATTTGCCGGGCAGCTTCGGCCGCAGCCGAAGCCGAAGCAAATTCGCCGCAAGAACTGAATATCAACGATGTGATTCAGAATCTGGGCAAGATATTCCTTGAACCCATGTTTGCGCTCCATCAGGTCACCGTGCTGACACAGTTTGACCCGGCATTGCCGAATATCGTGACCCAGAAGGACAAATTGATCCAGGTCGTCATCAACCTGATGAAAAACGCAGCCGAAGCCATGCAGAATGGCGGCACACTGCAGATCGGCACACGCGTTAATGCTACGCGCAATGGCGGCGAATACGTTGAAATCTCCTTCAAGGACGACGGCCCCGGGATTCCGCCGGAAATCATGGAGAATCTGTTCAGACCGATTGCCAGCAGCAAGGGAACGAGACATGCCGGGCTTGGCCTGTCCATCGTAAAAAACCTCGTCGATGAACTGGGTGGCAAGATATTCTGCCAGAGCAATGAAATATCAGGCACGGTCTTTCAGATACTGCTCCCCCGACACCTTGCCGTGAACGAAAAATGACCATCTCATACGTCTGTCATAAGCAATCCGTACCATTAGCAAATGACAAAACACAAAATCCGATAAATATGTCATTAATAATGGATACTCAATTATGAATGCACTAGCCAAACAGCCATCGATACTGGTTGTGGACGATGAGCCTCACCTGCGCAACAGTTTATGCTCCCTGCTTGGCTACCACGGCTATCCGTCATCCGCTGCAGATGGCGGGAAATCCGCGATGGAAGCACTGAACAGCAAGTCTTTCGAGCTGATTTTGCTGGATTTGTGCATGCCCGGTATCGATGGGCACCAGGTGATGGACTGGATCATTGAAAAGCAACTTGATACCTGCATTATCGTTGTCAGCGGCGACACCTCTGTCGATTCCGCCATTAGCGCACTTCGCTACGGCGCTTGCGATTTCCTGAGAAAACCCTACGAAACCGACGAGCTCGTATTAAAGATCGAGAATGCGCTGGCCAAGCAGCGCTTGGAAAAAGAAAACAAGTTGATCAATCAGCAACTGAAAGAATCCGAACGCTGGTATCGCTACATGGTGAACAGCTCGCCGGATTTCATTTATACGCTGGACGCTGATGGTTACTGTACTTTTTGCAATGACCGTGTGAAATCGTTGCTGGGGTATGACAAGAAAGATGTCATCGGCAAACACTTCTCGACATTCATTCATGCAGAGGATATCGACGCGGCACAATATGTCATCCAGGAAAGAAGGACCGGAGATCGCGCTGCCAGCAACATAGAAATCAGGATTCCCCACGGCACCGAATCCACCCTGCTGACACTGGAATTCAATTCTTTCGGGATTTACGACGAATCCGATGATGCAATATCCCCCCGCTATATCGGCACTTATGGCGTAGCAAAAGACATCACCGAAAGAAAAAAAGCGGCTGAACTTATCATGTATCAGGCTTACCACGATCTACTTACCGGCCTGGCAAATCGCAAGCTGTTCAAAGATCGCCTGGAACTGGCTATCGCGCAGGCAAAACGCTACAAGCATGCGCTGGCATTAATGTTCCTGGATCTGGATCGATTCAAGGTGGTCAACGACACACTGGGTCATGTCATCGGCGATAACTTGCTGATCGAAGTGGCCGCCCGGCTCAAGAACTGTGTGCGCGAAGGTGACACGCTTGCCCGTCAGGGCGGCGATGAATTTACCCTGCTGCTGCCGCAGGTTGACAACCGGGAAGGCGTCACACGTACCGCAGACAAGATCATCAAGGCTTTTGGTGCACCATTCCTTATCGACGGACATGAGCTCTATGTACCCATGAGTATCGGTATTGCGCTCTATCCCGAACACGGCGACACCATCGACACCCTGATCAAGAATGCCGACATCGCCATGTACGACAGCAAGGCCAAGGGCAGAAACCGTTACCAGATCTACTCACCCAGCATGAACGTCACCTTCGATGACAGATTCTCGCTGGAAATACAGATGCACAAGGCGCTGGAGCGGGATGAGTTTCAGGTGGTCTATCAGCCGCAGATCAACATCGCCACCGGCAAGATTTCCGGCATGGAAACACTGCTGCGCTGGGCATCTCCGCTGCTGGGCAACTTGTCGCCGCTCGAGTTCATTCCATTGGCGGAAGAAACCGGCCTGATCATTCCGATTAGCGAATTTGTATTGCGGTCTGCCTTCACCCAGGCAAAATTGTGGAAGCATGCGGGGCTGTTGCCAGAGCGTATCGCTGTCAATATTTCCTCCCGCCATCTGGAACAGGACAATTTTGTGGACTTCATCGCCCAGCTGCTGCGAGAATATGAATTGGCCGGCTCAATGTTCGAAATGGAAATAACCGAAAGCATGCTATTGAATGACGGCAATCATATTGTCGAGAAACTGCACATGATTTCGGACATGGGAATAAAAATCGCCCTTGACGACTTTGGTACCGGCTATTCCTCCCTGAGCTACCTCAAGAAATTCCCCATCAACACCATCAAGATAGATCAGTCGTTCATGCCCGGATTCTCTGGCGATTCCAGCAACGAATCCATCGTTACCGCCATATGCACCATGGCGCAAGGGATGAATCTCAAACTGATTGCGGAAGGCGTTGAAAAAGCCGATCAGTACCGTTTGCTGTACGCGTTGCAATGTAACGAAGCGCAGGGCTTCCTGTTCAGCAAGCCGCTGTCCGGCCATGAGATCACCGAGCTCCTGATTAAAGACAACCCGCTAGGCCCTCAAAATCTAAGATCCCAGCATTGCTTTAATTCGTGATATCCCGAATTTTCCGGAAATGGCAGGGATCATGCTGAAAGTGCCGGAACTCGTTTCGTGATCCGGATACGAAGTAACGCCTGCAAAAACAATCAAGACGGCACTGCCACTGTGACAGCCGAGCCCATGGTCGAATGCAGCACCACCCGGTTACGCGTATCATGCTTGGCCCGATACAACGCCCGATCGGCAGCCGCAACCAGCGACGAGAACGTTTGACCGGCGCAAGTCGAGTCGGCGACACCGATGCTGACCGTACTCTTCAGGGTTATGCCGCCAAACTCGAGGTTCGCAGCGGCATAGGTCTGGCGCAAACGTTCTGCCAGCACCAGGGCTTCTTGTTCCGTTGTGGAAGGCAGCAGAATGCAGAACTCATCGCCGCCGTATCGCGCGAAGTAATCATCGGCACGAATAGTCATTTGCGCAATCGCAACCAGCCGGCTCAGCACTTCGTCTCCTGTCTGATGCCCATAACAGTCATTGATCGACTTGAAATGATCGACATCAAGCAGCATGATTGCCAGTGTATTCCCTGTACGTAAATGCCGCGCCCACTGAAGCACTGCCTCCTCTTCCAGCCGACGCCGGTTGAAGGCGCCGGTCAGCACATCGCGCGACGCCAGCTTCTGCATATCCGTGACCAGCCGGTAATCCAGCATCAAGATGAAACCAAATGTCACGCAGAGCTGCACCAGGCTGGCAATGAAAAATGACAATGGATTGATTGGTAGCTGCGAATAGATGCCAGCGTAAGCATCCGGCGGTGACAACCATATCGTCACCCCCCTGGCCAGCAGTACGGCTACCAGCACAACGAAAGACAAACCGGTAAACCAGTAGGCTGTCCGAAACGGAGACTCGATTCTGATAAGAAGTGCACGAGCGCACATAGCGTAACCAAAGGCATACACTATGGAATTCGCTATCGATCGAAGACGAACATCGGGATGCAGAACGGCAAACCAGACATTCAGGGAGAATACCGCGACGACAATCAGCGACAGGATACGCCAGTCGCCATGTTCACCCTTGAAGGCCTGTATGCCGCCGAATTGAAGACCTATCCCTACCGCAACCAGCGTCGCACCCGCAACGATGGCCCAATCGAATCCCGGCATGGGCCTGTTAAAAATATAAGCAAGTCCAAGCCCCAGACCCAAACACAAACTTGCAACAGACCATTGCCGGATACCCCGGATATTTCCGGCATGCAGCCTGGCCAGCTCGAGCAGACCGGCAAACATAAAAGCCAAAATGGCGAGCATCACCAATATCGTGCGAACATCTAAATCCATGCATCCCTCAGAAATGATTAACGGGACTCATGCCGGAATTACGATACAACCGGTGATTTAACCCATACTCAGGCCGAATTCTGGCCTCTTTTTGCCACTTAATCAAATACGACTGAACAGCCAAAGATGTGCATGAGCAGCGAACTGCAAAGCAATCAGCCCTCATGACATCATGATCTTGCTGGTTATATACAAAATATCCGGCGTGCCAGATCTTCCGTCAGACTTTACGCAACTGCCTGGCCCAGGCAGTCAGCGCGACCAGCTGTTCATGTACTTTCTGCCTGGTCTTTTCATCCACCAATTCGCCATCCCTGAATTTCTCCGGTACAGACGACACCATAATTTCCGGCTTGTTGAGCACGTAGGCGTTGAGGAATACACATATTTGCCGTAAATGATATTGCGCCCGCGCCGTTCCAATAGTGCCGCTGGTGGCTCCCATGATGGCAACTGCCTTGCCGTCGAAACTATTACTGCCGTACGGGCGCGATGCCCAGTCAAGCGCATTTTTGAGCACACCGGAAATGGAATAGTTATATTCAGGCGTTACCATGAGCACCGCATCGGCCTGCACGATCTTATCCTTAAATGCCGCAACCATTGGCGGAAGCGTTTTCTCAATATCTTCATTGTATAAAGGAAAGTCCCCGATATCGACAATTTCCACTTCAGTGCCGGCAGGAGCAAGCTTCTGTGCAGCACGCAGCAACGCCCGATTGTAAGAGTCTTTACGTAAACTTCCAGCGAATCCAAGGATTCTGGTCATGTCAGCGCTCCTTATAATAAGCAAATACAAACTTACCGGGTCAAGGATAGTCAGCAACATTCGGAACAGCTAGGCGCAGTGAACTTGTGATGAACGCCTATTCTGCCAAAGCAAGCGCGCTCAATGTCTTAAACCTAGACCATGAAAGCGGGAATGTCAAACCCGCTGGTTGGCACTCAATGCACGACCAATTCCCGCTAACCGGCAAACTATGGCACTATCTGGAATCAGCGTCAGATACAGTAAATCCTGCCCACTACAGAATTATTGGAAAGCCATGCCACCCATGCCAAAATTCCCCAATACAAAAACTTGCATGCTCGGCATTGCCGCACTGCTGGCAGCCAACCCGGTTCAGGCTGATGAAACGCAAACCGGTTTTTGCGATCCCGCCGAAAAAGGCATTACCGCACTTGCCCGGCATCCCGAAATTTACAATATCCACTTTGAAAATGACCTGTTCAATGGCACCGATGAAGGGTATACCAACGGCGTCAAGCTCTCCTGGGTTTCCGCGAATCTGAAGGATTATATTCACGATCCCTGTCTGCCGGTATGGGTACGCCGCCTGAATCGAATGTTCGAATCCTTGCACCGGGCCGGATACAAGTCGCGCAACATGGTCGTCACATTCGGGCAATCGATGTATACCCCGCTGAATAAAATCCGCACCGATGTCATTCCCGATGATCGGCCTTATGCTGGCTGGCTATATCTCGGTCTGGGTTACAACGAACGAAATGCAAGGCAGATGGATACGGTTCAGGTCAATCTCGGCATGATCGGTCCCGCGTCAATGGCCAAACAGACCCAGGACTTCATTCATGACCTGCGAGACATCCCGCGTTTCAATGGCTGGGGCAATCAGTTGCATAACGAGCCAGGTATCCAGATCATAGTCGAGCGCAAGAAAAAAGTATGGAACAGCGCCACCGGCAGCTGGCCGCAATTCGATGCCATCACCCATTATGGCGGCAGCCTGGGCAACGTGGCCACCTACCTGAATACCGGCTTCGAATTGCGCGCAGGCAACCGTTTACCCAACGACTTCGGCACTTCGCCGATACGCTCTGCCGGGGATAGCAACGCACCGCTTGAAGACCCGAACCTGCGGCGTTTTTCCTCTGGCGGAGTACATGCGTTCATATCCGCCGACGCACGGCTGGTCGCACATGACATCTTTCTCGATGGCAACACGTTTGCCGCCAGCCATAGCGTCAACAAGGAGCTGGTCGTGGGCAACATTGCGGTAGGCGCAGCATGGCAATGGCACGGTGGACAAATCACCTACGCCCATTACATCAGCAGCAAGGAATTCACCACCCAAACCACAAATCCCGGCTATGGCGCGATCACACTCAGTCTCGAATATTAAACCGGTGCGCAGGGCCAGCCTGATTTCAAATTCCGCACAAAATGAACTTCACGGGAAAGCAGCCCTGTTCATGTGCCTTATCATGTCGAATCTTCCCGGTACCACCGTTTAATCGGCCAGCTTCGTCGCAATCTCATCCAGCGCGCCATGCATCGCCGCCATGATGAGCTTATCTGCTGCCGGCTGATTAATTTCCGGAATATCCCAATCGAAAATTGCACGATATTTTTCCACCAGACTCCGCATATCCGCAGCGATTTCGCTGCGATGCGCATCCAGTTCCAGCTGTTCCATTTTTTTCATGATGCCCCTCCTTGAATTAAACAGCAATAAACATCTATTTCCACATCACGTCACTGTTCGCCTTGACGGCTGCCGTCAGCAGCTTCACCAGCGGCAGCCCGCGATTGGCCATGCTCACCACCGGCTCATCCTCATCCGCGTCGGCAACGGATGGTGCCGTCTTTTCGGCCTCAAGCGCACCGGTTAACCGGCGCAGGGCATCCGGCACATCCGCCGCCAGAATGGCGCCGGGCACAGTCGCGCTATGCCCCATCATTTTCAGCATGCTCAGCGCGACATCGCCAAACATGGTAATGTCGGCATAGGCATCGGTTGTGAATGTCACCAGCATATCGCTCTCCTTTGATAAATGATCGGCATTGTTTAGCCATAAAACCGGTCTGCCGATTCTACGCTGCATAGCGGGAATGGCATTCTCAATCACGTTGAGTATGGCGATAATTGCGAAAAAACGGGCAATCCGCCCGCGCCATTGTTAATCGACATGGGTACCGAATACCCGATCCCAGAACGAGGTAATGACACCGAAATCACATTTGCTTTGCCCATGATGATGCATGGCATGCAACCGCTTCCGTCGCTTCAGCCACCCGCCATTTGCCCGCCAGTGATGAGCTGCATGGTGCATCCAGGAATAAACGGCATAGCCGCTCACCACGCCGAGCGTGAAACCGCCACCCGACCAGATGCCCTCAACCAGCAAAGCCGGTAGAAATATGCAGACCAGAAACAGCATCAGACTGAATACAGTAGGGGTGCCGATTAACGCATAAGGCCGTAGATGATGTTGCGTATGCCAACCCTTGAACGGTTCTATCCCGTGCAACACAAAGCGATGCAATACGTATTCCAGCAGTGTCCAGGCGACCAGCCCGGTCATGCCGGCAATGACGATATTGATCCATTCGCCCTGCGGCGCGTAATGCAACAGCATAAAGGCAGCAACCGCCGGCAGCAGAAGGTAAACTGCAAAGTCGGCAAAATAAGCCGTTTTGCTGAATTCCAGATTGAAAAGATTCATGAGTCAGCGGCCTTATTCAGGCATACAGATGTCATAACAGAAAAATCGCACAAGCCATCTCCCCAACGATAATTACGCCATGTCATTAATTTAGACCGGTTGACCTTTACCGTTTGATACTCGCCAGCTTGTAGAGTTCATTACCGGATGGAAACGACGACGGGAACCGCCTGCTGTTTTCAAGAATATGCTAGGACATAACGTGCTGACGCTTCTGTGCACTAACGCACATATCGCCCGGAGAGCAGCAAGTTCAGGTGTCATCTCCCCCATTGCCCTTGCGCGAAAAAACGTAGATCACCGCCGCCGCCACAGCAATGGAGCCCACGGCCCAGATATAAGGCTCAAGCTGCTTCAACAGGAGCAGCGGCTGGGCGATACGTTTGCCCAGATAATAGGCCCCCAGGCCCCAGGCGCCGACCCACAGCGCCGCACCCAGTGCATTGAATGCCAGAAAACGCCACCACGGCATCTTCGCCAGCCCCGCCGCAATGCCGTTCAATTGACGCAGCAGCGTGACAAAGCGGGCAAATGTGACCAGCCAGCCGCCATAACGGGCGAAAAAATGTTCGACGCGCGTCAGGTGCGCCACATTCAACCCCACATAGCGTCCGTTGCGCAACACCACGGCTCGCCCGCCAAAACGCCCGATCAGATAACCGATATTGTCACCGAGCACCGCTCCCAGCCAGGCGAAAAACAATAGCGGCACGATATGCAGCTTGCCGCTCGCAGCCAGGAATGCCTCTGCGATCAACAGCGACTCTCCGGGCGCCGGCACCGCGAAATCCTCGATCAGTATCCCGAGAAATACTGCAGCATAACCATAGTGCTCAAAATAAGCGCCGGCCAGGGACAGATAATGATGCAGCGACTCGGAATACACCATATGCGATTTAATCAATAATCATCGGGGAGTCCGCTACCGGAGCCGCCGTCCCGGAGCGTTTCTCCAGCAATTTCCTGATCTCCTGCAGCTCGGCCGTGCGTTTTGCATCCGGATGCGGGAACTCCGGATTAAGCTCGCGGAACGTATCCAGGATGATTTCCGAAATGATCAGGCGTGCGTTTATCTTGTCATCGGCCGGCACCACATACCAGGGCGCGTCCTTGGTGCTGGTCACACTGAGGCAGGCCTCGTAAGCCTTCATGTAATCGTCCCAGTATTTGCGCTCTTCTATGTCGGCAAGACTGAATTTCCAGTTTTTCTCCGGCTCGTCAATACGCGCGAGGAAGCGCTTGCGCTGCTCTTCCTTGGACAGATGCAGGAAAAACTTGACTACCCGGGTGCCGTTGCGATGCAGATGTTTTTCCAATTCATTGATCGAGTGATAACGTTGCATCCAGATGGTCTTTTCATTGAGCAGCGCGTCCGGCAGACCCTGATTATGCAGGATCTCAGGATGCACGCGTACGATCAGCACGTCTTCGTAATATGAGCGGTTGAAGATACCGATGCGCCCGCGCTCGGGCAAACACCGGGTCGCACGCCACAGGAAGTCATGATCAAGCTCGCTGACGCTGGGATGCTTGAAACTGTAAACTTGGCAACCCTGCGGATTCACGCCCGACATCACATGCCGGATCGCGCCGTCCTTGCCGGCGGCATCCATCGCCTGAAAAATCAGCAATACCGAATAACTGTCGGCCGCATAATGCCGCTGCTGCAGCGCGCTCAATTCGGCAACCTGCGCCGCGAGTCGCTGTTGATATTGAGACTTGGACTTGTACACCGGCTTTACCAGCGTCGGCCATTTCCTGAGATTGACTTTTTTCCCTGCGGGTACACGGTAATCCGCCACATTGATCTTCATGCGCTTCCTTTCAGTTATTCTGGTTATTGCCTGACTGTACCGCTTTCCGCCCCGGTACGGTCAATGCTTCGAAACCGGAAATGACGTCGAACAGTTCGGCGTCTATCCCGCTCTGGCGCAATCGATGATAAGTCAGTTTAAGCTCGACCAGCAGTTCGTCGATGTTCTTTTCCGCCCGTTGCATCGCCGCCAGACGGCTGGCATTCTCGCTGGACAGCGATTCGGTGCAGGCACGAAACAGCGATACGAACAGATATTCGCGTATCAGCGCCCACAAGGTAGCCGTTTCGCCGCCCACTGCCTCCGGCAGATTGCGCGTCGGCCAGCGCTGCGCCAGCAAATCACGTTGCCAGGTTTCGTCCAGCGGCAGCAGACGCTGACTGACCGGTTCATACAATGCCCCCGGCTCAGGCCGGTTATGGAAGATATATACCTGATCCAGCAACCCCTGTTCGCGCTGCGTTTCGATCTCGATCAATAGGCGCGCTATCAGCGGCGTGATCGCATTGATCGAATTAGGCACGCCGAACAGCGCTTCGGGCACCAGCCCTATGTGCGCCAGCCGCAATTGCACGCGCTCGCCGACCGCCCAGATGATCGTGTCGCCCGGCAGATCGTTGAGCACCGCTGCGGTAAAATCAGCCAGCTCATCGTTGAACTGCCCTACCAGCCCCTGATCCGAGCCGAACACGATGACGCCTGTTGCCGCTGGCCGCTGCCACCCGCCAGCAGCGCCATCAAGCAACGGCGCACCTTGGCGCAAACACGCCGCCAGACCCAACCGTACGGTCCGATAATATTCATCCAGCGACTGCACCGCGCGTTCGTACTGGCTGACACTGGCCGCCGCCAGCGCCTTCATCGTGCGTACCACAGACTCCAGTTCGCCGGCATTACTGATCTTGCGTTGCAGATTCACCGAGATATCGCTCATGACGCACTCCCGGCATCCGCCTGCGCGACAAAAGGCGTCAGGGCCCTGCGCGCGATTTGCAAAATGATTTCCCTGTCCTCGTCCTCCAGATGGGTCGCCGTCGCAAAGCGCTGATAAACCGCTGACGGGATCGCCGCAGCCGCCTCACGCAAAGCGTATTCGGCTTCAGCCATGCGCGCCAGCGGCACGTCGTCAAACAGACGCGCACTCAGGGCCAGCAATACCGTAATCTGCACGGCTACCGGCACCGGAGAGAATTCCGGCTGTTTGAGACAGGCGCGGATGCGTCGCCCATGTTCGATGCTGCTGCGCGTATTTTCATCCAGCCGTGCCCCGAAACGGGCGAAGCTTTCCAGCTCCTCGAATTGCGCATAATCCAGCTTGAGATTCGACGCCACGGCCCGATATGCCGCCAGCTGCGCCTTGCCGCCGACACGCGATACCGACTTGCCGACATCGATCGCGGGCAGCACGCCCAATTCGAATAGCGACGGCGACAGATAAAGCTGACCATCGGTAATCGAAATCAGATTGGTGGGTATGTATGCAGAAATATTCTGCGATTCGGTTTCGATGATCGGCAACGCGGTCAGCGACCCACCGCCGAACTCCTGGCGCAGATGCGTCGCCCGTTCCAGCAGCCGCGAGTGGATGTAGAAGATATCGCCGGGAAATGCCTCGCGGCCGGGCGGCCGGCGCAACAGCAACGACAGCTCGCGGTAAGCGCGGGCATGATTGGTCAGGTCGTCATAGACGATCAGCACATCACGCCCCTGTTGCATGAAGTATTCCGCAATGCTGGTGGCGGCATACGGGGCGATATAAGCGAGGCCTGGCGGATCGTTGCCCTCGGTCACCATCACCATGGTATAAGCCAGCGCCTCTTTCTCGCGCAAGGTGGCGATCACCTTGGCTACGCCGGATGCACGCTGGCCGATGGCGCAATAGATGCACAGCACATTCTGGTTATGCTGGTTGAGAATGGTATCCAGTGCGATCGTGGTCTTGCCGGTCTGGCGGTCACCCAGGATCAGCTCGCGCTGGCCGCGGCCTATCGGTATCAGGGCATCGATCACCTTGAGCCCCGTCTGTAGCGGGCGGCTGACCGGGGCCCGGTCCATGATGGAAGGCGCAGGTCGCTCGACCGGCATGCGTTCGCTGAAATGCACCGCCCCGCCTCCGTCCAGCGGTTGGCCCAGCGGGTTGATGACGCGCCCCAGCAAGCCGTTACCGACGCCGACATCCAGTACCCGACCGGTACGCTCGACCTCATCGCCCGCATGCAAATGCCAGTATTCGCCCAGCAGCACCACGCCGATCTCGTCTTCATCCACATTGAACGCGATACCGAATACGCCGCCGGGAAACTTCAGCAACTCCTCGAAACCGACGCCGGGCAAGCCGGCAACCTTGGCGATCCCGGTAGCAATGCTGGTAATGATGCCGATTTCCCGCGACATCAGATACGGAGCCTGAGCTGCCCGCACCTGGTCAAACCCGGCGAAAGCCTGATCGAAAACCGCCCGCAGATTGTTAGCCGTTTCGCTCATGTAAACTTCACTCCGGCACGATATCGGGTTCAGGTTTGAGTTGCTTGCTCAATAATTCACCGACCCCTTTCTCCAGGGCGCCCAGATAATCCGCAATACTCCACGCCAGCTTCTGCCCGTCCGCAACCAGCTCGATACCGCTGACGGTATCGGCGACCTCGAATTGCAAGGGCTGCGCCAGGCCGAATACGGCTTTTACCGCATCGGCTATGACTGCATGCTGTTCGGCTGTCAGTGCATACGTGCTGCGCACCAGCATCTGGCTGGACGGCGCCTTGAATACGGAAACCAGACGCGTGCGCTCGGCGCCTTCCAGATCATGCAGGCGCTGCACGAACAACTCGACCATACGCGCTTCCAGACTCACGCCTGCCAGATCCGTCAGCACCTTGCGGGCAATGGCAAATACTTCTTCCTGCGTCCTGCGTGTGATCTCCGCATTCAGATTGCGATGTTCGTTACGCAAAGCCTCCTGCCACCGGCTACGCAAGTCCGTCGATTCCTGCCGCGCGGCATCGATGAAACGCTGCCGCTCAGCCTTGGCTTCGTCCATCGTCTGATTGACCATGTCGGCATGCGCTTGATCGAACGCGGTGTTCTTCCGGTTGAATTCGTCCCGGGCATGCTGCGCAGCCAGCTTGGTTGCATGGGCATTCGCGAGTTCGTCGGCAATGCGTTTTTCGCGGGCGGCGATGGCATCGAGGATCGGCCGGTAGAGGAACCGCTTTAACAGCCACACCAGCACCAGAAAATTGATGACTTGGGCAATGACGGTAAACCAGTCGATGATCATGGTTTATTTTCCCGCAGCTTCTGCGATGACATGACTCCAGAACGGGTTGGCGAATATCAGTATCATCGACACCACAAAACAGTAGATCGCAATGGATTCGATCATCGCCAGTCCGACAAACAGGGTACGGGTAATCATGCCTGCCGCATCGGGCTGCTGCGCCAGCGAAGTCAGCGCGGTCGACACAGCGCGTCCCTCCCCCAGCGCCGGCCCGATACTGCCCAGGCCGATAGTCAGCCCGGCAGTGACGATTGAAGCTACCGCAATTATTGTCATGCTATCCATTTCGGCTCCTTGTTGAAATTATGCTTCAGGTTGCAGAGGCGCAGTTTCGTGTTGAGGTCTGTGTGTGCCCGTTGCGGCGGCGATGTAAACCGTGGCCAGTATGCTGAAAATATAAGCCTGCACCATACCGGTCAACAAGCCCAGCACGCTCATCGCGATCGGGAACAGGAAAGGCGTGATGGTGAGCAGGATGCCGACGATCATCGCGCCGCTCATCATGTTGCCGAACAGGCGCACCGCCAGCGCCAGCGTGCGCGACAGCTCGCTGATGATATTGAACGGCAGCATGATGAAGGTCGGCTGCAGGTAATCCTTCAGATAGCCGCCCAGACCCAGCTCCTGGATACCGAACAGCGGCACCGCCACCAGCACGCAGATCGCCAGTGCAGCGGTAGTCGACAACGAACCGGTGGGCGGCTCGTAACCGGGGATGATGGTAAAAATGCTGGCGATCGCCACGAACAGAAACAGGGTGCCGAGAAAGCCCATGTATTTTTCCGGCTGACGCAAACCGACATCCATGATCTGCTGTTTGATCGCGGCGACCACGATTTCCAGCAGACTTTGCCAGCGCGTGACCTGCACGCCCTGCGGCGCGAGTGTGCCGATTTTGCGCGTCACCAGCCTGGCGCCGACCACCAGTACCAGCATCAGCGCCCAGGTGGTGACGATGGTGAGATTGAGTTTCGCCCAGCCGTATTGCCAGAACACCACGTCATCAGGGCTAAGATGCATGGCCGGCCTCCGCGGCCATCGCCGCTGTCTTGATATCGAACGGACGTGTGAGCCGGGTCACGATCAACCGTGCGATGACAAATCCGGCCAGACAAGCCAGCAAACGCCAGCTATCATGCGCCGCTACGGCATAAAATCCGGCCAGAGTAATGCCGGTTCGCAACAACAGGCTACCCAGAAACCAGACAGCAGGATGGCGCGCAGTCAACCCCTTGCGCACAGTCCACCACAGACCGCCGAAAAACATCGCCCCCAACAGCAATCCCGTCACCCACGCCAGCACCAGTCCTCCGATGTCATTCATCGCCACGTTCCTGTTCCTCCCGTACGCTCTGATTTTCCTTACCTATCCAACGCCACGCATTCCAGCATCCCAGACTCAGCCCTGTCATTATAAGCATCAGCGTCCATGAATGTGATATCGGATAATGCGCGTCCAGCCAATGGCCCAGCGCGGCGCCCAGCAACGTCGGTACCACCACCGACCAGCCTATCAGCCCCATTACGCTCAAACCTGACCATACCACCTCTGCGGCATTGCGCTGCGCGTTAAGCTTGCGCGTCGCCTTGGCGCCTACCTGACGGCTGAGCCGGGTTTCGCTTTGTGCAGGCTTGATTTTCGGCTGTTCACTCACCGCGGAATGCCTTGAAACGACGGATGAAACCGCTCTCCAGTTTCGCCAGCACCAGCCGCGCCTCACGCTCCTGCTCATCGAGATTGAGGAATTCCTGCTCCACTGCCGCGCGCAGTTTGCGCAGATCCGTACCTGCAATCGCATTGCGCACCGACACCAGCACGTCAGCGCCGGCTTTCACTAGCACGCCTTCATCGACGGCGACATACACCTCGCCTTCCGCTGCGGTTTCGAATACCAGTATCCCCGGTACCAGCGCAGCCACACAATCGAGCCGATGCGGCAGGATGCCGAATGAACCGACTGCGGTTTCAGCCACGATACGCGACACGTCGGTTTTCTCGACAAAAATCCGGTATGGCAGCAACACCTTAAGATTCATGGGGTTCGACCTCCACTGCGCTTGCAACCGGCACCGGCGCAAGTGTCGATGCCGATTGCGGCAATCTGGTCTGCGCTTCGTCTATACACCCTATCATGTACAGCGCGCTCTCGGGATAATCCTTGAATTCGTCGCGCAAGATACGTTCGCAGCCGTCCAGCGCATCTTCCAGGCTGACCAGTTTGCCTGCCATGCCGCTGAACTGTTCGGTAGTGAAAAACGGCTGGGTAAGGAAGTGTTCCAGGCGCCGCGCACGACCCACGATACTGCGGTCTTCCGGCGACAGCTGCTCAAGCCCGAGCATGGCGATGATGTCTTTCAGCTCGGCATACTGCGCGAGCGTACGACGAATCTCCTGCGCCAGCAGATAATGGCGCATGCCGATGATGCCCGGCGTCGCCATTTTGGAGCTGGACTGCAATGGATCGATCGCCGGATACAGGCCTTCGCTGGCACGCTTGCGCGACAGCACGATGGATGCCGACAGATGGGAAAAGGCATGTACCGCAGCCGGATCGGTAAAATCATCGGCCGGTACATACACCGCCTGAATCGACGTGATGGCGCCGTTATCGGTATTCGCAATACGCTCTTCCAGCTCGGCCAGTTCGGTGCTCATGGTCGGCTGATAACCCAGCCGCGACGGCATCTGTCCCATCAGTCCCGACACTTCGGAGCCGGCCTGGATAAAACGGAAGATATTATCGATCAGCAGCAGCACATCGCGATGCTCGTCGTCGCGGAAATACTCGGCCATGGTCAACGCGGCATGACCGACGCGAAACCGGCTGCCGGGCGGCTCGTTCATCTGGCCGAACAGCATCACCATGCCGGGCAGCACGCCCGCCTGCTGCATGTCACGGTAAAGTTCTTCGCCCTCGCGGCAGCGCTCGCCGATGCCGCAAAAGATGCTGACGCCGTCGTGATGCCCCACCATGTTATGGATCATCTCGGTGAGCAATACAGTCTTGCCTACTCCCGCACCGCCGAACAGGCCGGCCTTGCCGCCACGCTCCAGCGGCACCAGCACGTCGATGGCCTTGATGCCGGTTTCAAAAATTTCGGATTGGGTAGAACGGCGCAGCAAGGCGGGTGGTGCACAGTGCACGGAGCGCCATTCCACTGCTGACGGTGGGGGCTGGTGATCGATCGGCGTGCCGAAAACGTCGAACATGCGGCCGAGAATATCGCTGCCCACAGGTGCCTGCAAGGGGCCGCCAGTATCGGTCACCCGCATGCCGCGAGCCAGACCCTGGGTCGGTGTCAGCGCAATGCCGCGCACACGATGTGCGTCGAGCTGCGCCAGCACTTCAATGGCGATCTCGCCATTCAGGCCGGTACGCAGCAAGGTATAAATCGGCGGCAAAGAAGCCTCGAACCGTACATCCACCACGCTGCCCCGAATCGAGACGACAGCGCCAAGGTTAGGGGACCCGGTTTTATTATTCATGTTCGCTCCCGTTTGTCCGAGGGTGTTAAACCATCATAGAACGTTTTGACTGGCCCTGCCAGCCATTTCCTGCCACAGGCTTTCAAGTTGAACTTCGTGCACATTCATGCTGTCAGTCTTTAACGTATGGTAAGAAAGGTAATAATGTACTACAGTTGCTTAGCTACCCTCATTCAGCCAGCGTAATCGTATCAACTAATAAACAGGGTGAGAAAATATATGATTAAGCAGCCTACGACTCATCAAAATCAGTTACTGGCCGTACTTCCGGCTCCCGTCCTCAAGCGACTGCTCCCTCATCTGGAACTTGTTTCATTAGCGCGCGATGAAGTGCTATATGAAGCAGGACGCCCATTGCAACACGTATTTTTCCCCACTACCGCTATCGCTTCGATACTCTATATTTCCGAAAACGGCTCATCCGACGAATTGGCGATGGTTGGAAATGAGGGTCTGATCGGCATATGCGTACTGATGGGAACCAATTGCACCAACGATGATGCCATCGTGCAAAATGCCGGATATGCCTACCGACTGAAAGCCTCTATCCTGAAACAGGAACTGGACCGGGCTGGCGGACGCCGCTCCGGTGCGCTGCAGAACCTGCTGTTGCGCTACAGTCAGGCACTGCTTGCACACATGGGGCAAACTGCCGTGTGCAATCGGCATCATTCTGTGGAAAAACAGCTCTGCCGACGGCTGCTGTTAACCCTCGACCGTATTGACGGCAATGAACTGGACATGACCCAGGAATCGATCGCCAACATGCTCGGCGTAAGGCGCGAGGGAATCACCGAAGCGGCCGGAAAATTACAACGTGCCGGACTGATCAATTACCATCGGGGACACATAACCATCCTTGATCGGGAAAAGCTGGAAGCGAACGCGTGCGAGTGTTATCGGACAGTCAAAAAAGAGTATGACCGCCTGCTGGCGGATGAGCCCGCCAATCTCTCTTCCATGCCACCTCTCGCAGCCAATCTGGTATATATATCAGACTCGAAACGGAAAGCCATGCGCTGACTTCCGGCTTTTAAAACTCACAGGAATCCGCACCATGCGTCTACTTCATACCATGCTTCGCACCGGCGACCTCGACCGTGCCGTTGATTTTTACACCCATGTCCTCGGCATGAAACTGCTGCGCAGGACCGATTATCCCGAGGGGAAATTCACGCTGGCTTTCGTCGGCTACGGCGATGAGAGCGACCATACGGTCATCGAGCTGACCTACAACTGGGGCACGGACAATTATGATCTGGGCGACGGCTTCGGCCACATCGCCATCGAGGTGGATGACGTCTATGCTACCTGCGAGCAGATCAAGCGACTCGGCGGAAAAGTGGTGCGTGAGGCCGGGCCAATGAAACACGGCACGACCATAATAGCCTTCGTCGCCGACCCGGACGGCTACAAAATCGAGCTGATCGGCAAGAAACATTGATTTTCGGGGAAGCCGCAATCTCCCGGTTTATATGCCGGGAATAACGGTATTTCCGACGGGTAATCCAATGCAAGCAGCTAGTTTTTACCCAGATAATCCGCCTTGCCCAGCTCCACCCCGTTGTGGCGCAATATATCGTAAGCCGTAGCGATATGAAAAAACAGATTGGGTAGCGCGCGATTCAACAGAAAACTCTGGCCGGTGTAGAGGATCGAACTATCGCCCTGCTTGATCGTAACCTGCCTTTCCTCCGCACCATCGATCTGTTCCGGTTTGAAGGTGTTCAGATATTCGATGGTTTTTTGCAGGCGTTCGATGAGCTCGGGAAACGTCTTTTCAGTGTTCTCGGATGTCGGCGCTTCGATTCCCGCCAATCGGGCGGCTCCGTTTTTGGCATGGTCGGCGGCCACCTGCACCTGCTTGCCGAATGCGAACATGTCAGGATAAAGACGGAAACCGATCAACACAGCGGGGTCTATCTTCCTGGCTTCGGCGTGAGCAGCGGCTTTCTCCAGAATGGCGCGAAGATTATTCAAATTGCGGATAAATATGGGTATTGAAGCCTGGTACATTGAAATAGCCATACAAATACTCCTTATCGATTTGATTGAATAACTACATTGGACTCATGAAGATTGTTTCCAGACGGAAAGGGTTGATGGGTAAAACGCGGCGTTCGCTCATTGATAACGTAACATGCCCGACGATATGTTATAAATTAATACAAACAGCACGGCAAAGCAACGAGCGTTTTACCTCTGGCGCAAGCACAAGGCTTATGTTTGCGCATGAGCGGTTTCTGCATCGAATGCCTGCCAGCGGACTTCATTATCAGCAATGTAATTTACGACCGACTTTTGGAGAGGAATGATGAAAACAGGATTCATCGGGCTGGGACAGATGGGCGCAGGCATGGCCTCACGTCTGCATCAGGCAGGATATGACCTCACCGTATTCAATCGCTCTGCCGAGCGCATGCAACCCTTGGTAGCCATGGGCGTGAAAGGCGCAAAAAGCATCGCTGAAGCCTGCGATGCCGATGTGGTTTTCACCATGCTGGCAAATGACGTGGCGCTCGAAGAAGTGGTGCTGAGTCCGTCAGGCATGCTGGCGCATCTCAAGCCCGGCGCCATCCATGTCTCCTGCAGCACGGTCAGCGTCGCCCTGTCTGCCCGGCTCGCCCAGACGCACGCCGAGAAGCAGCAAGGCTATATCGCAGCGCCTGTTTTCGGCAGGCCGGATGCAGCCGCCGCCGGCAAACTGTTCATGGTCGCCGCAGGCAAGCACGAGCTCATCGCAAAGATCCAGCCGTTGCTGGATGTGTTCGGCCAGCGCACTTTCATCATGTCGGATGCACCGGAAAAAGCCAACCTGGTAAAACTGAGCGGCAATTTCCTGATCGCCACCGTGATCGAGTCGCTGGGCGAAGCCATGGCGCTGGTGGAAAAAGGCGGCGTGGACAGGCATCAATACCTGGAACTGCTGACTTCCAGCCTGTTCAATATCCCGCTGTACAAGAATTACGGCGGCATGATTGCCGATCGTCAATTTGAGCCCGCCGGTTTTGCCGCGCCTCTCGGGCAGAAGGACATGCGGCTTGTGCTGGCGGCAGCCGAGGAGTTGCAAGTGCCGCTGCCTTTCGCCAGCATCCTGCGCGATCGTTTTCTCGAGCTGATGGCGCATGGCGGCGATAAGCTCGACTGGTCGGCTGTAGGCAGCCTGGCCGCGAAGGATGCAGCTCTTCTTCCCTGAATGATGTAACCACTTATCGACTGGAGCCATTTATGAGCAAACTGTTTTCTCCTATCGCTATCGGCAAGCTGACATTAAGCAACCGCATCGTCATTTCACCCATGTGCCAGTACTCCGCCGAGCACGGTCAGGCAACCGACTGGCATCTCATTCACCTCGGCCATATGGCTTTATCGGGTGCCGGCCTGTTATTCATCGAAGCGACCGCAGTCGCAGCCGAAGGCCGCATCTCTGCCGGCGATCTCGGTTTATGGTCCGATCAGACCGAGGCCGCACTCGCGCGAATCATCACGGCGATACGGCGATACTCTCCGATACCCATTGCGATCCAGCTGGCGCATGCCGGACGTAAGGCCTCGACCCAGGTGCCATGGGAAGGCGGCAAATCCATCACTCCGGAACAAGGTGGCTGGCAAACGGTTGCACCGTCTGCGTTGCCTTATGGCGCAGACGACACGCCGCCGCTTGTACTGGATGCCGCCGGGCTGCAGCGCATCAAAAACGACTTTGTGGCGGCTGCACAACGCGCTCACCGGCTGGGCATCGATGTCATCGAACTGCATGCAGCGCACGGCTACCTGTTGCACGAGTTTCTGTCGCCGCTGGCAAACGACAGGCATGACGAATATGGCGGCTCGCTGGAAAACCGGATGCGTTTTCCGCTCGAAGTTTTCGAAGCCGTACGCAATGCGCTACCGGATGACAAACCGGTAGGTGTCCGCATTTCAGCAACGGACTGGGTACCACAGGGATGGGAAATCGAACAGAGCGTGGTTTTTGCAAAGGAACTGCAGCAGCGCGGCTGTGCATTCATCGACGTTTCCTCGGGCGGGCTGTCGCCCCTGCAGCAGATTCCGCTTAACCCCGGCTATCAGGTGCCTTTTGCTGAAAGAATCCGGCGGGAAACCGGATTACTCACCATCGCCGTAGGGCTGATCACGGAACCGGAACAGGCAGAAACGATTATCGCCTTGAGGCAGGCGGACATGGTAGCCCTGGCTCGCGGCATGCTATATGACCCGCGCTGGCCATGGCACGCGGCTGCCTATCTGGAAGATCAGGTAGATGCGCCCAAACAGTACTGGCGATCCCAGCCGCGAGAACTCAAAACGCTATTCAAGCAATAAATGCGATTCAGGCGCTGGCGCTCTACCAGACAAAGGCAAAGCGTTCTTCGCGGAATAGTTTGAGGCACGCCTCTACCGTCGACGGATCATAGAAGGTACCCTTATGATTGCCGATCTCCGCCAGCGCTATCACTTGTCCCAAACCGGCCCGGTAAGGGCGGTGAGAAGCCATCGCTTCCACGACATCAGCCACCGCAAGGATTTTGGCCTCGAACAGAATTTCCCCGCCCTTGAGTCCGTTGGGGTAGCCGGACCCGTCTATCCGTTCATGATGCTGCAACACGATCTGCGCAATCGGCCACGGGAACTGGATACCTTTGAGAATATCGTAACCGGCCTGCGGATGCTGCTTGATCATGGCATATTCAATGGCGGTAAGGCGCCCGGGCTTGCTGAGGATTTCCGCGGGAATCTGTATCTTGCCCAGATCATGCACGATCCCCGCAAGGTGCAAACCATACACCCGATCCTCGTCCAGTCCCAGTTCATGGGCGATCGCCACTGCCAGATCGGCAACCCGGTGCTGATGCCCAGCGGTATAAGGGTCGCGCACTTCCACTGTGGCAGCGATAGCCTGGATCGTGTCGCTCAGGTTGGAAAGCAGCTGCTCCGACTTCTCCCGGTAGCGTTGCAAGGCATCGTCGCGCTCGATTTCCGTGCGCAGACCGGCGATGCCGTATGCCATGTCACCCGCCATTTCTTCCAGCAACGCGATTTCCTCGGGGATGAATGCCGAGGTTTCCTTCGCGTAAATGCCAAGCACGCCGAATACCTTGCCCTTGATCATGAGCGGCAACGCGATACAGGCGTTATAACCGCGCTGTAGCGCATTCGCGCACCAAGGCGTCATGCGAGGATCTGCCCGGATATCCTGCACCACCTGCGTCATGCCGAGCCGCACGGCGCAGCCGACAGGACCATGCCCGCGTTCGCTGTCGGCCCATGTGATATCCACTGTTTCCAGATATCCCTGCTCGGCGCCTACGTGTGCGACCGGCACCACTGATTTCGCCTCATCCGCCTGCACATAACCGACCCAGGCCATCACGTAGCCGCCCTGCAATACCGCGGACTTGCATATCTCTTCCAGCAATTCGGTTTCGCCATTTGTGCGTACCAGTGCATGATTAACTGCACTCAGCGTCACGAGTGTCCGTGTGATACGCTGCAATTTCTGTTCGGCGTGCTCGCGCTCGGTAATATCCTCCATGACATGGATGGTATATATCTTGACGCCATTTGCATCCTTGATGGCATAGCAATGCGAAAGATAGATGCTGCCGTCGGCGAGGTGGATTTTTTCCTCCATATCCCCGGTATCGGTAGTGCTATATAACGGCTCATCCAGTTTGGGAAACAGCTGCCAGTAGTATTTTCCGATAATCTCTTTGTAAGGCAAGCCGATCTTCTCGGCATAAGCCCGGTTTGCACGCACTACGCGCATATCCTGATCATGGATGCAAATCGGGTCCGATACGCTGTCGAACACGTCCGCCCATTCCTTGCGGATATTTTCAAGCTCGGCAAATTGCTGCTGGAATTTTTCCTGAAAGGATTTGCGCTCGCTTATGTCACGAATGATCTCCTGACGAAACGTCTGGCTGCCGATTTCCATGAGACGCATGCTGACCTCGACCGGAAAGGTCGAGCCGTCCTTACGCTGATGCAGGGTCTCGAACAACACGCCGTCCGGCACAGCCGATTGTCCCCAGTCGATCATCAGACTGTCCCGGAACTCTGGCGCTCTCAAGCTGATTACCGACATTCCTTCCAGTTCTTCACGACTGTAGCCATAGACTTCAATCGCACGATCGTTGGCTTCGACCAGTCTCGATTCCGAGTCAAACAGCAGGATGATATCGTTGGCATATTTGATCATCGACTCACACTTGACTTTAAGTGTGCGCAATTCATCAAAAGTCTGCCTGCATTCCATGCTCAGGGATGACGTTTTCCCGGTGCCAGTTTCCTTAGTCATGCATGGCCCCGTCCTGCAGATTAAACCGATCTTTTATATCGCATATATTCAACCCTGAGTCTCCCTGCTTCCAAATGAGCAAAAACTTTCAATAACGCACATATCCATTTAATTTATATACGACAAACCGTTTTTTTCAATGCACGATTGGATAAAGGCAATAATTCGCTATCGCCATTACATGCGGCATTCCATCTTGCACAATGCAAGACAAAGACCATATCAACACAAGATAATTAATCAGTGATTTTGCAGATTGACGCAACAAAAAGGCGGGAGTGGCTGCCGAAATACAGACAGGAAGCGCGGCACCCGCCAGCATGGCGGGCGCCGGATAAGCAGCGTTTAGCGTCCGTAACGCCCGGTCAATGTCGCCTTTGCCAAGGCTTGGCTATTGATCATGAAACCTACCACTGAAGTCGAGGTGCCTGCAGGAATATCCAGCCTGTCGGTTTTCAGCGCATAGACAGTGAAATTATAATGGTGCGGCTTGTCGCCCTCCGGCGGGCAAGGGCCACCCCAGGCCGCCTGGCCGTAATCGTTGCGAATCTGTTGCGCACCTTGCGGCAGATTCCTGCTGTCCAGACCGCCATCGCCCTGTGCCAGACCAGTCATCGTCGCCGGCAAATTCACCACCACCCAATGCCAGAATCCGGCGCCGCCGGTAGGCGCATCAGGGTCATGCACCATGATGGCGAAACTCTTGGTGCCTGCCGGCGCATTTTTCCAGTTCAGCGCCGGCGATACATTCTCGCCGCTGCAGCCGAAACCATTGAATACGAACCTGGGTCCGATAGTCTGTCTGGGCGCAATATCGGGACTGCTCAACGTAAAGCTGGCAGCTGCCGCAACCGTCGAACCCAGTGCCAACACGCCTGCCAATAGGAAACGCTTCATTTTCACTTCTCCTCTTCAAAAAACATCATGACTCATCGGTTTAAAATCCGCCCCGCAACAACGGGGCGCTGACTGCTGCAACACGTTAGCACATATTTGTCGCAGCAATCGTACTCCAACGTCGGGCAACAGCACCATACCGTTAATGCGTCGGGACATGGAACTGCAATGCCGCCAGATTGGCATAGATGCCGCCGAGCGCGACCAGACTCACATGCGTGCCGGTCTCCACGATGCGGCCGTTATCCATCACCACGATACGGTCGGCGCGCTGCACCGTCGCCAGCCGGTGCGCGATGATCAGCGTGGTGCGCCCGACCATCGCAGCTTCCAGCGCGCCCTGCACCAGACGTTCGGATTCTGCATCCAGTGCGCTGGTCGCCTCATCCAGCAACAACAACGCCGGGTTCTTCAGCAACGCGCGCGCAATTGCGATACGCTGGCGCTGGCCGCCGGACAGGCGCACACCGCGCTCGCCGAGGAAAGCGTGGTAGCCTTCCGGCAATTTTTCGATGAATTCGTGCGCTGCCGCCATTTTCGCCGCAGCGACCACTTCGGCATCGCTGGCATCGGCACGCCCGTAGCGGATATTCTCCAGTGCATTGGCGAAAAAAATCACGGTATCCTGCGGCACGATACCGATCGTATCGCGCAGGGTATGCAGATCCAGTTGCCGGATATCGATACCGTCCAGCGTGATGATACCCTGCTGCGGGTCATAGAAGCGCAGCAGCAACTGGAACAGCGTGGTCTTGCCCGCACCGGACGCCCCGACCACCGCTACCGTTTCGCCAGGCCGCACTGTCAGCGACACGCCCTGCAGCGAAGGCGTTTGCGGACGCGACGGATAATGAAAAGTCACCTGCTGCAATGCCAGTGCAGCACCGTTGCCAGCGCATGGCGGCAACGGCAGCGCTTGCGCAGGCGGCCGGATCGGCGAACTTGCCGCCAGCAGTTCCAGCAAGCGCTCGGTCGCACCAGCCGCACGCTGCGCTTCGCCCAGCACTTCCGACAACGCACCGATCGCACCGGCCACGATCACCGCATAGAGAATGAATTGCCCGAGTTCGCCGCCGCTCATATCGCCCTGCATCACCGCATGCGCCCCCAGCCAGAGCACGAACACGATCGCGCCGAACACCAGCAGAATCGCGATCAGCGTCAGCATGGCCCGCGCCCGGATACGCCATATCGCGGTTTCGAACGCGCTTTCCACCGCAATGCCGAAACGGCCGGATTCCAGCGCTTCGTGGGTAAACGCCTGCACCGTCGGCATCGCGTTGAGGATCTCGCCTGCCATGGCCGACACATCGGCGATACGGTCCTGCGAATCGCGCGACAATTTGCGCACGCGGCGACCGAAAACGATGATGGGCAGCACCACCGCTGCCAGCAGCACGATGATGATGGCCGACAGCTTGATGCTGGTCACGAACAGCATCACCAGACCGCCGATCAGCAGCAGCATATTGCGCAGCGCCATGGAGATGCTGGTGCCGACCACCGCCTGGATCAGCGTGGTGTCGGTGGTCAACCGCGACAGCACTTCGCCGGTTTGCGTGGTCTCGAAAAACTCCGGACTGAGTCCGACCACATGGCGATACACCGCGCTGCGGATATCGGCAGTCACCCGTTCTCCCAGCCACGACACCATATAGAACCGTGCCGCCGTCGCCACAGCAAGTATGCAGGCGACACCGAACAGCGCCAGGAAATAGGTATTCACATGCTGGATGCTTTTACTGCCTGTCGCGCCAAAACCGAGATCTATCATCTGCCTGAACGCGTAAGGAATGGCCAGCGTGGCGCCGGCAGCGACCAGCAGCGCAATTCCCGCCAGCACGAATTGGCGCTTATACGGTGCGAGAAACGGCAGCAAGCCCTTGAGGATGACCAAACCTTTTACTTGCGTGGTTTGCTGCGGAGTAGTCATAATTTGAGTGGTTTCACGTATCCGGTCAGTTCCAGGTAGCCGCGCCCTGCGGCTTTGCCGTCACGGCTCAGGCTCACCGCACCTTCCCAATACACCGCGCCGGTGGACTGGCGCGAATCGAGTTCCTGATCGTCCTGCAGCGGCGTCAGTTGCCATACGCTCGTCCCGGTCTGCACCTGCATCGCGACCGGATAATTCGCGCCGGTGCGCGGAGAGCGCCAAACCCGCTGCGGCATGAAGCTCACCTCGCTGTTACCGAACTGCGTCATCCTGCCGCCGGCATCGCGCAGCGTCGCATGCGCCCACAGCGGCTTGCCGGATTTGTCGCGTATGCGGAACGCCATTAGCGCGCCGCCGTCATCCAGATTGGCGCCCACCCAGTCCCAGCCGACCGCATGCTGATCCAGCACGCTGGTCGACCATTCGTGGTCCAGCCAGGCGCTGCCGGTGACGTTCACGGTTTTGCCGTTACGCTCGACGCTGCCGCTGACGAGCAGATGCGGCTCGCTGTAATAATAGCTGGCTTGTCCCGGGCTGGCACCCTTGCGCGAATAGCCGTGCTCGCCTTGCAGCATCGGCGGCTGCGATGGGGAAAGCTGCAGCTGCAAGCGATAGTCTCGTGCAGCGACCGTCACTTGGTACTGGCCGCCGCTGGCGCGCAGCAGCCGCCAGTCATCCAGCTTGACATCGGTGTTCCCCGTCCCGGCATACGCCAGGCCGAAGCCCTGGCGCGCGCTTTTCTGATCGTGCAGCAACCTGCCCAGCGCCGGGTCGGACAGCGCGCTATGCGCGATGATGAGCTGTCTGGCGGCGAACTCGCTGGGGTTGGCGTCATCGATACCGGTAGCGATGCGGAAGAACGTGATCTGGAATCCCAGCGGCTTTTTATCCGGCGTCTGCAGCCAGCCGGTCGCATACCACCATTCCGTGCGGAAACCCGGATGCGCTCCGTAAGCCGCCGGGAAGCTGACGGCATGGCCGGAGGTCACCTGCGCAAATTGCGGCGGTGCAGCTGCAGCCCATGACGCCAGCAACAGAAATAACAGATTCAGATAACGCATCACCAGTCCTCGCTCACTGCACGAATCGCGCTGCCCGACAGCGCGTAACGCCCCGCTGCCAGCGCGGTCACGATGGCCGACACCAGCAGCAAGGCCGCCACCGAACTCAGCAATCCCCACGGCAGATGCAGCTGCATGCGCCAGTGGAACGACTGCGGATTGACCACAAACACGAGGATGAGGCTGATCGCAAAGCCCAGCGCAAAGCCGACCGCAACGCCGATGCCGGTCAGCAGACCACCTTCCGCGGCGAGGATGCCGATTATCTGCCTGCGGGTCACGCCTATATGCCGCAGCATGCCGAATTCCTTTGCGCGTGCCAGCGTCTGTGCCGAAAAGGTCGCCGCCACCCCAAACAGGCCGATAACGATCGCCACCACTTCCAGCAGGTAGGTCACCGCAAAGCTGCGGTCGAAAATCTTCAGGCTGACAGCGCGGATCTCGCCGGGTTCGGCGAATTCCAGCAGCGCGCCGAACGGCAGGTGTTTCAGGGTAGCGATCACCCGTGCCGGCGTGACGCCCGGTTGCAGCCACAGCCCGACGTCATTGGCATCCATGTCGCCGGTCAGCGCCCGATAATCCGTCAGCCGCATCTGGATCGCACCGAATTGGCGGCCGTAGTCGCGCCATACGCCGGCCACCACCGCATCCTGCATGCGCCCATTGAGCGGCAAGCGCACATGCTGACCCAGCGTATAGCCATACAGATCCACCATCGGTTCCGACACCCAGACCGGCATCCCCTGCGGCACGAGAGTCGGCCCGATGATCGGCAGGATTTTACCGGGGTCACGGACATCAATGGTACGCGCAATCAGCATCACGTCCGGCCGATCCGCCGCGAGCGTCAACGGCGTCTGGCGCAGAAAATCGGCGCGGGCGATGCCGGGCGCATTCGCGATCGTCATTTGCGCCTGCGGAGAAAGTGCGCCGGTGTCGCCATTTTGTGCCGAACGCACATATACGTCCGCCGCCAGCAGGCGCGACAGCCAGTCATCCACCGACACCCTGAAACTGGCGACCATGATCGCCATCGCCACCATCAGACTGAAGCTGGTCAGCACACCGCCCAGCGCAATGGACGCCTGATTCGGCGCATTGGTCAGTCGCGCCAATGTCAGGCTGGCGACGGCACCGCGCAGGTGCAGGCTGCTCACCAGCCGGAAAAAACCGCCGGTCAGCCGCGGCATCAGCACAATGGTGCCGATCAGCAAAAACGCGACGGCAATATAGCCGAATACCGGTAAACCGCGTACCGGCGGCAGCTGCGTCAACAATGCGCCAACTACCAGCATGGCCAACGCCGGCCACGGATTAGCCAATCGCGTCAGCGCGCCCTCTTCGCTGCCGGATTTGAGCGCCGCTGCCGGATGGGCACGCGCTGCTTCCCAGGCGGGCGTGACCGAACCCAGCAAAGCCACGATGACACCGAGCGAAAACAGCCCGGCTGCCGCTGCCGGCATAAAATGCACGACAGGATCAATCCCGGCAAAATAGCCGCCGCCCAGATCCCCGCCGAAGAAGTGCAGCGCCGCGGCGGCCATCGCGTAGCCCAACGCAATGCCGCCGACAGACCCCAGCATGCCGAACACCGTCCCTTCCAGCAGCACCTGGCGCATGAGCTGGGCACGGGTCAGCCCCATCACCCGCAGCAGCGCGAACTGGCTGCGCCGACGCATCACCGACAATGCCTGCGTGGAGAACACCAGAAACGCGCCGGTAAACAGCGCCACCATCGCCAGCACATTCAGATTGACCCGATAGGCGCGCGACATGTCGGCTGCCCGCGTCGTCTGCTCTCCGCTCTGCGTCACCAGCAGGCGGCCCTGCAGTTCACGCTGCAACGCCGCCTTGAATACGGCGCGGTTGACGCCCGCAGTCAGCTTCAGATCGATACGCGAAAGCTGGTCGACACGATGGAAGCGCCACTGCGCGGCAGCGATATCCATCACCGCGATGCGCTGGCCGGCGCGTGCATGCACCAGGCCGCCGGCGACACGCAATGCGATGATATGCGTCCCGGAACGCAGTTTCAGCTGATCGCCCTGATGCACCTGCAACCAGCTCATCGCCGCTGGCGACAGGAAAATCGCATCGTCCGACAACGTGTCGAAGGTCTTGTCCTCATCCGGGATGCCGATCAGATCGGGTGCGATCGCACCGGCGCGAAACATGTCGATGCCGAGGATTTTCAAGGGCTGCTTTTTGCCCGGCACGACCGCATCCAGCTCCAGCACCGGGCTGGCGACCGCCACCCCGTCATGCTGTGCCAGCCACGGATAGATACGCTGGTCGAAACCGGCTTGCGCACCACGCACCTCCAGATCGGATTGCCCCGACAGGCTCTTTACCGCCGCCGAAAACTCGTCCAGCGCCGCCGCATTGATCAGCTGGATCGCAAACCCCATGCCCACGCCGAGCGCAATCGCCGTGATGGCTACCAGCGCACGCAGCGGATAGGCGCGCCATTCGCCCCATACCAACCAGCGCGTAAGCAGAGCGGTACGCACGTTCATCAGGCGGGATGCAGGCCGTCGTTGGTCAGAATCAGCACGCGATCCGCGGTGGCCGCTGCCGCGGGGGAGTGGGTGACGATCATGGCGGAAGCGCCATTGGCCTTGATTTCGTCACGCAACAGCATCAGTATGCCGTGCGCCGTATCCGGATCGAGATTACCAGTGGGTTCGTCGGCCAATACCAGCCTGGGACGGTGCACCAGCGCGCGGGCAATGGCAACACGCTGCAGCTCGCCACCCGAGAGCTGACGCGGGAAATCGTCGCCTCGCCCTTGCAAGCCGACCGCATCGAGCATGGTCCGGACACGCTGCGTATCCATGCCATTCAGCAGCAAGGGCAACCCAATATTTTGCAGCACGCTCAAATGCGGCAGCACATGAAACGCCTGAAAGATGAAACCGAGCCGGGCGCGCCGCAGCAGGGTCGCCGCATTATCATCCAGGCCGGCCAGGGATACGCCGTCGATCACGATCTCGCCCGCATCCGGGCTATCCAGCCCGGCGATCAGATTGAGCAAGGTGGACTTGCCCACGCCGGAGTCGCCCATGATGGCGACATATTCGCCTTCGCCCAGCGTGTAAGACAAGTCGGTCAGCACACGCCGCCTGTTCGCGTAAGACTTGGCAATATGGTGCAGCTCCAGCATCATGACTCCGCTTGAGATGTGTTGGCGTTATCCTATCATTAATACCTGCCTGCCTATATCACCACTTGTTTATATGCGAAATACGGTTCGTCATGTCGCACCCGACATTCATGGCAACATGACACGAAATCCGGCTGTTGCCGATCTTCGGACTCTTCTGCGCTGATGGTGCTTGCCAGCCGGTATCGGGCATCATCCCGTACGCCATTCCCATTCATTTGACGTCATCGTATTCCTTGATGGAAGCCTCGACGACGCCGCGGGCGAGCGCGGATTCATTCTCGCTGTGCGTTTCGACCACCAGCACGATCTGACCGTTATCGAGCGCATCACGGACCATATCGGTAAATGGCCGTTCGGTATTGGCGGCCCCGATCGCAGCCCCCAGCATGCCGCCGACCCCGGCACCCCATCCCAGCATGAACAGTGGCGCCACTAGCGGGCTGGCGATGAACAGACTGACATTCGCCGCTACCAGCGCCAGCTCGCCCAATGCGCCGAGGCCGGTGCCGATCACGGTACCGACTGCACCGTCGACCAGCACATCCTTCAGCACCAGCTTGCTGCCCGCATGCGGTGTCGTAGTCAGTGCCGGCGGCTCGTTTTCATAAATCTGCATCTGGCTGGGCGAAAACCCTTCCTGCACGAGCCGGGCAAGCGCGCTTTCGGCGTCACTGCGGCGGACATAAAACCCTAATACATGGTGACGGTATGCTTGCATGTTATTTCTCCTTGAATTGACCCGTGCATGACGGATCTTGTCGAACGAGAGAAGATGGCCAGGCTAATGCTCATTCGCTCCTGGAAATCGGCCTGACACGAGATGTCCATAGCATGGCGATCTTTCAGGGAAATGTATGTTCGGCAGCACACCGAAGCATGCTATCGTTACCGGTGCGGCGATAAAGTATCCGCCCGGCTATGCATCAAAGCGTAATCAATAAACCTTAAACTCTTGCTTTCCGCATCGGTCTACATTCGTTTGGGAGATTAGTGCATGAAACAATCATGGAAAGACAGTATCTATCTGCAACGCGAAGATCTGGCGCACATGGTGAAAGACCCGCTGGCGCACCTGGCTGAACAGTGTCCCGCCGCATGGGGAGACCGGGAGCAACTCGATGCGGTGCTCACGCAGGGCTTCACCGGCATTCCTTACTGTACCTCGCTGTACTGCCTGACCACCGACGGCATCCAGATTTGCGACAATGTCTGCGCCCAGGGGCTGGCCCCTGAGCATTTCGGGCGTGACCGCTCGCAGCGCCCTTACATGAAAGAAACCGTACCGGCGTGGGGTTTCCTGCTCTCTGATGCCTACATCAGCCTGCGAGGACGGCGCCCGTCCCTCACCGCGCTGCAGATCGTTCGTGCCGACGGCAACGCGATAGGCTATCTCGGCGCCGACTTCGACTTGCGCGGCCTGCCGGTAACCTCGGCGCTCTACGAAGAACCCGGCTATTGGCGGCAGATAAAGGGCGACCCGGCGATCCGCGGCACGGTATTTCTGCAACAACGGACAGACAGCCCCATGGACGGCAATCTGGAACAGGCGCTGTCCATTCTGGAAGAACTGCTGACACAACGCGGCATATTCCAATGCCAGATACACTTCTCCAGCAGTCAGGCCACCATCTGGACCATGGACGACCCGTTCCGCTATCGCATTCTGGACCATGAGGCCTTGAGCGACCCCGATATCTGCCTGATATTCCCATCCCATCCTTATCCGCACGACGCGCTGATCCTGCAGCACAGCATCGCCCACATTCTCGACACCATGCGCTCATTGCGCTTCGCCGACCCTACCATTTACCTGCGCACCGCATCCATCAATGTCTTCAATGGCATGATCAGCGTGACCTTCTCCTGCGATGGATCGCATTACATGCCCTACGACGAATTCCTGCTGAAGAGCACGTCATTCTGGTTTTGAATGAGGGTACTGGCGGCTGACAACCCGCCGGGGCTTGTTATCTGCTATATTCCCGGCTAATTTGGCTGATCTGCCCTGACCTTCCGCAGGCCTTATGCGAATCAAGAACCGCAAGTTACCCGCTGACGCAGCACCTGCACACAGACTCCATCCGCGCAATCGCCATCAGGGCCGCTACGATTTCGAACGCCTGATGCAGGCCGATGCGCGGCTCGGCGATTTCGTCAGCGTCAATGCGCACGGCGAACGCAGCATCGATTTCGCCGATCCGGCAGCGGTCAAGGCATTGAATCGCGCGCTGCTGCAGGATAACTACGGCATCCGCGGCTGGGATATCCAGCCGCAGAACCTGTGCCCGCCGGTACCAGGACGCGCCGATTACGTGCATTACCTGGCTGACCTGCTCGCTGCCGATAACCGCGGCAGCATCCCCGAGAGCATACAGGCGCTGGATATCGGCACCGGCGCAAGCTGCATTTATCCGTTGATCGGGCACAGCGAATACAGGTGGGACTTTGCCGGTACCGACATCAATGCGGCATCGCTGACCAATGCGCAAGCCATTCTGGATGCCAACCCGGCGCTGGCGCAGCACATCACGCTGCGCTTGCAGCCAGCCGCCGGCAGGATTTTCGCCGGTATGATACGCGACAACGAATGGTTCGACCTGACGCTGTGCAATCCCCCATTCCATGCCTCGGAGGCCGAAGCCAGCGCCGGCACGCAACGCAAATGGCGCAATCTGGGCAAGCAGGATACCGGTCTGAATTTCGGCGGCGAGAGTGCGGAGTTGTGGTGCGCAGGCGGCGAACAGGCCTTCATCCGCCGCATGATAGACGAAAGCACGCAGATGCCCACGCACTGCTACTGGTTTACCACGCTGGTGTCGAAATCAGCCAGCCTGCCCGGCATCTACGCCGCATTGCAGCAAGCCGGCGTCCAGCAACACAAGACCATCGCGATGAGCCAGGGACAAAAGCAAAGCCGCCTGGTGGCCTGGACTTTTCTCAATCCGGCACAGCAGACGGCCTGGCGCAAACTGCGCTGGTAAACTCAGTTGCGTTGCGGCGTTTCGCTCAGCCGTTGTCGCGCAGCTGCGGTTTATTGAACTGTCAAGGTATCGTTTTCTGCTTGCTGCGCCGCCAGAAGCGCCCCATCATTGGTTTGACGCTCAAGCCATGCAGCAGGATGGACAGCGCCACCACGATCAGCGTCAGCTGTATCAGTTGCAGCGCCAGCGTTTCCGGCAGACCGCGCTGTATCGCGTACATCAGGTAATAGAGCGAACCGATGCCGCGCACCCCGAACCATGCCGTCATACCGCGTATCCGCCACGGCGTACGGGTTCCCAGCAGACTGACGACGACGCTGACCGGACGCGCAATAAAGAACACGAACAACGCCAGCCCGACCGCTGCCCAGCTCCATGAGTTGATGAAGAGCGTACCGCCGATCAGCAGGATCAGCAGCACTTCCGACAATCGTTCCAGATGCTCATTGAATATCAGCGAACCCTCGCTGACCTTGGCCGGCAATTCGCTATCCGGGTACAGGCTTGCGTAGCTGGGCGCAGTGCCTTCGTAGGCATGGCCGATAGCGGAACGAGCCGCTTCTGCCAGCTTCAGCTCGGTCTGGCGCAAGGTGACGGCAGCGAAGAAAACCGCCAGAAACCCGCCGACATGCAGCGATACTGCCAGCCCATACACCACCCCGATCAGCCCAAGACCGAGAAAATCGTCCATCAGTTCGTGTTTGAAGGGCGTACGGCGCAGTTTCCACCCCAGCTTGGCCAAGGCCAGGCCTGCGACTACGCCGAGGGCAATGCCGCCCACCGCAACCCAGACGACATCCACCAGCAACCAGTTCAGCCCGGTATTATGGAACCCCTCCAACCCCAGCAGACCCATTCCCAGCACCACGAAAGGGAAAGCGCCGCCGTCGTTCATGCCCGCCTCGGAGGTCAAGGTAAAACGCAGCTGGTCTCGATCGCTGGCATGCCGTATCTGCACGTCGGTCGCCAGCACCGGATCGGTGGGGGAAAGGATCGCACCCAGCAACACGCCTGCGCCCAATGGCATACCCAGCACATAGTAGGCAAAGGCCGCGATCATCGCGACGGTCACCGCCATGGAAACCGTCGCCAGCAGCAGCGGTGCACGCCAGCGCGCAAAACTGAACGGCAGCGGCATTTTGACGCCGGCGGAAAACAGCGAAATCAATACCGCGACTTCGGTCAGCACTTCCAGCAAAGCCGCTTCCTTGAGCGGGTTGAAGTGAAACAGATTGAGCATGGTCGGCCCGACCAGCAACCCCACCGCCAGATAAATGATGGCAGAAGTAACCGGCAGGCGTTTAAGGACGGAGGACGTGAGCCCCATCACCAGCAGCAATCCACCTACCAATACGAACCAGAAGGCGTTAGCCATCGATGGAATTCAGCAACAGGAAAAACAGCATAATCGAGGACACAAGCGGTTAGAAACGAGGATGCTCATCTTACCCCAACCCCCTGATGCGTAAAAGCGCAAACACGGCGCCGTAACCTGCTAGTAACAGATTGTTACATGCATAAGGAAAATAGAAACAATTATGAAACCACCCGGTTCAGATGAGCGAATACACGATTGAATCGGCTCCATTATTTTCAAATAGCTATCGACGGAATAAAGATAAATCGTCAGAATATCGTTACGAGACAATCGCTCGGCAAAGGGATAAAAAAAACGTGGCCGCGAAGCGGTCGGACACCCAGCCTGATTATGCTTATTCCCTACTAAATATCCAGCATGATGAATTTACTAACGATTCTGGCAAGTTTCGGGTTAGTCATTGTGGCATTTCACGCCCTGATTCACTGGAGCCTGCGTGCGCCCAGAGTGGTGGAGCAATCCACGCCGGAAGCGATGGGATTGGCATATTCAGAAACGCAAATTTTAACCACCAACGACAAACAGCTTTACGCCTGGTTTATTCCGGCGCCAGGGCCGGAACTCGCACCAGCACTGGTTGTATTGCATGGATGGGGAGGCAATGCAGAGACGATGCTTCCCCTTGCCGCACCACTGCACCGTGCCGGCTACGCACTGCTGTTCTTCGATGCCCGCAGCCATGGCCGTAGCGACATAGACACCTTCTCGTCCATGCCCCGCTTCGCCGAGGATCTCGACCATGCATTAAACCAGCTTAAATTGCTGCCGGGAGTGGATGCTAAACGGATAGGCGTGGTCGGTCATTCCGTAGGGGCAGCCGCAGCCCTGCTTGCCGCTTCGCGCCGGGATGATCTGGCGGCCGTGGTCAGCATTGCCGCTTTTACACACCCTGAGACTGTCATGCGCCGCCTGCTTGCAGCCTGGCACGTGCCATACATCCCTATCGGCTGGTATATCCTGCATTACGTTCAGCACGTGATCGGCTACAAATTCGACGACATCGCACCACTCAACACCATCGGGCGCATCCACTGTCCAGTCTTGCTGATTCATGGCACCGAGGATACGACTGTCCCCGTGTCAGAAGCACAAGCGTTATATAGCAGGCGTTACAGCGAGGCGGACAAATTGCTTTTGGTGTCAGGCAGCCATGACAGTTACGAAGATTTGGATCAACAGATTGGTGACATGATCGATTTTCTCAACGATGCCATGAATGTTTAAATGACCTTCTATTAATTTTTATTAGCGCGCCAGACTATGCCTTTTTAACAAACTC